>CAJVZC010000005.1 GCA_913019935.1 uncultured Methylococcales bacterium
TCACCGGAGCGCCATGGTGCGATGACCGGTGTGATGAAATCTCAGATTGATTGGGTGCCGTTGGCGATTGGGGCTGTCAGACCCACTCAGGGTAAAACATTAGCGGTTATGCAGGTGTGTGGCGGGTCGCAATCATTTAATGCAGTGAATCAAATGCGTGTTTTGGGGCGTTGGATGCGCATGGTAACTATTCCTAATCAGTCTTCAGTGCCTAAGGCCTGGCTGGAGTTTGATGATGATAATCGAATGAAACCTTCAGCGTTATACGACCGTGTGGTTGATGTTATGGAGGAGTTGGTTAAATTCACCTTGCTCTTGCGTGATAAGCAAGATTATTTTCTGGATCGGTACTCGGAACGTAAAGAGTCTGCTGAAGAATTGCTAAAACGAGTGGGTCAGCGGAGTAGTTAAGGTAGAGTTGTTTAGTGTAAGGATTATTAAACATCGTATTGAAAGAAAAGCTGCCCTGGCGCTTGATTGCTGGCAGGCTCATAATAGAGTGTTGACAGTTTCAAATTTAATGGCGGACTAAGGGCTTTTCCTGACAGTAGAGTATGGAAGTCGTTGCCGCCTAGTAGTTGCTCTGACTGCGTATGGTAGAGACGAGACAGTTGCCGGTCTTCTAGCATGGTGTGAAGGATCATAGGGCCTGCAATTAAGTAGATGCTTTTAAATCCCCGCTGGCCGAGTTGTTGGGTTAAGGGTTTTCCTTGAACCAGTTTATTGGCACCGGCTATTAAGACCTGAAAGCCTTTTTTCTGCCACGCGTTGATGCGTTCAGGCGGTGCGTTTTTTCCGGTTGCAATAAAAACAGATTCTTTTCGTGATTCAAGTTCTTTAGGAATGGGGAAGTCAAGGCTGGCGCTTACAATAACCAGAGCCGGTTGCGTTGAGAGGTTGTTCTGTTGGCGCCAAGAGACTAAATCAGTGTGTTCACTGTGGGCATTGAGGCTGAGGATATTACCCAGACGTTTTTCCGATAAGGCACGCATGTATCCGCCATGGGTAATTAAACAATCAGCCTGAGCATGAAGTTCCAAAAATAATCTGAAATCGCTGGGCGTGGTGAGTGTCTTAGGGGTTACTGATTGTCCGCTGAGAGGATTGGTTAGTGCAATCCGTCCGTCAAGGCTGGAAAGAAAATTGGCATAAACAAAGGGTTTTCCAGACTGGCCCAGTCGATGTATTTTTTGTTGTAGGTAGAGACCTTGCAAAGGAACTTCTTGGTGCGGGTGGGGATAAAGTTGTAACAAGGGGTTAGTCATGAGTGGCGGGTAGAGTGGTTTTAATAAGAGGCTGGATTTTCAGGTGTACTGGAGAAGGTGATGCCGTAAAGGCTTAAAATAAAATGGTGTATGGGTGTAAATGTGTTGTTTTGTGATCTCTAAAAGGCATGTTGTTGATTCCAATTTATTTTTTTAGGGTATAATGACGGGTTTTATTGCTTTATTGTGTCGTTTAGGCTCATGGGCATTGTTAAGAATAGCATCTTAGAAGAGGTATGAGAAATGTGTTGGAGTGGTGAAGCATCAGCAGTCTTAGCGACAGTCGGTCTCGGGACAGCCGTATATGTTGCTAGAAAAGGCGAATCGAAAGAATTATATATTCCATTAGTTTATTTTGCATTAATGGAATTGTTGCAAGCGTTTACGTATGTGTATATTGATTTATGTGGGAATCTCAATAATCAGATATTAACGCTGTTTGGCTACGTTCATATAGCCTTTCAGCCGTTCTTCGTTAATATGATTGCAATGTACTTTATTCCTAAAGAAGTTAAAGAGAAAATTTTCGTTTACGTTTATGCGGTTTGTGCCGTTACGGCATTGATGATGGTCGTTAAGATGTATCCGTTTGCAAATACCGGTACTTGTGATTACGGATTGGAAGTTTTCTGTGGTCCGGAGCTTTGTTCCGTATCAGGCGATTGGCATATTGCATGGATGATGCCTTTGAATGATATTTGGTCAGATCCTATGGCTTATGGAATCGCTAATACGCGTGGTTTACATGGGGTCGGCTATATTCTCGGTGGTTTCTTGCTACCCTTTTTATATGGTTCTTGGCGTTTTGTAACGTTTCATCTGTTTGCAGGGCCTATCATCTCGTTGGCAACAACATCTGATCCTAATGAGTATGCGGCAGTTTGGTGTTTATTCTCGATAGCGTTATGTGTATCGGTTATTAAAACACCTATCAGAGCACAGCTTCATGTTAGTCGATGGCCTTTTTATAAGCAGTTGATGGCATCAAAAAAAGATGATGACGACTCTTTAACACCGAGTCGCGAGACAACGTAATGTTTTAAACAAAGCATTAGGTGGTTTAGAAACGGATTAGGCTGAGTCAGCTAATCCGTTTTTTTTTGTTCTGAATATTAGTTACGCTGACCGAATAATGCTGTGCCGACACGGACTATGGTGGCACCTTCGTGGACGGCTGCTGTCATGTCACCACTCATACCAAAGGAAAAGTGATTTAAGTCAGGTTCTTTTAATTGTTGGATAGCCCGATAAATGTCGCGATAAGGCCGACATTGAGCATCATAGTCGGCTTGTTTTTCAGGAATAGCCATGACCCCTCTAAGTGAAAGATTTTTAAGTACTCTAATTTCACTGATTAAGGTAGGGAGTTGATCAAGACTAACGCCTGATTTACTGGGTTCGCCACTGATGTTGATTTGTAAAAATATGTTGAGTGGCGAGAGGTGTGGCGCGCGTTGTTCATTTAAACGTTTGGCTATTTTTAAGCGATCAACGCTGTGTACCCAGGAAAAATTATTAGCGATGGCGCGCGTTTTATTGGATTGAATAGGACCAATGAAATGCCAAGTGATAGCAAAATGGGCCAGTTGGTCCTGTTTAGCAAGCGCTTCTTGTAAATAACTTTCTCCAAAATGACGAAGTCCGGCCTGATAAGCTAAGCTAAGATCACGGCTTGGCTTCGTTTTACTGACAGCCAGTAATTGTATGGCTTGTTCTGGATTAGGGCTGCCTAGGTTTGCTGTTGCAATGGTTTGTTGTATGTGGCTAATCCGATCACTATAAGGGTTCATAAAAGCAATAATAATAAAGAGGTCCTCTATTAAACAATAGTTCTGTTAAAAAAAGAATCGTCAACTAGATTTGATAGGTGTATTTCTTTTAAAGGTTGTTGGGTTTTATGGAACTTTCTGAATTGTTAACTTTCTCTGTGCAACAAAAAGCGTCTGATTTACATCTTTCTTCGGGTCTACCGCCGATGATTAGAGTGGATGGTGACATACGTCAAATAGACTTACCGACTCTGGATCACAAAGAGGTTCATGGGTTAATTTATGACATTATGACCGACCGACAGCGTCGGGATTTTGAACAATTCATGGAAACAGATTTTTCCTTTGAACTTCACGGTATTGCACGATTTAGAGTCAATGCCTTTAATCAGAATCGTGGTGCAGCAGCGGTATTTAGAACGATTCCTTCCGAGGTATTGAGTTTGGAAACCTTGAAGGCACCCCCAATTTTTGAAGAACTAACCAAAAAAACACGCGGCCTAGTGTTGGTAACAGGTCCTACAGGATCTGGAAAGTCAACAACATTGGCGGCTATGGTGAATCATATTAATGTCAATGCTTATACGCATATCTTATCCATTGAAGATCCGATTGAATTTGTTCATGTGTGCCAGAAATCCTTGATTAATCAGCGTGAAGTTCATCGTAATACCTTGGGTTTCCAAGAAGCTTTAAGATCCGCCTTGCGTGAAGATCCAGATGTAATTCTGGTCGGTGAGTTAAGAGATTTAGAGACGATTCGGCTGGCAATGACGGCAGCAGAAACAGGCCACCTAGTATTTGCAACTTTACATACTACATCGGCTGCTAAAACCATTGACCGGATCATTGATGTATTTCCTGCTGCTGAAAAAGACATGGTCAGGGCGATGTTGTCTGAATCTCTTCAAGCAGTGATCTCGCAGACCTTGTTAAAGAAGATTGGTGGGGGGCGTATTGCCGCACATGAAGTCATGATAGGTACAGCAGCGATTAGAAATTTGATTAGAGAGGGCAAAGTGGCGCAAATGTATTCAGCCATTCAAACCGGTAAAAAAGAGGGGATGTGGACCTTAGATCAAAATTTAAAAGAGTTAGTCGCAGCGGGAAAAGTAACTACACAGCTTGCATTAGCAAAAGCTGTGAATAAAAAATTATTTGGGTAGGAGACGTTATGAGCCAAGATTTTAAGCATCTTCTCGAAATTATGGTGCAAAAAAAAGCTTCTGATTTTTTTATTACGGCAGGGCGCCCACCCGCTATAAAAGTAGAAAATGAATTAGTTGATTTATCTGAGCATGATTTTCAGCCTGAAATGACTATGGCTTGGGTGGAAAGTTTGATGGATGATAATCAACGTCTTGATTTTGAGCGCACAGGAGAATGTAATTTTGCATTCTCAGTGGCTGGGTTGGCGCGTTTTAGGGTTAGTGCTTTTATGCAACAAGGTCAGGCAGGAATGGTTATTAGGCGGATTGAGTCGAAAATTCCTGATTTATCTGATTTAAATTTACCCACTTATTTGCCTCAGTTAATTATGGAAAATAGAGGGTTGATTTTGGTGGTGGGTGGGACAGGGTCGGGTAAGTCGACCACTTTGGCTGCAATGATTAAATACCGTAATCAGAATGTAAGTGGCCATATTATTACTATTGAAGATCCGATTGAGTTTGTACATAGTCATCAGAAAAGTATTATTACACAGCGTGAAGTGGGTATTGATACCCAATCTTTTGAGGTGGCGTTAAAAAACACCTTACGGCAGGCGCCGGACGTTATTTTAATCGGTGAAATAAGAACGCGCGAAACTATGCAGCATGCTTTAGCTTTTGCTGAGACCGGACATTTATGTTTAGCGACGTTACATGCTAATAATGCCAACCAAGCTTTGGACCGGATATTAGGTTTTTTCCCAGAAGAATTACATGGGCAGGTTTTAAAAGAGTTGTCGTTAAATCTAAAAGGGGTTGTTGCTCAGCAATTAGTAAAACGGAATAACGGAAAAGGCGTGTGTCCCGCCGTTGAAGTATTGCTGAATACACCACTTATGAGTGATCTGATTGCTAAGGGTTCGATCGATGAAATTAAGGAATTAATTAAACGTTCGCAAGAACAGGGAATGCAGACGTTTGATCAGGCATTGTTTGAATTATATGAAGCCAATAAAATCAGCTATGAAAGTGCCTTGGCTTTAGCAGATTCGAGTAATGAAGTGCGATTAATGATCAAGTTAGGCTTAGGCGGTAAAACAAAATCGTCAACAGATGCGGTAAAAATGATGAAGTTAACCGAATCAAGTGATGAGTTTGGAAGTATAAAAAGGGAGTAGCTGTTTTAGTTAGTCAGGATCTTTTTCTTTTATTTTGTCATACCAAAGATCGTGATGTTGCTTGGCCCATGTTGAGTCAACATAACCGTTTTTCATGCCTTCAAAGGCACCTTCAGTGCCTAGAGTGCCAATATAGATGTGACCGATAGCACCGATGATTAACAGGCAGGCGGAAAGCGTGTGTAGCAGATGACAAACCTGCATAATAAAACGGTCTTGACCAAAGTTAGCGAAGTCTAAAATAAGTCCGGTACAACTTACGATAATACCGGCTATAGCTAAAAGCCAAAACCAGCTTTTTTCGCCGGCATTCATGCGTTCCGCCGAAGGGTGGTGGGTGCCAATGAGACCGCCAAATGCCTTGAACCAGGCGACATCAATACGGTTGGGAATGTTGTCCTTTACCCACATGAAAAACATAAAAAGTAATCCAACGAGAAAGAAGGGTCCTGAAAGGTTATGCGTGAGTTTTGCGTAGGTTGCAAGGGTTGAAAAAAGGTCATGACCGATAACTGGAATTAAAAGGCTGCGGCCATACAGTAAGGTTAGTCCGGTTAGGGTTAATAAGATAAAAATAAGAGCGGTGTACCAATGTATAACACGTTCGAAGGTTGACCAGCGTAAAAGCATTTTACCGGATCGTGATTTGGCGAGTTTAATCGGGCCCCTAAAGAGATAGAATAGGGTGAAAAACAGTAACGTCATGGAGACAAAAATACCAAGATAGCGGGCGATAACGCTGTTGCGAAGTTGACGCCAATTTTGACCGGATCCTTGAATCAGAACATTTGTTTCTTGACCTTTAACAGCGCTATAACCTGCGGTGCCTTCGCGAATTTGGCGCCAAGAATCGGCGTCGGAAACTTCAGCGCTATTAGCCGTTGATAGGGTAATAGCCAGAAGGAGCATTAAGAGAAATAGCACTAGTGATTTAAGTGATTTAGCCATTAGTCTTGTTTAGCGGTCTGTTTGGGTTTGTTTGAAACGATGATCTAAGGTGTTTTCTCTTGCACTATGGCGGTCCTTTTTGCCTTTGTATAAATGCGCCTCATGGTAGGTGATGGGGCTTTGCTCTGAGCAACCTATAAGTCCGAGTAAGGTGATTAAGCCGATTGGCCATACTAGGGCGCGTAGGGTCTTAGTCATTTTTATACGCTGTATTCCAGCCCCAAGCATCATCGGCAGTATTGTCGGTATCTGTTTGTTCGGTATTAAATTGGCGACGGACGATACGTTCGCGGAATAAGTCGGCCACAATATTGCCATCACCGGCTAATAACGCCTTGGTTGAGCACATTTCAGCACACAGAGGGAGTTTACCTTCTGCAATTCGGTTGCGGCCATAGTGATCGAATTCAGCCTCGCTGTGGTCAGGTTCGGGACCGCCGGCACAAAAAGTACATTTATCCATTTTGCCGCGTGCGCCAAATTGACCGTCTTGCGGGAACTGAGGGGCACCAAACGGGCAGGCATAAAAACAATAGCCGCAGCCGATACATAAGTCTTTGTCGTGTAAGACAATACCATCCTCAGTGGTGTAAAAACAATCCACTGGACAAACAGCAGCACAGGGAGCGTCAGTACAATGCATGCAAGCAACAGAGATGCTTTTTTCTCCGGGCTGTCCATCGTCTAGTGTCACAACACGTCGGCGGTTAATGCCCCATGGGACTTCATGTTCATTTTTACAAGCAGTAACACAAGCATTGCATTCAATGCAGCGTTCATCATCACAAAGAAATTTCATTCGGGCCATATCAGATTGTCCTGTTAGGCGCTAAGGATAAGTGCTTTGGATTGGGTCTTCCAATAGTGTAGAGCCGTCTAGGCGTTAAGAAGGTTTTCATCATGTTTGCGTGGCTTTTTTAATGCGACAAAGGGAGACTTTAGTTTCTTGCATGGCTGTGACTGAATCATAACCATAGGTAAAGATGGTATTGCAGGATTCTCCTAAAATATAAGGGGCGCTACCGGAGGGATATTTTGAGTGTAAATTCTCCCCTTGGTAATGACCACCAAAATGAAAAGGCATAAAAATTAAACCACGGGGTACCCGTTCGGTAATAAAAGCCTGAACTTTTATACGGCCGCCTTCAGGACCCTCAACCCAAATAGCTTCTTGGTGCTTAACACCTGCATTGTTAGCGTCAGTTGGGTTGACTTCAGCAAACATCTCCTGTTGAAGTTCAGCTAACCAAGGGTTGGAGCGAGTTTCTTCGCCGCCGCCTTCGTATTCTACGAGCCGACCACTTGTCATGGTGAGCGGGAAATCTTTGCTGAAATCAGTTTTTTGGATGGATGCATAGCGAGTGGGTAAACGATAAAATGATTTTCTATCATCATAAGTTGGGAAGCGCTTAACCATATCACGGCGGTTGGTATAGAGAGGCTCGCGGTGAATGGGCACGGGATCTGGAAATTGCCAAACAATACAGCGGGCCTTAGCATTTCCAAAAGGGGCGCAACCATGTTTTATGGCAACCCGTTGAATGCCACCGGAAAGGTCTGTTTTCCAGTTCTTACCCTCGGCACTTTGTTTTTCTTTGTCGCTGAGGTCATGCCACCAGCCCAGTTCTTTGAGCAGCAGGTCGTTAAATTCTGGGTAGCCATTTTTGATTGCAGAGCCCTTGGAGAAGGATTCGTTGGCCAGTAAGCTTACCCCGTCACGTTCGATGCCAAATCGGGCTCGGAAGGTTAGGCCCCCTTCAGCGACCGATTTGCTAGTGTCGTATAAGAGCGGTGTGCCGGGGTGTTTCATATCGGCAGTTCCCCAACAGGGCCAAGGTAATCCGAAATATTCGTTGTCGCAGTCGCCGCCTTGGGCCAGTAGTGAAGTTGTGTTGAAGGTGTGCCAGTTTTTTTGGTGTAATTTTAATCGTTCAGGGGTTTGTCCGGTATAACCAATAGTCCACATACCTTTATTGAATTCCCGGGTAACATCTTCTATGAGAGGCTGATTATCGGTCACGCTAATGTGTTTAAACATGTGCTCCGAAAAATTAAATTTCTTGGCAAATCGATACAATATTTCATGATCAGGTTTTGACTCAAACAGCGGGTCAATGACTTGGTCACGCCATTGAATAGAACGATTGGATGAGGTGACAGAGCCATAGGTTTCAAATTGCGTGCAGGCGGGAAGTAGATAGGTGTTTTCTGTGCGGTTATGAAGAACAGATGCAACGGTAGGGTAGGGGTCGACAACGACCAATAAGTCCAGCTTCTCCATAGCCTCTTTCATTTCCGGGTTACGGGTTTGGCTGTTGGGTGCATGGCCCCAAAAAACCATCGCACGGATATTGTCATTTTGAGCAATTAAATCTTTTTCTTCGAGAACGCCATCAATCCAGCGGGAGACAGGGATGCCGCTGGTATTCATCGTGCGCTTTTGAAGGCCTGTTCCATCGTCATAAAGGTTGTTATCAAAGCGGTTTGCTAGCCAATCGTAATCAATATCCCAGACTTTAGCCCAGTGTTGCCACGCGCCTTCGCTGAGGCCGTAATAGCCAGGAAGTGTGTGGCAGTTAGGGCCAAGGTCGGTAGCACCTTGGACATTATCATGGCCACGAAATATATTAGTACCACCCCCGGCAACGCCCATGTTGCCTAAGGCTAGTTGGAAAATACAGTAGGCGCGGGTATTGTTATTGCCGTTGGTGTGTTGTGTACCGCCCATGCACCAGATAAAGGTTCCCGGTTTATTGTGTGCCATGGTTTTTGCAGCGAGATAAAGCTCTTCTTCACTGGCGCCGGTAACTTCTTCGGTTTGTTTGGGATTCCATTGAGCGACTTCTTGTCGAATTTCATCCATTCCATATACGCGCTGTTCAATGAACGACTTATCTTCCCATTGGTTTTCAAAAACATGCCAAAGAAGACCCCAAATCAGTGGGACATCGGTACCCGGGCGTAATTTAATATGTTGGTTGGCATGTGCTGCTGTGCGAGTAAATCGAGGATCAATGACAATAATGGGAGCGCCGCGCTCTTTAGCTCGAAAAATATGTTGCATGGAGATGGGGTGTGCTTCGGCCGGATTCCCTCCAATAATTAAAATGGATTTTGCATTATGAATGTCATTAAATGAATTTGTCATTGCACCATAACCCCAGGTGTTAGCAACGCCGGCAACGGTCGTTGAGTGACAAATTCGAGCTTGATGGTCAATGTTGTTGGAGCCCCAAAAGGCCGCAAATTTTCTGAAAAGGTAGGCTTGTTCGTTGTTGTGTTTAGACGAACCTAGCCAGTAGGTAGAGTCGGGGCCTGATTGTTCTCGAATGGATAGAATTTGGTCGCCAATTTCTTCGATAGCCGTTTCCCATGAAACTTTGCGCCATTCGCCACCGACCATTTTCATCGGGTATTTGAGCCGTCGGTCACCGTGACCATGTTCTCTGACAGAGGCGCCTTTAGCGCAGTGTGCGCCTAAATTAAACGGGTGGTCGAAGGCCGGTTCCTGGCCGACCCAAATACCATTTTGTACTTCTGCAATAACACCGCAACCGACTGAGCAATGGGTACAGACACTACGTATCTTTTTCAGGGTGTTTTCTTTTGCGGCGACAACTTTTGTTTCAGCGTTAGCTTCTTGCATCAGTGTTAGCGGAAAGGCGCTACTAATAGCCGCGCCTCCAACAGCTAGACCAGAGCGCTGTATGAACGTACGCCGGTTAAGCAGGGGACTTTCAGTGGATGATGGCGAGGGTGTCGATGATTTTTTAGCGTCGCGTTTTATTAGTTTCATAACACCATCAATAATAAATTAAAAAATAAAGTATTAGAAGCGCGCCTTTTGATAGTAGGTTTTGATGTGTTCCGTTTCATGATAGCCCTGGTGTGGGGAAGGGCTGTCAGGCTCTTTTTTGGCGACGGTTTTTTTTTGGGCAAAGACCTGATTAGGGAGCAATGGTATTAAGCCTGCACTGATGCTGATGAGTGTGTTTTTGAGGAAATGTCTTCTCGACGGGCGGGTGTGAGTAGTCATGAGGTTGGTGTGAGTTGTTTTATAAAGGGATTATTTTTTCCGGTATTCGCGGATAAGATCGTATGCTTTGGCTATTTTTTGCGTTTTCTTTTTGGCGATAGTCATCATTTCTTCAGGGAGGCCTTTAGCAACGAGTTTATCGGGGTGATTTTGGCTCATTAACCGGCGATAGGCTTTTTTGATTTCGATATCGCTCGCGTTTTCGCTAACCCCAAGAACAGAGTAAGCATCTGCAAGGTTGTCACCAGAGTGTCCAGAATGTGGTTGTCCTTGTTGATGAAAGCGTTGTTGCGCCTGAGCTTGCATTTTAATCTGTTGAAATTCGAGTCGGGAAATCTTCAGAATCTGACAGATTTTTAATAAAACATTTTCTTCTTCGGGGGCAAGTGTGCCATCGGCAAAGGCGGCTTGAACCTGAATATCGAGAAACATTCGGATCAGGTTGTTACGCCGTGAACATTCTTTACGGAATTGGGTTAGCGCGTCGGTAAGAGGAAAATCAGAGGCTTTGCCTTGGTCAAAAAGTTTTATCGCGGCTTCTCGGAGTTCACCTGAAAGCATCATTTCATCCATGACGCGTCGAGCCAATTTTATTTCAGAAGGTGAAACGGTGCCATCAGCTTTGGCAATGTGACCCATGACAGAGAAAGTTGCCGTGAAAAAGGCCATCTGAACGCGGTGTTGGTCGCCAGGGTTAAAGCCTTGGTTAACACCGCCTTCTAGGCCGCCCATGCCCATATCTAATTGATGCCCTAAAGAGGCGCCTAGAATAGCACCGAGAGGGCCACCCATCATAAAACCAAAGGTACCGCCTAAAAATTTCCCTAACCAGCTCATTGTTTAATCTATTTTAATTTGTAAAATGTTAAACTTACACCTTTATAACCTTTTAATAAAGTTTAACAGCGATATTTATGCCATCACCTGAAGCATTATTTGAATCTTCTATAACCAGTTTAACGTTACGTGCACGCGGTAAGGTGCGTGATATTTATGATATTGACGAGCAACATATGTTGATCGTTACGACGGATCGAATCTCTGCATTTGATGTGGTGTTGCCGGGTCCTATTCCGGGTAAAGGGCGAGTACTGACAGAGGTTTCTAATTTTTGGTTTGATAAAACGCAATCAATGGTACCTAATCATTTGGTTGATATACCCTTATCCGATGTGCTTCCAGACCCTCGTGAACGTGAAGAGGTTGAAGGTAGAGCTATTGTGGTAAAAAAATTAAAACCATTACCTGTTGAGGCCATCGTTAGAGGGTATTTAATTGGTTCGGGGTGGAAGGATTATCAACAAACAGGCGCTGTTTGTGGCATAACCTTGCCGACTGGATTACAACAAGGACAGCGATTACCGAAGCCGATTTATACACCATCAACGAAAGCCGTTATAGGTGATCATGATGAAAATATTTCTTTTTCTGAAACCATCGGTCTTTTGGGTGAGTCGTTAGCGCAGCAAGTGAAAGAAGTGAGTTTATTGCTTTATCAAGAGGCGGCTGATTTTGCACTAAAACGCGGTATTATAATTGCTGATACCAAGTTTGAATTTGGCTTGGATGAGGCACAAATACTTTTTCTGATTGATGAAGCATTGACGCCAGATTCATCGCGATTTTGGCCTGCTGACCAGTATCGAGTGGGTATTAGTCCGCCAAGCTTTGATAAACAATATATTCGTGATTACTTAGAAACACTTGATTGGGACAAAACGGCTCCTGGGCCTGCATTGCCTGATGATATTGCGCTGAAAAGTAGTGAAAAATATCGGGAAGCAAAATTTATATTAACCGGTTTAGCCGACTAATAACGATTATTCTAAGTGAGCTATGATTGTTTTGATCCAAAGAGATATGACAGGAGCCGGGCATTACTAAGCGAATTTTATTAGGGATTTGTGGGGGTATAGCCGCTTACAAATCGGCTGAATTAGTCCGGTTGTTTCGTAAGCAGGGTGTTGATGTCAGGGTGATAATGACGGACTCAGCCATGGAGTTTGTTACGCCGTTAACATTTCAGGCGCTATCAGGGCATTCGGTTCATTCGAAATTATTAGATAGTGATGAAGAGAATGCCATGGGCCATATTAATTTAGCCCGATGGGCCGATGAAATTATTATTGCACCTGCTTCAGCGAATAGTATTGCTAAATTTGCACATGGTGTTGCCGATGATTTATTAAGCACCGTGGTCTTAGCAACACAAGGTAAGGTCACGTTAGCACCCAGTATGAATCAAGCGATGTGGCTTAATGGGGCTGTTCAAGAAAATATTGCGACATTGCGTGCACGGGGTATGGTTATTTTGAATCCTGAACACGGTAGTCAGGCTTGTGGAGAAACGGGTCCAGGTCGAATGGTTGAGCCAGAACATATTTGCCAAGAAATACTGCAGACTGCGGCTGGGCCGCTAAGTGGCGTTTCTGTGCTCATTAGCGCAGGACCGACGCGAGAGCCTATTGATCCAGTTCGGTATATCACGAACCGAAGTTCTGGCAAAATGGGCTATGCGTTAGCAGAGATGGCTAAAAGTGCTGGAGCTGATGTGACTTTAGTCAGTGGCCCGGTGGCTTTAGCTCCACCGACCGGTGTTAAATTACTTGCGGTGGAAACAGCCGAGCAAATGTATGAACAAGTAGTGGACTGTTCAGCTAACGCTAATATTTTTATTGGATCAGCAGCGGTTGCAGATTACAGCCCTGTCGCTGAAGAAAACAAGATAAAAACAGCCGGTGCGAATAAAACGTTACTTTTACTAAAAACACGCGATATATTAGCCTCAGTGGCCGAGTCGAATGAGGCTTTGTTTACGGTTGGTTTTGCCGCTGAAACAGAACACCTTGAGGCGTATGCCAAAGATAAATTAGCGCGCAAGAAAGTTGATATGGTTGCTGCCAATTGGGTTGGCCGTGCAGACGGTGGCTTTGATAAAGAAAATAATGCGGTAACGGTCTATTGGCGCGGTGGACAACAAGATTTTCCGATGACAGCTAAGCGGGATTTAGCACAACAACTTATCAAATTAATAGCGCAACAGTATTATGAAAAAAATAAAATTTAAAATTCTCGATAACCGTTTGGGCACGGAAATACCGCTACCTGAATATGCAACCGATGGTTCTGCAGGTATAGATCTGAAAGCTTGTCTTGATGCTACAGTTGTTTTAAATCCTGGGGAGACCCTGTTGATCCCGACAGGGCTTGCTATTCATATTGATGATCCTAGTTTGGCTGCAGTGTTATTGCCGCGATCAGGATTAGGGCATAAGCACGGTATTGTATTGGGAAATTTGGTTGGTTTGATTGATTCTGATTATCAAGGACAAGTCTTTGTGTCTTGTTGGAATCGAGGCGATAAAGCATTTTCTATTGAAGTAGGTGAGCGGATTGCACAAATGATTTTTGTACCCGTTGTTCAAGCTGAGTTGGTTCAAGTTGACGATTTTGATTTAAGTGAACGTGCTGACGGTGGCTTCGGTCATACCGGTCGGCAATAGTAAATATATTTTAAATTTAAGTAAACGTTGGGAGTCTTTGTGGCGAGTCAAATTACACACACATTGGTAGAGGCATTGCCTTACATTCAGAAGTTTTCTGGAAAAACGGTGGTCATTAAATTTGGCGGCAATGCAATGGTGGATAACGCCTTAAAAAACTGTTTTGCTAAAGATATTGTTCTGATGAAGTTGGTTGGTATTAATCCTGTTGTGGTTCATGGTGGTGGGCCGCAGATTGGTGGGGTTTTAGAGAAATTTGGTAAAACTACAAAATTTGTTGATGGCCTGCGAGTGACTGACAGTGAAACAATGGATATTGTGGAAATGGTTTTAGGGGGTTTGGTTAATAAAGATATTGTTAATTTAATTAACCAAAATGGTGGTCGTGCTGTCGGTTTAACGGGCAAAGACGGTGATTTTATTCGGGCTAAAAAGATTGAGGTCAAGAAGTCTTCACCAGAAACCAGTGTGCCGGAAATCATTGATTTAGGTCATGTGGGTGATGTTGAAAGTATCGATCCGTCTGTTGTTAATATGTTAGCGAGCAGTGACTTTATTCCTGTGATCGCCCCGATAGGGGTGGGTCATGACGGGCATTCATATAATATTAATGCGGATTTTGTGGCTGGGAAAGTAGCTGAAGTATTAGGTGCAGAGAAATTAATTTTATTAACGAATACGGCGGGAATATTGGACGCGGATCACAAGCCACTGACTGGATTGTCGGTGACCGATATTGATGATTTGATTGCTGAAGGAACTATTCACGGCGGTATGATTCCTAAGGTCAAATGCGCCACCGATGCGATTAAAGGTGGCGTTCCACGGGTACATATTGTTGATGGCCGTGTGGAGCACTCGATCTTGCTTGAATTGTTTACGGATAAAGGCGTTGGAACCTTGTTGCTTTAAAATGCCTTCTTAAACGTTACGCTATAATTTACCCCAGTAAGGTAATCATTTGTTCTATTGGCGGTAAAATCAGCATCTTTGCTAATTGTAGGGCGATAATGGCAATTAAGGGCGACAAGTCAATGCCCGATATCACTGGAACTAGTCCGCGGCAAATTTTGAGCAAAGGCTCGGTTAGGCTCTGTAGCAGTGTTGCTGCAGGATTGCTGTAGCCGTGTGAAAACCAACTGAGTATAGCGCGGGCAAAGATTGCAAAGAGATAGATGTTTAAGAGGGTGGATATGAGCTGTGATACCGTTAATAAAAATAATGCAGTGATGGATAGAGAAACGCCTTTGAGCATAAGAATCGTGTAAGTAGACGATATTTGGATAATTAATGCCAAGAGAATGCATGACGTATCAGCCCTGCCGATTGAAGGGATGACTCTTCGTAGGTGCTTGAGTGGTGGATGGGTGATTTTAACCAATAACTGGATATACGGGTTATAGAAGTCAGCATTAACCCACTGTAATAAAAATCGTAAAAGGATCGCGAGGACATACAAAGAAATAAATGTATCGATAAGGAAAATAATGGGGTCAGTCATGTAAGTAGAGTCCATTAGTTTTCTCCTAGTTCAGTGGACATTTCTATGGATCGGTCAAAAGCAGCATGTACGGCCTGATTTACCAATGTTTCAAGGCCGCCATTTTGAAAAGTGCTGATGGCCTGTTGTGTGGTGCCCCCCGGGGAGGTAACCTTTTTACGGAGTGATTCGGGGGATTCACCTGATTCTAGGGCGATTTTAGCTGCTCCTAGAGCAGTTTGTTGGATTAACAGACGTGCGGTTTGTTCAGGTAGGCCGAGTTCAAGCGCTGATTTTTCCATGGCTTCCATGAGTAGAAAGAAATAGGCGGGACCACTGCCTGAAATGGCAGTTACCGTATCCATGAGGCGTTCTTCATCAACCCAAAGCGCTATCCCTACAGCGCGTAAAATATTTTCAGTTAAGTCACGTTGTTGAGGGCTGACATTATTGTTAGCGTGTAAGGCCGTAGCGCCAGTCTGAACTAAAGCAGGTGTGTTAGGCATACAGCGCACAATAGCTTGTTGTTTTCCTAACCAATGACTGAGGCTGGATTGATTAATCCCCGCGGCAATAGAAATGAATAAAGGGTTTTTGGGGCCGAGAGCAGTGAGAATATTGCCACAGACACTTTTCATTATTTGTGGCTTAACGGCTAAAACAATAATATCTGAGTGTTGCACCAAGCCTTCTAGGGTTGGATGTGTATTAATAGTAAATGTGGCGTGGAGTGATTGTAATTGTGTGTCGTCAATATCATAAACATGGATATGGTTACACGGGTGTTTGCTGGCAATGAGTCCACTAATGAGACTGGTTGCCATATTTCCACCGCCAATAAAGCCGATTGCTTGTGTTTGCATAGGGTGCCGCTGAATTAATAAAAAGATAGCGTTTATTTTACCCTATCTTTTCGATGGGGTAATGAGGTATAAAAAATTTTTAAGGTTTAGCATCGGTTGATTGTATGTAGAAGCTATTTTCTATTTAATAGAGGATCGTTAATAATCAAAAATTATGATTGAAACAATATATATAGAAGAGGCTGTCAGAGAACATCCTCGAGTACAGGATATTCTGAGTCGTTTTCCAAAGGCTAGGGTTGTTAATTGTGGGCGTTATGGAGAGGTGTTTAATCCTAAAGCACAGAATTTTCGTTTGCAAAAGGTTAAGCCAGCATTGATTTTGGCAGAAAAATATAAAAATTTTGTTTTGGAAGCGCCGTCTGGCTATGGCATTGGTGCACAGAGAAATTATTATTTTTCACATATGCTGAATTGTTTATATGACTGTCGGTATTGTTTCTTACAGGGTATGTTTCAGTCCGCTAACTATATTTTGTTTGTTAATTTTGAAGATTTTCAAGCAGAAATAAAGCAGTGTAGTCAGGCGTATCCGGAGCAACCGGTTCATTTTTTTTCAGGGTATGACTGTGATAGTTTAGCTATGGAACCGGTTACGGGGTTTGCGGATGAATTTTTACCTTTTTTTGATACGATACCTAATGCTTGGGTAGAGTTACGAACCAAAAGTACTCAGGTTAGGCGACTACTGAGTCAATCCCCCATTGAGCGTTGTGTGGTCGCGTTTAGTTTTACCCCGAAAGAAGTTGCTGAATTACTTGAAGCAAAAACACCGTCGGTAGAGCGGCGTATTGATGCTATGTGTAAGTTACAAGCTAGCGGCTGGTTGATAGGTTTGCGCTTTGATCCGATTATTTACCATGTTGATTATCAACAGCAGTATCAAAAATTGTTTGAACAAATATTTAAACGGATTGATGTCGCGCAATTGCATTCAGTCAGTATGGGTGCGTTTCGATTGCCGGATAACTTTTTTAAAAAGATTCAGCGTTTATACCCAGAAGAAAAATTGTTTGCAGGCCCCTTCGAAAGTCAGCGTAAAATGGTTTCCTACCAAGTAGATATCGAGCAAGAAATGATGGCATTTTGTAGTGAGTTATTAGCGCGTTATGTATCGCAAGATAAGTTCTTCCCATGTCTGATTTAATGCGGACAGTTTTAGTCACCGGCGCCAGTTCTGGAATCGGTCGTGCAGTGGCAAAAGAATTGTTACGGCAAGGTTATTTTGTTTTTGGAACGTCGAGAGATTGCAATCAATTTGAGACGAGCCATAGTCATTTTTCACCGGTTGAAATGGATTTTTCAAAGCTATCACTTTTAGCCGAACAAGTTAAGCAATTGCAAACCAAGCAGCCAAGTATTTCTGTTATTGTTTTTTGTGCAGGTTATGGGCGCTTTGGCGCGCTTGAGCAATTTTCCTATCAACAAATCAATTCATTAATGACAGTTAATTTTACTGCCCAAGCCGTATTGGCACGTGCTTTTGTTCCGAGTTTTAAAAAGAAAGGGCGGGCTGATTTAATTTTTATGGGTTCTGAAAGTGCCTTGCAAGGACGGCGTCAGGGTGCGGTGTATTGTGCCAGTAAGTTTGCGGTCCGTGGGTTTTCTCAGGCGTTGAGAGAGGAGTGCGCTAAGAGCCAGGTTAAGGTGACATTGATCAATCCAGGGATGGTGAAGTCTGAGTTTTTTGATCAATTGGATTTTGAGCCCGGTGATGATGACAATAATTATATTTTGCCAGAAGATTTGGCGGCAGCGGTCAGCTACATTTTAATGACGCGACCAGGCATATTGGTAGATGAGTTAGTGATAAACCCAGTCAATAAGATGATTAAATTTAAGTGAGTAATTATGAAAAAATTACATAATGAATCGTTGTACTGTTGGTCAGTTTTTGATGAGCAGCGTAATTTAGATTTTCACAGCTTTTTATGGCTTCGTGAAGAAGGTAATGTAGTGATTGATCCGCTACCACTGTCAGTTCATGACCAGGAACATTTAGATGCTTTGGGGGGTGTGAGTATCGTGGTGGTTACGAATAGTGATCATTGCCGTGATGCTGAAAATATTGCACAACGCTATCATGCTCAACTTTGTGGTCCATTAGCAGAACAAGAAACATTTCCGATAAATTGTGATCGTTGGCTTACAGATAATGACGTGGTGGTACCTGAATTGAGTGTTTTCGCGCTTGAGGGGTCTAAAACACCCGGTGAACTAGCGTTATTGTTGGCGGAAAAAACATTGATCACCGGTGATTTGATTCGTTGTCATCAGGCGGGCCGCCTTTGCTTGTTGCCAGTGGCTAAATTAGCCGATAAACATAAGGCGCAAGATTCGGTAAGGCGATTAATGGATCGCTGTAATGTGGAGGTTATTTTAACCGGTGACGGATGGCCTATTTTTCAATTGGGTTCGGAAGCATTACGACATTTGGTTGCTTCGTTTTAAGTGATGAGGGGTAATCAAACAGTCTTAAAAAAGGGAATGGCATGACGGGAGTCCGAGTTATATTTTTATTAGGGTTTATGGGGTGCTTTGCCCTATTGCTGGTAGCAGCTTATTTTCAGTTTATAGAAGAACTTGAGCCCTGTCCTTTATGTATTTCTCAGCGAATTATTATTTTAGCGATAGGGGTTATTTTTTTGGTGGCGGCAGTTCATAATCCTAGGCAATTAGGGCGGAGAATTTATTCTGGAGTTATTGTCGGTGTTGCACTGATTGGGGCGAGTGTTTCAGCACGGCATGTGTGGTTGCAGAATTTACCCGCTGATGAAGTGCCTGAGTGTAGCCCCGGGTTAGCCTATGTTTTTGAAAATTTTCCATTAGCAGAAACATTAAAGTTGATGTTGAGTGGAACCGGAGAGTGTGCCGATATTGCATGGGTCTTTTTAGGACTTACTATTCCAGGCTGGACTTTTGTTGCATTTTTGGTGTTGGGTTTAGTGGGGCTTTTTACGTTGTTAACAAGAAGTGGAGGTGAGTTGTGAGGCAAGTTAACTACGCTTTTATTTTAGGACTGTTTTTGAGTTTCTTTTTAGTGATGCCGGTAGCTCATGGGGTTACGTTGACAGAGGTGATTGCAGGTGATCATCGTCAGGAGAAAAATAAATCACGAGATCAGTACCGTCATCCGTTACAAACATTAACCTTTTTTGATGTTAGGAAAAACATGACGGTGGTCGAGATTTGGCCCGGTTCCGGATGGTATAGTGAAATTTTGGCGCCTTTTCTTAAAGATCAGGGAACCTTATATTTGGCCCATTTTTCACCGGATTCAAAAGTGCCGTATTTTAAAAAAAGTGTAGCCACATTTAAAACGAAAATAGCTGCTGATCCATGGCTCTATGGTGCTTCACAAGTGACTGTTCTTGAGCCGCCAGAAGTCTTACAGATTGCACCTACAGGTACAGTTGATCGTGTGTTAACTTTTAGGAATATTCATAACTGGATGAAGTCAGGGCATCTAGCTACGGTGTTAGCTGCAATTTTTGAGGTGTTAAAACCGGGAGGTATCTTAGGTGTTGTTGAACATCGTCAGACTGCAGGGCAAGCATTAGACCTACAGGCTAAAACGGGTTATGTCTCAGAGCGTTATCTAAGAATGACCGCTGAAGCGGCAGGGTTCAAGTTTCTGAACAGTTCAACGATCAATGCTAACCTTAAAGATAGCCATGATCACCCTGCAGGCGTTTGGACTTTGCCGCCACGGTTAAAGTTGCAAGAAAGAGATCAGGAAAAATATTTGTCAATCGGTGAAAGTGATCGAATGACGATTTCTTTCATAAAACCCTGACGCGTTGGTGTAGAGGGCTTTCTTGGGGGAAGTGTGAGCGAAGGAATTGCATTTGGTCGGCTAAGATATTGCGTCCTTGTAAAAATATATATTCGGCATAAGTGGGCGTAAATGGAATGGCGAGTAATTCTAAGCCTGATTTTTCTAGACTGTGATCAGCTTTAGCATTATTGCAACGTTTACAAGCGGTGACTACATTGTTCCAGTGGTCTTTGCCGTTTAGACATAATGGGGTGATATGGTCTCTTGATAATTCACTTCGAGGATGGCGAATACCGCAATATAAACAGATGTGGTTGTCGCGCTTAAATAACGTGGCATTATTAAGTGTGGGAATAAACTTTTTTGAATGGTTTTTACTCTTGTGGTGTAGGCTCTGTGTTGCCAGGATAGAATTAATCTGAATGCTGCTTTGGAGGCCGGTTTGGCTGTTTATTCCTCCATGTATAGTGTAAAGCGGAGAGCCTAAGGTATAGACCACGTGATTTAAGGTATACAGTTTTGCAGCAGTTTCAATGCCAATCCATTCCAGTGGTAGGCCTGCAATATCAGTGCGTAGAACTTGTTGTCGAAATAAGGACATATCTACCACCGGAAGAATAGCAATCAGAGTTATTATTTTTTTGTGTAACAAAACAGTTCAGCATATTTATTTTTTTAAATAAATTACATGATTAAGTCAAGTAAAAATAGCAGTAATATTCTTCGGGTTGCCGTTATGGTGCCGTTATATCGACTTTTTGATTATAAAGTGGCGGAAGGTTGTGATCGTGATTCGTTAAGACCGGGAGTTAGGCTGCGTGTTCCTTTTGGTGGCGGGAGTCAGGTGGGTGTGTTGCTGGAAGTTTGTTCGGAAAGCGAATGGGCATTAGAAAAGTTAAAAGTGGTCGAGGAGGTTCTTGATACAGAGCCGGTATTATCAGTCGATGATTTAGACGTTCTAGGGTGGGTGAGTCGTTATTATCATTATCCGATAGGAGAGGTTGTGAGTTATGCCTTGCCGGTACTGCTGCGGCAAGGTAAGCAAGTACGGTTTAAGAAAGACCTGTTGTATCGGCTGACTAAATTAGGGGAGGCTGTTTCGAGTTCGGTCTTGGCGAAATCGCCTCGCCAAAAAGCATTGTTTAATCTGATAAAGCAAGAAGAGGGGCTGATTACCGAGGCAGCACTGCGGTCATGGCACAAGGGGGGTAAGAAGTTTATAGCGGAGTTAATGGTTAAAGGATACGTGGAATTGTATGACTTACCGGTAACCTTGCCTAAGCCATCAGCGGCCGGTTTCAATGAGGCTCAAGTGCCTTTAACGGTTGAGCAACGGCAGGCGGTGGATCGTGTTAACGACAGTCTTAATGCGTATAAGGCCTTTTTGTTGGAGGGTATCACCGGTAGTGGTAAAACAGAAGTTTATATGCGTGTGATTGATTCTGTTATCAGTCAGGGTCGACAGGTGCTGGTGTTATTGCCCGAGATTAGTTTAACACCGCAAATTGAGAATCGTTTCCGGCAACGATTTGGCATCCGTATTGCGGTTTCACATTCAAGTTTAACAGATACTCAGCGCTGTCAGTCGTGGCTTAGTGTGCAGCAAGGTCATGCGAGTGTTTTGTTGGGTACTCGTTCGGCATTATTTCATTCAATGCCGCGATTAGGTTTAATTATTGTTGATGAGGAGCATGATAGTTCTTTTAAGCAACAAGAGCGGTTACGGTTTTCTGCTCGGGATATGGCCTTATTAAAAGCAAAGAAAGGTAATGTCCCGATCATTCTCGGTTCAGCAACACCGTCTTTGGAGAGTTTAAGTAATGTGGAGAATGGCCGATTTCAAAAGCTTAGCTTAACCCAGCGTATTGGAACTGCTGTCTTACCAAAAGTAAAATTACTGGATATTCGTAACCAGCGGTTAGACGATGGGTTATCTGGGCAGTTAATGGATGCAATAAGAAAAACAGTTGCGCGGGATGAGCAAGTCATTTTGTTTTTAAACCGGCGCGGATTTTCACCTGCTTTAATGTGTCATGCTTGTGGCTGGATTGCTCGGTGCAAGCATTGTGATGTCAATTTGGTCGTGCATGAGAAGGCGGGGTTATTACGTTGTCATCATTGTGATTATCAGCACAGAAAAATTAAACAGTGCGGGCGCTGTGGGTGTGTTGAGTTAGTATCGTTGGGGGTTGGGACAGAGCGTGTGGAGAGATTGCTGGTTGCCGTATTTGGCCGCGATCAGGTTATTCGTATCGATAGGGACAGTATTCGCCATCGAGGTGATTTGGATTTAGCATTGCAGGCCATTCATTCTGGTAAAGCAAAGGTCATTTTGGGAACGCAAATGCTCTCAAAAGGTCATCATTTTGAGAATGTGACCTTGGTCGGTATTATTGATATTGATAGTGGTCTGTTTAGTGTTGATTATCATGCGCCCGAAAAGTTGGCGCAATTAATCGTTCAGGTTTCAGGTCGAGCAGGGCGATCTCATAAAAAGGGTTTGGTGCTCTTGCAAACCCGGCAACCGGAGCATTTATTGTTAAGAACGCTAATTGAAAAAGGTTTTACGGCATTTGCTGCGGCAAGTTTATTGGAAAGGAAAGTTGCGGGATTACCGCCTTTTAGTTTTCAGGCCTTGTTTCGAGTGAATGCAACTTCGGAATCGTTGGCCGTAGCCTTTTTGCAGCAAGTACAGTCTTTTCTGACACCTCATGTGGAGAGCGGAGTGCAGATTTTAGGACCAGTTCCTGCCCCTATTGTTAGACGTGCACAGCGGTTTCATTATCAATTATTGATACAGGCGGAGCAGAGAAAACAATTGCATAAGTTGTTGGACCTTTTAGTGAAGGACGTGGGGTTAATCAAAATAGCTCGAAAAGTCCGGTGGTCTATTGATGTCGATCCCGTGGACTTGTACTAAGAGGTTAGGTTTGTTTTAAACTATTTGCAATGGATAGCGGTCTGTTGCTAGATAATCCCAGATAGTTGTTAGATAATAACGCATTATTTTTTTGAACTGATAGAAGTCGTTTATATGAAACAAAAGGTGGTGGCCTTGTTACAAAAGGCCGTAGAAGTGTTAATTGAGCAATCGGTTCTACAGTCAGAGTGGATTCCAGATATTAGTGTTGAACGAACGCGTGATGCTCAGCACGGTGATTTTGCAAGTAATTTGGCGATGATGTTGGCAAAGTCTGCCAAGAGATCGCCAAGACAATTAGCGGAAGTCATTATTGCTGCCTTACCGGAAGATGCTAGCGTAGAAAAGGTAGAGATCGCCGGCCCAGGGTTTATTAACTTTTTTGTTAATCCCAATGCCCAGCACGCGATAATTGCGGATGTTTTGCGGTTAGGGGCATCTTTTGGAAAAAGTAATAGTGGAGCGGGTCAGAAAATACAGGTTGAGTTTGTTTCTGCGAATCCAACAGGTCCCTTGCATGTAGGGCATGGCCGTGGCGCTGTCTATGGTTCGGTTATCAGTGAGTTATTGCGAGCGGTAGGCTATGACGTCGCTAATGAATATTATGTGAATGATGCGGGTCGTCAAATGGATATTTTGGCAACCAGTGTTTGGTTGCGTTATTTAGAGTGTTGTGGGCAAACCTTTCAGTTCCCGAGCAACGGTTATAAGGGCGCTTATGTCAAGGATATTGCGCGTCAGATTTTTGATCGGATCAATCAGAATTTTTGTTTTGAAGCGACTGAAGTTTTTGACGGCATCCCAGTTGATGAGCCTCAAGGGGGCGATAAAGAGCAGCATATTGATGGTCTCATTAGTAAGGCGCAGGCGTTATTAGGACGCGAGCGTTATGCGCAAATATTTCAAGAAGGATTAACGGCTATTTTGGCTGATATTAGAGCAGATTTGTCTGCTTTTGGTGTTGATTATCAGCACTGGTTTTTTGAAAGTTTATTAGTTGAAGATGGCTCCATTGAGGAGGCATTAGGGCGTTTAGATAAAGCCGGGCACCTTTATAAAAAAGAGGGGGCCACGTGGTTTGCCTCTAGCGCATTGGGGGATGAAAAGGATCGCGTTGTGGTTAGAGATAACGGCCAAACAACCTATTTTGCATCGGATATCGCTTACCATATGAATAAATTGGATCGTGGTTTTGAGCGTATTATTAATGTTTGGGGGGCCGACCATCATGGTTATATCCCAAGGGTTAGGGCGGCAATGACAGCTTTAGGCGCTGATGCAGATAAATTAGACGTTTTATTGGTACAGTTTGCTGTTTTATACCGTGGTGATGAAAAAGTACAGATGTCAACGCGATCAGGTGACTTTGTTACGTTGCATCATTTATGTGATGAAGTGGGTCTTGATGCAGCACGTTTTTTCTATGTGATGCGAAAGTCAGATCAACATATGGATTTTGATTTGAAGTTGGCGACAAGCAAGACGAATGACAATCCTGTTTTTTATGTGCAGTATGCTTATGCTCGGATTTGTAGTGTTTTACGGCAACGAGAAGAAAAGGGCTTATCAAGAAATAGCCAGCAGGGATTAGACAACAGTGCGTTGTTGTCAACGGATCATGAGGTTTCTTTGATTGGGTTATTGGCACAATACCCCGAGGTGGTTGAACGCTCGGCCTTGAAATATGAGCCGCATCATTTGGTACATTTTTTAAGGGATTTAGCTAATTATTTTCATACTTATTACAATGCTGAGCAGTTTTTAGTTGATGATGCCAAATTGCGTGATGCGCGTATGAATCTTATAGAGGCAGTTCAACAGTGTCTTACGAATGGCTTGGCTTTATTGGGTGTTAGTAGTCCAGAGATAATGTGATGGTGAAAGATTTTAAAAATAGAGTGCGCCCTACGCGCAAAAAATACAATAAAAGGCTTTCTGTTGGCAGGGTTTTTTTGGTTGTCTTGTTATTGTTAGGGTTTGGTTATTTTTTAAATAGTCTACGTCAATCCAGTGAAAGCGTTTCTGGGCAGTTGAGTTCCGCAACGCCTAAGCAGGCGCAGCAGGAGATTGTGGTGTCCGCAGCGAGGCAAAGCAAGCCGATGAAGGCGGGTACACCGCTCAAGAAAAAACAAGTGCAGGCACCGCGCTATGATTTTTTTACCCTGCTTCCTGAAAAAGAAGTGGTTATTCCTGATTACGAGATAAAAACACGAAATCGTGAGGAAAAAGCAGGTAAGAGCAGGGCTGTTCGTTACATGATGCAGGCAGGTTCATTTAGAAATAATAAAGATGCAGACCGGCTTAAAGCAAAGTTGGCACTCATAGGTATTGAGTCAAAAATAGAATTAGCGCGGATCGGTGACGTCAATTGGTACCGAGTAAAACTGGGGCCATTTTTAAATATGTCTGCGACAGAAGTTGTTCGTCAGCGATTACGGAAAAATTTTATTGATGTCGTGGTAACGGAGAAGTAATCTTCTGCAAGCGACTAGTGGATGAAATGAGGTCGGTGTAGCGTCGAGTGACTGAATTTGAGAGCGGGTTAATAATTTCGTTGTACTGAAAAAACAGCCAATTCTGTCATGGCCTGTTTATAAGGAGAGTCCGGTATTAAATCTAGGGCGTTAATGGCCTTTTGTGCTTCTTCGTCAGCACGTTTTTCTGTGTAAGTAATTGCCCCGGTTGCTTTAACGATTTTGTAAACGTCGTTGAATGCGTTGCGGTCACCTTCTTTAATGGCATTGATGATGATTTGAGAGTCGTGTTCATTAGCGTGCTCAATAGCATGGATGAGCGGGAGTGTGGGTTTGCCTTCGGCAAGGTCATCGCCTAGGTTTTTACCGAGATCTTCAGCGTTCGCTTTATAGTCTAAGGCGTCATCAATGAGTTGGAAAGCATTGCCTAGGTGCATACCGTAAGCAGCCATTTGGGATTCAGTTTCGTCAGGTGCATTTACCAGTACCGCGCTTAGGCGTGTAGCAGCACTAAAAAGGATCGCTGTTTTTCTAGAGATAACTTCCAGATAGCTAGCTTCTGTGGTGGTCGGGTTGTTGCAGTTAAGGAGTTGCAATACTTCCCCTTCTGCGATTGCGGTTGTTGTTTTAGAAAGGATTTCCATGACCCGCATCTTGTCAGCCCTAACCATCATCTCAAAGGCTTTGGAATAAAGGAAGTCGCCGACGAGAACGCTGGCAGCATTACCCCACACGGCATTAGCAGAGCCTTTACCGCGTCTTAAATCAGATTCATCGACGACATCATCGTGTAATAAGGTGGCGGTATGAATAAATTCAATAACGGCAGCCAGTGTTAAGTGTTGCTGGCCATCATAATTCAGTGCTTTGGCCGCAAGAAGCAATAGCATAGGGCGTAATCTTTTACCCCCACTGCCGACAATATAGTGGCCGATCTGATTAATCAGAACAACATCGGAGTTGAGTTCATTTAAAATCAGTTGGTCTGTTGCTTGACTGTCATCAAGGGTGAGCATTTTGATGGTGTCAAAATCAATAGTCTGATTCATGTCAAATGGTTTTTGTTCTTGGCTTTGTGCGGGCATGATGCTTTTTTCTGATAAAATATACCGTGTATTTTACATAAAAGTTGTGTTCAACGTTGGTATTTCTGTTTCTCTAAGGGTCCCTAATATAGGAATAATGAATTTTGGGTTGACGATATTGCTTTTTATGATTAAAATTGCCGATTAATTTCAATAACCATGTTACGTGGAGATTAACCAGATGTATGCGGTAATTCAAACAGGCGGTAAACAATATCGCGTTGAAGAAGGGTCAGTCCTTAAAATAGAGAAGCTGGATGTAGATTCAGGTGAAAATGTAGAGTTCGATAAGGTGTTGTTGGTACAGTCGGATGATGCGATTAAGGTTGGTCAGCCTTTTGTTGACGGCGGTAAGGTAACTGGAAAGGTTACTTCGCAAGGGCGGCATAAGAAAATTAAGATCATTAAATTCAAAAGACGTAAGCACCAGATGAAGCAAATGGGGCATCGTCAATATTACACGGAAGTCCAAATTACTGGAATTTCTGCATAATTAATACTTAGGTGGGGTTGGAAAATGGCTCATAAAAAGGCAGGCGGTAGTACTCGGAACGGTCGCGATTCGGAATCGAAGCGATTAGGCGTTAAACGTTACGGTGGAGAAGCAGTTGCTGCAGGTAATATTCTTGTTCGTCAGCGCGGTACGCGGTTTCATCCCGGGGTGAACGTAGGTTGCGGGAAGGATCATACGCTTTTTGCAAAAGCAGAAGGACGTGTTGTTTTTGAGGTTAAAGGACCTAAAAAACGCAGTTATGTGAGCGTTGTAGCCGCATAAGTTAAGCGCAGATAAGCGGTGACGCTTTAAGTGCTAGATAGTTTATTAAAGCCTCACCTTTTTAGGTGGGGCTTTTTTGTTTGTAGTGGTAGCTGGTGTGATTTTTTGAAGGCTCTGTTTTGATAGGGGAGCTATTCTTTATAGGGCGAAAGGAAAAAAATGAAGTTTGTTGACGAGGCGCGAATTCGGGTTGAGGCCGGTGACGGTGGAAATGGGGCGATTGGTTTTCGCCGTGAGAAATATATTCCACTTGGAGGGCCTGATGGCGGCGATGGGGGTGATGGAGGGAATGTTTTTTTGGTGGCCACTGAAAATGTAAATACCTTGGTTGATTTTCGTTATCATTCTGTTCACCGGGCTCAGCGTGGTCAAAATGGTATGGGGGGCAATTGTACGGGAGGCATGGGGGTCGACTGTCATGTGGCGGTACCGCCGGGAACGCTTGTTTATGATGCTGAAACGAATGAAAAAATTGGTGACCTAACGGCGCCGGGCGATGTTCTATTGGTCGCTAAAGGGGGCTTTCATGGCTTAGGTAATGCACGTTTTAAAAGCAGCACTAACCGGGCGCCACGTAAGGCAACTAAGGGAACGTTAGGGGAGCGGCGTTTTTTAAATTTAGAGCTTAAATTAATTGCTGATGTCGGTTTGTTGGGTATGCCAAATGCAGGTAAGTCCAGTTTAATTCGGCAGGTCTCTTCGGCTAGACCTAAGGTGGCGGACTATCCTTTTACGACTTTGCATCCTAACTTAGGTGTGGTTAGGGTTGATGATTTGCGTAGTTTCGTAATTGCAGATATACCCGGTGTTATTGAGGGTGCATCAGAAGGTGCTGGTTTGGGGTTGCAGTTTTTGAAGCATTTATCTAGAACGCGGTTATTGTTGCATATTGTTGATGTTGAGCCGTATGAGTCAGATTTAACACCGGTTGAAGCGGCTGAAAAAATTGTAGCGGAGCTTGCTTTGTGGAGTGATGAGTTGGCTAAAAAGACCCGGTGGTTGGTATTGAATAAAATAGACAGGCTGCAATCTGATGAGGTAGACGCGCATTGTCAAGCCATTGTAGATGCTTTGGATTGGTCGGGTCCGGTGTTTGAGATTTCTGCCATCAAGAAGAATGGAGTGGCTGGTTTGATGTTTGCTATTATGGATTTCTTAGAACAAAGTCGAGAGCGTGAACGTGAAGAGGCCTGATTTTCTTCGGTCGCAGCGTATTGTTGTTAAGATCGGTAGTTCTTTACTTACCAAAGGGGGTAAAGGGCTAGATGTTTCGGCTATCGCTGATTGGGTTGCGCAGATTGCTGATTTGCGTCAGCGTGGCTTGGATGTTTTATTGGTTTCATCAGGGTCGGTTGCAGAGGGTATTTGCCGCCTTAATTTAAGTGAAAGACCACATTCTTTGCACGAGTTACAAGCGGCGGCTTCAGTGGGTCAAATGGGCCTGGTTCAGGCTTATGAGAATAGTTTTCAAAAACATCGTTTACATACGGCTCAAGTATTGTTGACACACGACGATTTGTCAGACCGGCAGCGTTATTTAAATGCTCGGAGTACTTTGTTAACCCTATTGGGGTATGGTGTTGTACCGATTATCAATGAAAATGATACCGTTGCGACCGAGGAGATACGTTTTGGCGACAATGATACTCTAGCGGCTTTATTGGCTAATCTGGTTGAGGCTGATTTGTTGGTTATTTTGACCGATCAATCGGGGTTGTTCGACAGCGATCCGAGTGTTAATGAAGAGGCTAAGTTGATTGGTGATATCGGTGTGAATGCTTCTGAATTAGATGCTATGGCCGGTGAGAGTCGAAGTGGGTTGGGTCGTGGTGGTATGGCGACTAAGATCTCTGCGGCAAAGTTAGCGGCTCGTTCGGGTGCTGCAACAATGATTGCTTCGGGTTACGATAAAGATGTTATTTTGAGGTTGGTGGCCGGTGAACAGGTTGGAACATTCTTAAAGCCGGATATCGCGCGTTTTGTAGCGAGAAAACAATGGTTGGCTGGGCATCTTCAGGTCAAAGGGTATCTTTCTTTGGATGACGGGGCTGTTCGGGTTTTAAAAGAGTCGGGGAAGAGTCTTTTGGCGGTTGGAATAACGGCCGTTGAAGGTGTTTTTAAACGCGGTGATTTAGTTTCTTGCGTTGATTTTTCAGGCCATGAGGTGGCTCGTGGCTTGGTTAATTATGCTACGAGTGATGTTGAGTTAATTAAAGGGCGTTCGAGTGACGACTTTGAGGTTTTGCTAGGCTACAGCGATGATGCTGAAGTGATCCACAGAGATAACTTGGTGTTATTGTAGGGTGGATCGACAAGGGTAAGCTTTACGCTTTACCCTTGTGTAACCTTTTTATTTAGCGGTCGCTAACGCGCGGACTTTAGCGTTTAGTCTGCTTTTTCCGCGAGCGGCTTTATTTTTATGAATTAAGCCTTTGCTTACTGCTGAATCAATAACAGAAGCAGTTTTTTGGTAAGCTTGCTTTGATCCTTCAAGATCGTTATTGCTAATCGCTGCGATAACAGTCTTGATATAAGTTCTTAAGTTGCTGCGTTGAGACGCATTGAGTGCGCGGTGCTTCTCTGCTTGACGCGCTCTTTTCTTAGCTTGTGGTGAGTTAGCCATGATTTTTTATATTTAAGTAGTTTCAATCAATCGGGTATTATCTTAATTAATGCTATTATTGTCAAACTTTGATTCAATCATTTTTATATCTATAGTCTATTTTGAGTAAACAATTATTAAAATCGACGGCAATTGTGAGTTTTATGACCATGTTGTCGCGCATTATGGGATTTATTCGGGATATGTTGCTCGCGCGTCTGTTTGGTGCTGATGCCGCCACGGATGTATTTTTTATCGCCTTTAAAATACCTAATTTCTTAAGGCGCCTCTTTGCTGAAGGTGCATTCTCTCAGGCCTTTGTTCCTGTGTTAGCGGAGTACAAAGAGCAACACGGTAAAGAGGCGTTAAAACAGTTTGTGGATCGAGCGGGAGGGTCTTTAGCCTTAGTTTTGATTGCGCTAACTATTGTGGGAGTTATTGCGGCTCCAGTTATAATTATGGTGTTTGCACCGGGTTTTTTATGGGAACAAAGTGGTCAATATGACTTGGCTGTAGCATTATTGCGGTTGACTTTTCCTTACCTATTTTTTATTTCCTCGGTCGCGTTTGCGGGCGGTATTTTAAATACGTTTGGTAAATTTGTGGTGCCGGCTTTCACGCCAGTCTTTTTAAATTTGTGTCTAATTGGGGCGGCTATTTGGTTGGCTCCGCTCATGAATGAGCCGGTTATGGCATTGGCTTGGGGGGTTTTTGCGGCCGGTATTGTGCAATTATTATTTCAATTTCCTGCATTGATGCGTTTAGGCTTGTTGCCGCGTTTACGATTTGGATTTAAGGATTCTGGCGTCAAAAAGATTATGTCTTTAATGGTGCCGGCATTGTTTGGGGCTTCAGTCACGCAAATTAATTTATTGTTAGATACGGTAATAGCCTCTTTTTTGGCTACCGGAAGTATTTCTTGGCTTTATTATTCGGATCGACTTGTTGAGTTTCCATTGGGTGTTTTTGGGGTGGCGCTAGCAACGGTTATTTTGCCTAGACTGTCTAAAAATTATGCGACGGGAGATGATCAATCATTTTCTAGTGCATTGGATTGGGGGTTGCGTTGGGTTGTGATTATCGGCGTTCCTGCTTCAATTGGCTTGGGGCTTTTGGCTGAGCCTATGTTGTCGACCTTATTCCAATATGAAAATTTCACTCATCATGATGTCGTTATGGCAGGAAGAAGTTTGATTGCCTATGCCTTAGGATTATTGGGTTTCGTCTTGATTAAAGTTCTGGTACCGGGGTTTACGTCGAGGCAAGATATGAAGACGCCAGTTAAGTTTGGTGTTTATGCTATGGGTTTTAATATGGTACTTAATATTTGTTTAGTTTTTCCATTGGCGCATGCAGGGTTGGCATTGGCGACATCAATTAGTGCTTTTTTGAATGCCGGGTTATTACTGGGAGCCTTGTTGAAGCAAAAGATTTTTATCCCTAAGAAAGGCTGGGGCATATTTATGGTTAGAGTTTTCATTGCTAATGTGGCGATGGGTGGGGTGTTATATTATTTTGTGTACGGTGCAAATTGGTCTGAATGGCAGATGGATCAGCGTATTTTTGAGTTGATACGATGGATAGCAGTTGGTTTTTCGGTTTATTTCGGTGCGTTATTGGTTTTTGGGTTGCGACTTAGGCATTTAAAGGGGGCTGCTTGAGGGGAGTAGGCTATGAGGGATTATTAAAAAATGCTAATATTCAGGGTTGTAAAAAAAGAAATAATTTATGCGATTAATTCGGGGGTTAAGTCACGCCAAGAAATTTCCTAAAGGCTGCGTGTTGACGATTGGGAATTTTGATGGCGTGCATCTAGGTCATCAGGCTGTTATTAGTGGGTTAGCGCAAGAGGGTAAAAGGCTCGGGTTGCCGGTTGTTATTATGTTGTTTGAGCCTCAGCCACTTGAGTATTTTCAAGGTGAAAATGGCCCTGCACGGATAACGCGATTACGAGAGAAGGTGCTGCAGTTGAAGCAGTTGCCTGTTGATGAAGTTTACGTGCTTCGTTTTAGTCGTGTTTTAGCAGACTGGGAACCAGAATATTTTATTCAAGAAGTATTATGTAATAGCTTGAATGTTAAATATTTAGTGGTTGGCGACGATTTTCATTTTGGTAAAGCAAGGCGAGGGACGTTCTCATTATTGCAGTCGTGGGGGCATAAAATGGGTTTCGATGTGAGCGATACCCAGCCTTATTTATTGCAGGGTAAACGGGTCAGTAGCACGTTAATACGTGATGCTTTAGCAAAAGGAGATCTTGACAGCGCCGCATTGTTTTTAGGGCGTTCTTTTTCTGTTTGTGGTCGAGTTGTGCATGGCGACAAGCGAGGACGTACCTTAGGTTTTCCGACAGCTAATGTTGAAATGTTTAGAAAAACCTCGCCGGTTGTCGGTGTTTTTGCGATCACCTTGACAGGGCTCGGTGGGCAAGTAATTCGTGGTGTTGCAAATGTCGGTAATCGGCCCACGGTAAAAGGTATAGGTCTTTTGTTGGAGGTTCATTTGTTTGATTTCAATGAGGATATATACGGACGTTATGTAGAAGTGCATTTTAAGAAGAAAATTAGAGATGAAAAACATTTTCAATCTCTTGAAGAACTTAAGCTTCAAATTAGAGAAGATATAACAGTTGCAAAAAGTAGCTTAGATTATTAAAAGTGATGGGACCATGGAATATAAAAAGACACTGAATTTACCTAAAACAGCTTTCCCCATGAAAGCGAATTTGGCGCAAAGAGAGCCGGAGCGTTTAAACCACTGGCAAAAGTCATCTTTATACCAAGCGATCAGAGAGGTCTATGATGGACGAGAGAAGTTCATTTTGCATGATGGGCCTCCGTATGCAAATGGAGCTATTCATATAGGTCATGCGGTTAATAAGGTACTCAAGGATATGATTGTTAAATCAAAAACACTTAGTGGCTTTGATGCGCATTATATTCCGGGTTGGGACTGTCATGGCTTGCCCATTGAATTAATGGTCGAAAAAAAATCGGGCAAAGCGGGCGATAAGGTTAGTGCTACGAAATTTCGTGAATTATGTCGTGATTATGCTAGCAAGCAAGTTGCGCTACAGCGTGATGAGTTTATTCGGTTAGGCGTTTTTGGGGAGTGGGAGACACCCTATTTAACGATGGATTATAACGTTGAAGCGAATATTGTTCGAGCGTTAGGTAAAATTGCCAGCCGCGGTCATTTGCATCAAGGTGCAAAGCCTGTGCATTGGTGTACTGATTGTGGGTCTGCTTTAGCGGAGGCGGAAGTAGAGTATGAAGATAAGAAGTCGCCGGCCATTGATGTCAAATTCCAGGTGTCGGATGAGCAGGAATTTTGGGATCGCTGTGAGGTTTCTGGCGGGCAAGGACAGGGCCCTATTTCATTTGTAATTTGGACCACAACCCCGTGGACATTGCCTGCGAATCAGGGGGTTGCACTTCATCCTGAATTAGAATACGTTATCGTTCAGTGTGTGATCGAGGGGCGTTCGGAGCGTTTAGTTTTAGCACAAGCCTTACTGAGTGATGTTGTTGCAAGGTATGGCATTGAGGAGCATGAGGTTTTAACCCGTTGTGAAGGGCGTGTTTTTGAGACCTTACGGGTGCAGCATCCTTTTTATGATCGACAGGTGCCGATTGTTTTAGGGGATCATGTTACTACAGAAGCAGGAACGGGTGCTGTGCATACGGCTCCAGGTCATGGTCAAGATGATTATCTAGTCGGGCTCAAATATGATTTACCGATAGATAACCCGGTGGCAGATAATGGTGTTTTTTTACCGGGAACAGAGTTTTTTGCCGGCGAGCATGTTTTTAAAGCAAACAGTCATGTCCTAGCGGTGTTGAAAGAGCATGGAAAACTCGTTCATGAAACTATTTTGGAGCATAGTTATCCGCATTGTTGGCGTCATAAAACGCCGATAATTTTTAGGGCGACACCGCAATGGTTTATTGCTATGGATCAGGCTAAGCTGCGAGAGATGGCGTTGACGGCTATTGATAATGTTCAATGGATTCCAGAATGGGGTAAGGTCAGAATTCAAGGCATGGTTGATGGTCGTCCTGATTGGTGTATTTCAAGGCAACGTAACTGGGGCGTGCCGGTTGCTTTATTTGTACATAAGGTTACGCGTGAATTGCACCCTGAAACAGAGGCCTTGATTGAACTGGTTGCAAAACGTATTGAAGAAAAAGGAATTGAAGCATGGTTTAGTTTAGATCCGAAAGAGATTCTAGGGTCTGATGCGGAGCATTACGAGAAAATGTCTGATACGTTGGACGTGTGGTTTGATTCCGGTGTGACGCATGCGAGTGTTCTTCAAGAGCGAGAGAATTTACACTTTCCGGCCGACTTATATCTAGAAGGTTCTGATCAGCACCGGGGTTGGTTCCAGTCGTCTTTATTGACGGCTGTTGCGATAAATGGTGAGGCACCTTATAAGGCTGTGTTAACGCATGGTTTTGTTGTGGATGCTGATGGCCGAAAAATGTCTAAATCAAAAGGCAATGTTGTTGCGCCGCAAACTATTATGAAAACTTTAGGTGCGGATGTTTTGCGGTTATGGGTTGCTGCGACCGATTATCGAGGTGAGATGTCAGTTTCTGATGAGATTCTAAAGCGTACTTCAGATGTGTACCGTAGATTACGTAATACGGCGCGTTTTTTATTATCTAATTTAGATGGTTTTGACCCCGCCTCTGACTGTGTTCCACCCGGAGAGTTATTGTACTTAGATAAATGGGTTGTTGATCGTAGCTATGAATTACAACAGGAAGTCATAGCCGCTTATGATGATTATGAGTTTTTACAGGTTTATCAGAAAGTACATCATTTTTGTGCAATTGAGCTAGGTGGTTTTTATCTGGATATTATTAAGGATAGGCAATATACCGCGAAAGAGGATAGTTTAGCGCGTCGTTCTGGGCAGACTGCAATGTATCATGTTGTCGAAGCGTTAACGCGATGGTTGGCACCAATCACTTGTTATACCGCTGATGAGATTTGGTCATATTTACCTGGCGAACGATCTGAAAGTGTTTTTCTAGCGACTTGGTATGACGGTTTATTTCAATTAACTGAGGGTGACTTGTTGAGTCGTGATGATTGGACACAAATTATTGCTATTCGTGAGGTTGTGAGTAAAGAGCTTGAGGCTTTAAGGCAGTCAGGTGCTATCGGGGCTTCTTTGAATGCAGAGGTTGAGTTGTTTTGTTCAACTGAGATAGAAATGTTATTAAAACGATTGGGTTCTGAGTTGCGTTTTGTTTTTATCACTTCAGCGGCAAAGGTCAGCCATATAACCGAATGTACAGACGATGTGATTGAGACAGAGTTATCAGGAGTGAAATTAAAGTTAGCGGTTTCTTCGCATGAAAAATGTGTTCGTTGTTGGCATCATTCAGAAGATATCGGTCAAGATGATACCCACCCTGAATTATGTGGTCGTTGTGTTGAAAATATTTGTGCTGACGGTGAAACGCGCGTGTTTGTCTAAAGTGGGTATGTCAATGACTCGTTGGTTATGGGTGTCTGTGTTTACCGTGGTGTTTGATCAGGCAAGTAAATTTGCCGTTTTGACGATGATGGAGCTTTATCAGACTATAGCGGTTATGCCGTTTGTCAATTTCACGTATGTGCATAATACCGGTGCAGCCTTTAGTTTCCTTAGCCAGGCGGGAGGTTGGCAACGGTGGTTTTTTGCATTTTTTGCCGTTGTCATTAGTCTGGTTTTGTTGGTTTGGCTGATTCGACTTAAGCCGCACGAGCGACTGTTGGCGATTGCTTTGTCTTTGGTGTTAGGTGGTGCGATAGGCAATTTGATTGACCGTGTTGCATTGGGGTATGTGATTGATTTTATCGATGTGTATTACCAGTCATGGCATTGGCCAGTTTTTAATATTGCCGACTGCGCGATTACAATAGGGGTGGCTTTATTGGTGTTAGATTCTTTATTGTCGAAAGAGGTTGAGGGGTAACTTCTTTAGTGAGCTAAGGGGCTTTAAGTAAATGGTTTATTTTCTCCCAATTAAAGTAATGACCGGGGTCGCTTTTTCTGTCGGGTGCAATCGTGCTGTGTCCCGTTATTTGTTTAGTAGTTAGCTGGGGATAATGAGCGATTAACAGTTTTATGACCTGTGCCAGTTTCAGATATTGAGCGTCTTGGTAAGGAGAGTCGTCGGTACCTTCCAGTTCAATCCCGATTGAAAAATCATTGCATTGACTTCGTCCTTGATAGCATGATTTTCCAGCATGCCAGGCGCGCATATTAAACGGGACATATTGTGTGATAGCTCCATTTCTTCGGATAAAAAGGTGTGCAGAAACTTGCATTTTTGCAATGTTCTGGAACGATGGGTCGGCTTGGATAGGAAGTTTGTTGCTGAAGAAAAGGTCAACATTGTCATTGTGGTATTGTCCGCTAGGTAGGCTGATGCAATGGATAACAATGAGTGATATATCCGCTTCATCGGGTCGTTTATCGTGGTTAGGAGAAAGGCGGTGTGTGGCCTGATTTAACCAATGTTGGGTTATTTGCATGATTTTTTCGTTAAAGTAATGAACAACCAGTACTGTATTAGATAGAAAGTTACAGTATCCTGTCAAGGTGATCTGGTTAACGTTTTAGGGCTATTAGATTAATGAGGGTGTATCGGTAATGATGAGCATTGAAGAGCAAGTTAAAGTGTTTTTGGATGAGGATATTGGCTCTGGAGATGTTACTGCGCTTATTATTCCGGAAGAGTCTCAGGCGGTAGCAACGATTATAACTCGGCAAGGAATGGTGCTATGTGGTCAGGCATGGGTTAGTGCGGTATTTAAATCTTTAGATGAGACGGTTGCAATTGAATGGTTGGTTAAGGAAGGGGAGTGGGTTGATGCAGGCAGTCAATTATGTATTCTTTCGGGTAATACGCGGGGGTTGCTGACCGGTGAGCGTACGGCTCTTAATTTATTGCAGACTTTATCTGCTGTGGCTACGGAGTCTAGGCAATATGCCCGTGCTGTTGCGGGAACCACTTGTCAGATTCTAGACACTCGTAAGACCTTGCCAGGTCTTCGGCTGGCACAAAAATATGCGGTGAAGTGTGGCGGCTGTTTGAACCATCGAGTGGGTTTGTATGATGGTATCTTAATCAAAGAAAATCATATTGTTGCGGCAGGCTCGATTACTGCCGCTGTATCCCGAGCGCGGTTAATTAGTTCGGTACTTGTTGAAGTTGAAGTTGAGAATCAGCACGAACTCAGAGAGGCCGTTGATGCGCGTCCAGATCGAATTATGCTGGATAATTTTTCTCTTGAGGACATGCGTGGGGCTGTGGAATGGGTTGCGGGGCGAGTTCCTTTGGAAGCGTCGGGGGATGTTACCTTGGAGGGTATTACTACAATAGCGCGAACGGGTGTTGATTTTATTTCAGTCGGCGCGTTAACTAAAAATGTTTCGGCGGTTGACCTTTCAATGCGCGTCTCGGTTCAAAAGGGATAAAACATCACCATTTAAACGCTTAGGGTTTAATCTATATACTCAAAAGTTTGAATGACCTCTGAGACGCCAGATATTTTATTAACTCGAGTTATGATAGCTTTGGCCTCATCTTTTCGAACTAAGCCCATCAGGTATACTTTAGAATTTTCAGTAATAACCTTGACACGGGTTGCGTCAAAACCAGGGATGTAGTTGATGTTGGTTAAGTCAGATTTGACTCTCACAGTAATAAAGCTATCACGATTACGGGCATAAAAAGAGCTGGGTTGTGTGGTTCTTAGGTGGTCGTGAACAAATTTAACACCAGGGATAACCCGTAAGATCGCAATCGTTTTTTTATGTAGGTTGAGCGTCGGTACTTCTCCAGTAGCAAGAATAGCGCCGTTGTATGCGGTTACATTGATGTGTGCATGTGCAAATAACGGTTTATCGCTTAATAAATTTATCGTGGCTCTTTGTTCGATCATTTCATCATTGATGATCGTATCACTGTGTCTTCGGTCGTGGAGTAGAGAGAGTCCAGAGGCTTCTGAAGCCAAGGTGGCAAGTTGGCTGCAGCCAGTTAATAAAGAGAGGGTGCAGAGTAAGGTGATGCGAAATAGTGTCATAGTTCATCGCCGAATAGTTGGTGGTCAATCAGGTCACAGAGGCAGTGAGTGATTAATAAATGGGTTTCTTGAATGCGCGCTGTTGATGGGGAGGGTACTCTGATTTCGATGTCGTTTTCAAAAAGAAGATTTGCAACGGCGCCGCCGTCTTTTCCGGTTAAGGCGATGGTGGTAATTTTCTTATCATGTGCGCTGTTAATGGCTTGAATAATCGATTCAGAATTACCGCTGGTGCTGTAGGTGACTAATATGTCGCCGGGTTGTCCTAGGGCACGTAGTTGTTTTGCAAAAACTTGATTGTAATGGTAGTCGTTGGCAATCGATGTGAGTGTTGAACTGTCAGTTGTTAGTGCAATAGCAGGTAATGGCGGGCGTTCGCGTTCAAAACGGTTTAATAATTCAGAGGAGAAGTGTTGTGCGTCTCCGGCTGAGCCGCCATTGCCACAGGTTAATATTTTTTTACCTTCGAGTAGGGCGGTGACTAGGGTTTGTGCAGCAGCACTGATGTCGGGGCCCAGTGAAGCGGCTGCAGCTTGTTTTGTTTCAATGCTCGCCGTAAAGTGCTGATTGATCCGGTCTTGTAGTGTCATGAGCGTTTATAAACAGTCTTGAAAAGCATTTTTTATCCAATGGCATGTGGTGTTTTTTGATTTGTCGGGTACTACAGCGACAACATCAAATCTAATGGCGTTGTTAACCTGATGTGCCATTATAAAATGTTGTGCCGTTTTAATGATACGGTTTTGTTTGCTTTTGGTGATACTTTCAGTTGCTGAGCCGAAGTAATCATAAGAACGATAGCGGACCTCAATAAAAACGAATGTATTTTGGTCATTCATGATGAGATCAATTTCGCCAAAGGATGTGCGGTAGTTTCGATCAATGGGGATAAGTCCTTTTTTGATTAGAAAGTTATGAGCAATTTCTTCAGCGATAGCACCTTTTGTGGTGTTCTTTAGGGGTGGTTTAGGTGTCATTGTGGGTTAAAAGTACTAGTTCGATGGGAGTAGTGCTTGGTGCGGGGTGAAACCTAAGAGCTTAGGTTTTCCTTTATGAAATTTTGCACAGACGAGTTGGCGGCTGATATGGTTGTTTTTGGTCAGTTGTAGGTGGCCGGTAGCGCCTTTGAATAGCGTTTTTTGTAGATCTTTTAGGTGTGGGATGAGTTGGTAGGCGTCAATCCCAAGGGCAATCAGTCTCAAGTAGGGCTGGGGAAATTGTTGCCAGTAGGGTTTTAAATTATTCAGGCTTAAAGGACCAGAATAGCTTTTCTTGAAAAGCCAAGGGATGTCACAGAAAGTGATTTCATCTAGGTCGTTATCTTGTCGCGGGTTAGGGAGACCGGAATAGATTTGTGATGTTGCATAAACAGGTAGTTTTTCAGCCCGGTAAAATTGTAGCTGGGGTTTTAGTAATCGTGCTGAGCGTGGTTGACCGATAAGGAAAATAGCATCAATATCCTGACGTCTTCTGGCAATAGTTTTTAAATCAGGGATAAAGCCTTGTAGTTCTTTGATTCGTGAATTGCTTTCGTTAAGGTTGAGCAGTTGCTGGATGGGGGTAGAGAAATCATTTTTTTGAGGGGAGTAAGTTTGCTTGTCAACAATGTGCTGGCCTTGTTTGGACCAGAAGTAGTCTAAATAGTGTTCCAACCTACTTCCTGTGGTGTTGTCTGGTTTCAATAATAAGGTTCGATTGTGGCCTTGTTGTGTCGCTTTCATCGTTAATTGAAAAATATCATCTATCGGGGAAAGGCTTAATTGGTAGAGATTCTTTTTGGCTAGATTATCAATTTGATTCAGTGCTAAGACGGGAGTTGCTAGCGTTTTTATTTGGGTGAGGGCTACTATGTTTTGTTTTTCTAGCGGGCCGATAATTAGGTCTGCGCCCTCTTTAACAGCCCGACGGTAAAGCTGTTTAGGGTCATCTTTTGAGCTGTCATAAAGGTGTATGCTCGGCTTGTTGGTAGCCTTACTGTTATAGTAGGCTGCGAGAAACCCTGTTTTGATGACCTTGGCTTGTTGGTGATGTGGCCCGCTATTGGGAAGGATTAGTGCGATAGTGTGAGTGGCTGATCTAGCGTTTTTGTTAGCGTTTAAATGGGTGTTTAGTAGTTCGGTGGTGATTAGTGTTTCTGGGTGTTGTTTTAGCCAGTGAGTTATTTTTGCTTCTGAGTCAGGTGTTTGGCGAATGGTCTGACGTAATAGCTGAGCGAGTGTGGCCCAGTCACTAAGGTCGCTTGATTCAAGGGTGCTTAGTTCTTCTATAGGGAGTTGATGCAGTGTTTCTAAAATCGTGGAAAGGGTTTGTTGTTGGCTGGGTGGTGAAAGGAGTGGCGCGAGTGTTACTTGAGCGCGAATGCTTTTAATGGCCTGGCCAGTGAGTGAATAACCCAGTGATAGGCACTTTTGGTAAGTTATTTGGTCTTCAGGGTTAAGTTGTTGGGGTGATAGCCGTGCGAGTTGCTTAAGAGCTTTTTTTGCTGCATGGTAGTGTAAGTTTATTTGTGCGAAAAGCAGGTTAAGATATAAACGTTGATGTTGATTAAGATGGCTGGGGTTAATGTTTTTAGCGTAAATCAGGGTGGCTGGTATGTCATTTGACTTTATTAAGGCGTGAATGGTCTTGAAGCGAAAAAGGTCTTGTTGCGGGCCTTTTTGATCCGCTAACTTTTGGTAGATTTCTGCCGCGCCTTGGAACTGTCCTTGGTTAAATAAGTGATCTGCAGTTTCAGTTTTTTGTAGGGTTAGGTTGTTCTGTTGTAAGTTTTTACTACAACCTGTTGTCAGGCTAATCAGTAGTGTAATCAGTAAGTAGAGACAGGGGTATTTCATTGCAAGCATGGATTAAAAGAGGGTTAAGTGACTAACTTGGATAATAGACTATATATTGTCGCGACACCAATAGGTAATTTACAAGATTTTAGTTATCGAGCCGTTGAGGTTTTGCGTTCAGTTGATTGGATTGCTGCAGAAGATACGCGGCGAGCGCGCTTATTGTTACAGCATTATGGCATACAGAATAAACTGGTTTCAGTGCATGATCATAATGAAGCATTTAAGGCGCCTGAATTGATTAAGAAGTTAGTCTCTGGTATGAGTGGCGCGCTTATTTCAGATGCGGGGACACCGTTAATTAGTGATCCTGGTTTACCGTTGGTGCGATTGGCAAAAGAGGCGGGCGTTAAGGTCTCGCCTATTCCTGGGGCTTGTGCTTTAGTCGCTGCATTATCGGTTTCCGGTGTGGCTGTAAGTGGTTTTAGTTTTGAAGGTTTTTTAGGGCGTACTTCGGCATCAAGAAGAGCCTTTTTTACTGAGAAGTTAGCGGACACTCGGACATGGGTTTTTTATGAATCCAGCCACCGTATTTTAGCGTGTTTAAAAGATTTAGCGGCGACTCTTCCTGATAACAGAAAGATAGCGGTAGCGCGAGAGATGACCAAAATTTATGAAACGGTCCTTTATGCCCCGGTTTCTGAAGTGTTACGTGAGGTTGAAGATAATGAAAATATGCGTAAAGGTGAGTTTGTCGTTATTGTTGAAGGCTGCGCTTTAAAGAAAGTGAGTGAGGTATCGGCCGAACAATTACGGGTTCTGACTATTTTGTTGAAAACGCAAACAGTCAAAGGCGCTGTCGCATTAGCAGTAGAGATAACAGAAGGCAGTAAGAAATTATTGTACCGTGAGGCTTTGCGGATTGTGAAAGAACAGCGTGAGTGAGTATTTTCTTTTAGGTTGGTCTTGTGAAGATAAAAATAACTACTGAATATGCTATAGTTCTCCAGTGAGCCGGCTGAGCAGTCGCTATATCTTTAAATTTAAGGTGTAGAGGAAAGTCCGGGCTCCATAGGGCAGGGTGCCAGGTAACGCCTGGGGGACGTAAGTCCACGGAAAGTGCCACAGAAAATATACCGCCTCTTGTTTACAGGGGGTAAGGGTGAAATGGTGCGGTAAGAGCGCACCGCGTTGCTGGTAACAGCAATGGCAGGGTAAACCCCATCCCGGAGCAAGATCAAATAGAAGAATATTGACTGATGTCAGACATGCGGCCCGCATGATTCTTGGGTAGATTGCTTGAGCAACGAGGCGACTTGTTGCCTAGATGAATGACTGTTCTCGACAGAACCCGGCTTATAGGCCGGCTCGCTTTTTTTAGCGCCTATTTCCCGATGGGCGTATCTTGTATTTTCCAAGAAGTCTGGTTAAAAAGGTAATGCTTTAGGGCGCGAGTGAATTATCCCATACGCCTAAACGGCCATATAGACCATCTAATTAACATTAATATATACCTATAATTACATGAAAAATATGTATTTTTAGATTTTTTATGGGCTGTATTTTAAAATAATTACGGTGATAACGCATCTAAGTCATTGTCACGAAAGGAAAAAAACCACTTAACACGCTTGACTATCTCAAAAGAGAACCATATAGTCCCTATAAAGTGGGTAAAAGTGGTTAATAGTGGTTTTTTTTGGATATTAGAGGTGGGTTTTGTTTCGAGGGGTCAGTTCGGTGAGTCTGGATGCAAAGGGACGGTTAGCGATCCCAACGCGTTATCGGGCGGAACTTTTTGACTGTTGTTCAGGACAATTAGTCGTCACTGTTGCTGTCGATGAGACAGGATCAGGTGAATCCGGGTGCTTATGGCTATATCCGCTTTCTGAATGGGAATCTTTGGAAGAAAAAATCAGCAAATTACCAACATTAAATAAAATGGCTGGAAGGTTGAGGCGTTTTGTTATTGGTTATGCGACTGAGTGTGAAATGGATGCTCAGGGACGGCTTTTGTTATCCGAAAATTTAAGAAGCTTTGCCAAATTAGAGAAGCAAGTTGTTCTGTTAGGGCAATTGAATAAATTTGAAATTTGGAATGAGTCTATTTGGACAACTAAGGAAAGTGATTGGTTATCAAGTGATGAGGGTAATGCCACAGAAGAATTGGCATCAATTTCTTTTTAATTTTTGAGGACGGGTATTGGCATGGATGGACATTTACCGGTAATGCTTAAGGAGTGTATTCAAGGCCTTAACATTAAGAAGGATGGTAAATATTTAGATTGTACTTTTGGTCGCGGTGGGCACAGTAAACACATACTCGCTGAGTTAGGTGAGCAGGGGAGTTTGCTGGCATTAGATAGAGACCCGATGGCAATTACTTCGGATAACGCTCAGCAGTTACTATTAGATCGTCGTTTTCGGTTACAGCATCAAAGTTTTTCATTGTTAGGCGAGTCCGTTTCAGATCGAGGTTGGGACGGCCAGGTTGATGGGATTTTGTTAGATCTCGGCGTGTCATCTCCGCAATTGGATGACTCTTCTCGTGGGTTTAGCTTTATGAGAGATGGTCCGTTAGATATGCGTATGGATACGAGTGCGGGAGTCAGTGCTGCACAGTGGCTGGCGAGCGTAGACGAACATACATTGATTTCTGTGCTCAGACATTATGGCGAAGAACGGTTCGCTCGAAGAATAGCGGTAGCCGTTATTAAAGAAAGGGATATTGAGCCATTACAAACAACGCGGCAATTGGCGCGTCTAATTGAGACAGCTATTCCGGTGAAGGAGAAGCATAAACATCCTGCGACACGTAGTTTTCAAGCGATAAGAATTGAAATAAATCAGGAGTTGGAGCAGTTAAAACAAGCGCTTCAGCAATCAATTAATGCATTGAGTCCGGGTGGTGTTTTAGTGGTTATGTCTTTTCATTCGTTGGAAGACCGGATTGTTAAGCGCTTTATTCGTGATCAGTCTCGTGGCAAATATACCCCTTTCTCGCGAAGACTTTTAGAGAACGAGGGTAGTCAAATAACCTTTAAGAAGGTGGGTAAAGCAATTAAGGCGAGTGAGGATGAAGTCAAGCACAACCCTCGGTCAAGAAGTGCGGTGTTACGTCTGGCTGAGCGATTGGGCTAGGTCGTGATGATTAAAAGAACCTTGTTAGTCGTTGTTTTTTTAGGCACAGCCGTTGCTGTCGTATACAGCCAATATCAGGCGCGAACATTATTTATTGAAATACAGCAACTTAAAGTCAGTTTAGACCGCTATGAAACCGAGTGGGGGCAATTGCAATTAGAATTGATGACCTTATCAGAGCACAGTCGTATTGAGGACGCAGCGTATTCAAAGCTGCATTTTATTACGCCAAAATATAATGACATTATTTACATTAAACAGTGATGATTTCACGATACCAAAAAATAGAGCGTAAAACAGGATCTAAATTGAGACGACGGTTTCTGGGCGGGCTGATGTTTTCTGGTATGTTAATGTTGCTCGGAAAGGCCATTTCTCTACAAGTTTTAGAAAAAGAATTTTTACAGCAACAAGGTGATATGAGGCATATTGTTGCTACCGATGTATCGGCTTACAGAGGGAAGATTTTTGACAGGAATGGTGAGCCGTTGGCGATAAGTACGCCCGTAAAATCGGTATGGTTAAACCCGAAAGAAGTCAGCGATGTAGATTCGCAGCAGATTGTTAAGCTTGAAAGTACGCTTAAGATCCCTCGTGGAAAATTCACCAAAGTTGTTAAAAAAAACACAGGCAAACACTTTGCTTATCTTAAGCGACAAGTCAGCCCGTCGGTAGCTGAACGGGTTAAAGCATTAGATATCACCGGTGTACATTTAAGCCGAGAATTTAAACGATTTTATCCGTCAGGTGAAATAACAGGGCATTTATTAGGGTTTACGAATATTGATGATGTCGGTCAAGAAGGGCTTGAATTAGCTTTTGAAAACCTATTGAAAGGTGTGCCGGGTAAGAAGCGAGTTATGCGTGATGGAAAAAAGCATATTATTGCGGATATTGAAGAAATACGAAGCCCAGTACCTGGAAAAGATTTACAAATAAGTATCGATAGTCGTCTTCAATATTTAGCGTACCGAGAACTTAAAGCGGCCGTTAAGTCACACCAGGCCAGTTCAGGATCGTTGGTGATGTTAGATGCTAAAACAGGAGAAGTTTTGGCCGTTGTTAACCAGCCGGGTTTCAATCCTAATGATAGAGCAAATCTACAAGGTTATCGTTATCGCAATCGTGCAATGACAGATGTTTTTGAGCCGGGGTCAACGGTTAAGCCATTTTTGATCGCAAGTGCTCTGGATGCGGGATATGTGAAAGATGGTGAAGTCGTGGATACGTCACCGGGGTATTATCGTATTGGCAGAAATGTGGTGCGTGATTTTCGTAACTATGGTGCTCTTGGGCTGTCCGATATTTTAAAAAAATCCAGTAATGTCGCTGTTAGTAAAATTGCTAATAAAATGCCAGCAGAAGAAATGTGGGGTTTTTATAACCGGTTAGGCATGGGTCAATCAGCCGGAGTTGGGTTTCCAGGCGAGGCGAGCGGAACCTTGATTGATTATCAAAGTATGGATTCTTTTGAGCAAGCGACATTGTCTTTTGGGTATGGCGTTAATATGTCGGTCATGCAATTAGCAAGGGCCTACACGGCACTAGCAGATGATGGTGTGTTGCATTCAGTAACGCTTTTTAAAAGGGATATTGATCAGGATTCACGGCGTGTGTTCACACCCAAAACAGCAAGTAATATTCGGGCCATGCTTGAACATGTTGTGGAAAAGGATGGGACCGCTTATAAGGCACGAGTGGGGGGCTATTCTGTAGCCGGTAAGACAGGAACAGTTAAGAAGATCATTAATGGTCGTTACTCTAAAGACCAGTATTTATCTTTGTTTGTTGGCATTATTCCGGCTGAGAACCCGCGATTAGTTATGGCGGTCTTGATCGATGATCCGAAGGCGGGTGAATACTATGGCGGGGCTGTTGCAGGTCCTGTTTTTTCAAAGGTTATGGGTCGGAGTATGCGTATATTAGGTATTGACCCCTCTTTTCAGCGGGATCCTAAAAGGCCGCTCGTATTGGCCGCTCAAGAGCATAAGTTATGATGGCGGAGCGAAAAGAAGAGAGTGGTTTTTGGTTGTCAGAATTGCTAAAGGGTTTGGTAACAATAACGCATGACCAACAGATTACCGGTTTGTCGTTAGATAGTCGCAAAGTCATGACGGGTGATTTATTTTTTGCTGTTTCAGGGTCTGATGATCACGGTTTAAATTTTGCTGTTGAGGCCTTAAATAAAGGCGCTGTTGCGATTGTTTATGATTCTTCAGATAAGGTAATTATTTGTGATAAGGCGGTATCTGCAAAAGTACTTATCGAGATATCAGGATTAAGCGATAAAATCGGCATTATTGCATCGCGTTTTTATGGTGAGCCATCACACCATTGCCGTGTAATTGGTGTGACAGGTACCAATGGAAAAACATCATGTGTACAGTTTTTGCAGCAATGTCTGCCGCATAGTGGGTCCATAGGGACTCTGGGTTGGGGAGAAGGTAAAGGTTACTCGGAGACGCGAAATACGACGCCCGATGCCGTGGAGTTACAAAGCATTCTAGCTCAATTTCAGGCTAACGGTATAGCTCATGTAGCCATGGAGGTTTCGTCACATGGTTTGCATCAAAAAAGGGTTTCTGGTGTGAATTTTGATGGGGTTATGGTTACGAATATTACGCGTGATCATTTAGATTACCATGGAAGTATGGATAATTATGTGGCGGCAAAGTTAACCTTGTTAGCGTCACCAGGCATTCGCTTTGCCGTGGTGAATTTAAGCGGGGATTATCTAGAACAAACTTTAGCGGCTATTCCTGAAAATGTGATGATCTGGGGAGTGAATTTAGGCGGAGAACAGCGTAAGGGAATTCATGTATTAAACATTAGTGCTATGAGGTTTCAAGAGGATGGTTTGTACTTTGATGTACAGTACCAAGACCAGTCTCAAGCCGTTTCACTTCCGCTTTATGGTGCTGTTAATGTGGAAAATGCAGCGATGGTTATGGCCGCATTATTAGCGCTTGATTATTCACTCGATGAGGTTTGTGCAAGAATTGGTAAGGTAAAGTCGGTTCCTGGGCGTATGGAAATATTTAAAAGTAAAGGTGACTTGCCAACGGTTGTTGTTGATTATGCGCATACGCCGGATGCATTAAAAAAACTCTTGTTAATGGTCAGAAGGCATTGTGAAGGTGCTGTTTGGTTAGTGTTTGGTTGTGGCGGTAATAGAGATGTAGGTAAGCGAAGTGAGATGGGGATGATTGCAGAGCAGTTTTCAGACCGTGTCATTATCACGAATGATAATCCGCGTTCAGAGTCTGAGCAACAAATAGTTAGCGATATAATTTCGCAGTGCCAGGGTTCTAAAATAGAAATTGTTTATGACCGTAGCACGGCAATAAAGAAGACAGTTAAACAAGCGAACACAGACGATTGTGTTGTTATTGCAGGGAAAGGGCACGAGGAATATCAAGAATTAAACGATAAAATAATAGCACTAAGCGACCGAAAAATAGTGGCTACATTATTAACTGGTGGGGTGGGTATATGTTGAATATGTCACTCCAAGAGATGAGTCATATTGTCGGTGTGGAGGGCGCCGAGAATGATATTAGAATTGATTCAATAAGCATTGATACCCGAACACTTAATCCGGGTGACTGTTATTTGGCATTAAAAGGTGCTCAGTTTGATGGTCATGATTTTGTCGTGCAAGCAGAAGAATTGCAGGCGGCTGCAATTATTTGTGAATCGGCCCAAGAAATTAATATTCCTCAAGTGGTTGTAAGCAACACACGTGATGCATTAGCCAAATTAGGGCGTGCCCATAGGCATAAAAATGCAGCAAAGATTGTGGGTGTTACCGGCAGTAATGGTAAGACAACGGTCAAAGAAATGATTGCCAGTATATTGGCTGAAGTTGGACAGACATTAGCAACCAGAGGCAATCTAAACAATGATATTGGCGTGCCGCTAACGCTATTGCGATTGAGTGATGAGGATGATTTTGGCGTGATTGAAATGGGTGCCAATCAGCCCGGCGATATTGCCTATCTGAGTCGCTGTGTGGAACCTAATGTTGGTGTGATTACAAATATTTCAGCAGCGCATTTAGAAGGTTTTGAGACCTTAGAGGGTGTTGCGGAAACCAAGTGCGAATTACTTAAATCACTGGGTGAGTTAGGAATTGCGGTCTTAAATAAAGATGATGACTTTTTTGATTTTTGTGTGCAGTGCGCAGGGTCATCAAAGGTTATTTCATTTGGATTAACCTCATCGGCGGATGTCAGTTCGAGTGCTATTAGAGCAGAGTTAAATGCTGGAAAAATAGTGACACAATTCACAGTTAAACATAAACAAGTAGTGTTTGATGTGACGTTAGGTCTGGTTGGGGAGCATAACATTAAGAACGCTTTAGCGGCCAGTGCGGTCGCCATAGCACTCGGGGTGGATTGTCAGTCTATACAAAAGGGTTTGGAAAAAGTAGGCCCGGTTCCTGGGCGAATGGAGCCTTTGGTGATGGCCAATGGAACAGTGATAATTAATGATACTTATAATGCAAATCCTGCATCGTTAGGGGCGGCACTCGCCGTGCTTAAGGATAGTGGCAGTGAGTTCTGGGTTGTACTAGGTGCGATGGGTGAATTAGGTGAAAATAGTCGCTTATTGCATGATGAAATTGGTCAACAAATTAGGTTAATGGGAGCAATGCGCTTATTGGCGATTGGCCCCGATGCTAAGAGCACGGTTGATGCTTTTGGCATCGGGGCTGTTTTTTTTGAAACCCAAGAAGCGATGATCGCAATGTTAAAAAAAGAATTGACGGGTGTTGAAACAGTTTTAGTAAAAGGATCAAGGAAGCAAAAAATGGAGAATGTAGTGAGTGCTTTGATGCAAGGTTGCGGGCACTGATATGTTGTTATATTTAACGGAATATTTAATGACTTTGGATGGGTCGTTTAGAGTATTTCAATATTTGACGCTCAGGGCTATTTTAGGTGCATTAACCGCATTAGCAATTTCCTTTGCTGTCGGTCCTGTCATGATTCGGAAGTTGACGCAAAATAAGATTGGTCAGAATATTCGCGATTGTGGTCCTGAAGGGCATTTAATAAAGGCAGGAACGCCGACTATGGGCGGTGCTTTAATATTGGTGGCAATTTCCTTTAGTACCTTGATGTGGGCCGATTTAGAGAATCGTTATATTTGGTGTTTATTGTTTGTCACATTAAGTTTTGGTGTGATTGGTTTTGTTGATGATTTTAAGAAACTTAAGCTGAGTAACAGTAAAGGTTTATCGGCGGCAATGAAGTATTTTTGGCAATCGCTAGTGGGTCTTGTTGCGGCTGTTTTCTTGTTTTATACCGCTCAGGTTCCTGCTGAAACAGAGTTGATCGTGCCGTTTTTTAAGACCGTCATTATCCCTTTAGGCGGGTTCTATATTTTATTAGCCTATTTCGTTATTGTTGGAACCAGCAATGCAGTGAATTTAACCGATGGGTTGGATGGATTAGCTATTCTCCCGGCAGTAATGGTAGCAGGTGGGTTGGCGATATTTGCTTATTTATCAGGGCATGCCAATTTTGCCAGTTATTTATCTATTCCATATTTACCGGAGGCCGGTGAGACTGTTATTTTCGCAACAGCATTAATGGGCGCTGGGTTGGGTTTTTTGTGGTTTAACACGTATCCAGCTATGGTGTTTATGGGTGATGTAGGGGCGTTGGCTTTAGGTGGGGCTTTAGGGTTGCTAGCGGTTATTGTTCGCCAAGAAATTGTATTGGTGATTATGGGCGGTGTTTTTGTAGTTGAAACACTATCGGTCATTATACAAGTCGCTTCTTTTAAATTGACCGGTAAACGAGTGTTTCGTATGGCGCCTATTCATCATCACTTTGAACTTAAAGGGTGGCCCGAGCCAAGAGTCATTGTACGGTTTTGGATTATTACCGTTATTTTAGTTTTAATTGGCTTAGCGACGCTGAAACTAAGATGATGAATCTAGAAACGGTAAAAAAAAATGTGGCAAAGAAAATAGATTTTACTACAGCGCCAATCCATATTTTGATTGTGGGTCTGGGTGTGACAGGTCTTTCTATTGCTCGTTTTTTTAAAAAGATAGAGGTTAACTTTTCGCTCATTGATAGCCGTAAAAATTTGGGCAATTTAACGCAAATAAAGGCAATGTTTGCAGATTCTGAAGTGTTCACGGGTGGGTTCCCGGAAACTAAGTTTAGAGGGGTAACCCACTTATTTGTCAGTCCAGGTGTGTCGTTGGATGAGCCTGCAATTGCTAAGTGTTTGAATGAAGGCGCTGTTTTATTAAGTGATATTGATTTATTTGCTTTTTGTATTGATGCGCCGGTGATTGCAATCACGGGGTCAAATGGGAAAAGTACTGTTACGACCATGGTTGAGGGTATGGCTCGCAGTGCGGGTATTGAGGTTCGAGCGGGTGGCAATTTGGGCGTTCCCGCATTGGATTTAATGGCCGATGATATAGCCTTGTATGTTTTAGAATTATCCAGTTTTCAACTGGAAAGAATGACAGCATTGAGACCACAAGCAGCCGTAGTATTGAATGTCAGCAGTGATCATATGGATCGGTATTCTACTATTGAGGTTTATGCAAAAGTAAAAAGTAAAATTTATGATCATGCGGCGACATGTGTGATTAATGTGGATGATCCAAGAGTCTCAGCGATGGTGACTTTAAAGCCAACAACGATAACGTACAGCGTGACTAAGAAGGCAGGCTTGAGTGTAAGGAATGAAAGCGGTTCGCTATGGTTGGTTAATGGGGATAAGGCGGTTATAGCCCGAAGTAATATTTTAGTCGTCGGTAAACACAACACCAGTAATGCTCTTGCTGCAATGGCTTTGGCTACAGCGGTAGGTATACCAATGGACTCAATAGTTGACGCGTTAATGGATTACCAGGGGTTGCCCCATCGGTTGCAAATTGTATCTGTTGATCATGAATTGATTTGGGTTAATGACTCAAAGGCAACCAATCCCTCTTCATGTATAGCGGCATTAAAAGCCTTTGATGAAAAGGTGGTTTTAATTGCTGGTGGAGATTGTAAAGGAGCCGATTTAACAGAATTAGCAACCATAATTCAGCAACAAGCTCGACTAGTTATTTTATTCGGCCGCGATGCGCAACGTATTGAAGATGCGTTAGAAAATAGTGTGCTTGTTTATAATTCTGAAACCTTAGAAGAGGCTGTTTTAATTGCAAAAGAGTTGGCTGTTGCGGGTGAAACAGTATTGTTATCGCCTGCGTGTGCAAGTCTGGATCAATTTAAAGATTATCAAGAACGCGGCGAAATATTTGCGCAAACAGTAAGAAGGATAGCGGCATGAAATTAATTCAAGCGTGTCTGCAGACGATGACTGATTTGCGAAATCATTATGATGGGGTGTTAGCTATTTCAGCAATCAGTATTTTGATTATTGGTTTTGTTATGGTGACATCGGCTTCATTACACTTAGGCGGTAAAATAGCAGGTAATCCGTTTTATTACCCTGTGCGACAGTTCATTCATATTTGTTTAGGCATTGGTTTTGGGGCTGTTATCTTAACCATTAATATGAGGTTCTGGGAAAAATCAGGTCAATGGCTATTTTTATTCGGCGTGTTTTTACTGGTTATGGTTCTGATTCCTGGCGTGGGTGTAAAAGTTAATGGCAGTATGCGTTGGATTCAATTGATTGGTTTTAGAGTTCAGGTATCAGAAATCATGAAATTGTTTTCTGTGATTTATATGGCGGGTTATGTTGCGCGTCATCAAGAGGTTGTTAAAGTTTCTGCTTATGGAATTGTAAAGCCTTTAATGCTGTTTGCATTTGCGTGTGTGTTCTTATTGTTGGAGCCAGATTTTGGGTCAGCTGTTGTGATCTTAACCATAGCCATGGGCGTAATGTTTTTAGGGGGCGCTAGATTGTGGCAATTTTTAGCTTTGGGGGTATTTTTAGTTTCAATGGCTGTCATGCTTTGTTATTTTTCTGAATATCGGTGGGCGCGAATTACCAGTTTTCTTGATCCGTGGGCAGACCCATTAGATAAAGGCTTTCAATTGGTTCAGGCGCTGATAGCCTTTGGCCAAGGGGAATGGGTGGGCGTGGGATTGGGAAGTAGTATTCAAAAGTTATTTTATTTGCCCGAGGCTCATACGGATTTTTTGTTTTCGGTAATTGCTGAAGAATTAGGTTTGTTGGGTGTGATAACAGTGATCGCATTATTTACGGTATTTATTTGGCGCGCCTTCGTAATTGGTGAGAAAGCGGAGAAAGCGGGGTATCTGTTTTCCGCCTTTATTGCTTATGGATTGGCGATATGGTTTGGATTTCAGGCTTTCGTAAATATCGGAGTCAATATGGGTATGTTACCCACAAAAGGACTGACGTTGCCGTTGATGAGTTATGGCGGTGGAAGCATGATTGTCATGTGTGCAGGAGTTGCATTGCTTTTTAGAATTAACATGGAAACAGAAAAAATAACGTCATCAGTACCTAAAGGAAAAAGGGAATGGATAGGCGCATAGTTATCATGGCAGGTGGAACAGGTGGGCATGTCTATCCTGCCTTGGCAGTTGCTTTGCAGCTGCAGAAGGAAAATTGGCAAGTGACATGGATGGGAACGAAAACGGGGATAGAATCAAGAGTCGTTCCTGAAAATAATTTAGTGATAGATTATGTGTCGGTTTCGGGTATTAGAGGAAAAGGATTGTGGCGTCGATTCGCTGTACCGTTTATGTTGCTGAAATCACTTTTTCAGGTTTTTGGTATCCTCAATCGGCGTAAGCCTGCAGTGATATTAGGTTTAGGGGGGTTTGTGGCAGGACCCGGAGGAGTGATTGCTAAGATGTTGGGTATACCGCTGGTTATTCATGAGCAAAATAGAGTTCCCGGTACCACCAATCGTATTCTTGCAAAATGGGCTGACCGAGTTTTAGAAGGGTTTCCAAATAGTTTTCCTGAAACTAGTGGTGCTGAGTATGTGGGCAACCCGTTACGACCTGCGATTGAAATGTTGAAGTCGAAAAAATCCGCTGTGCAGAAGCCTTTAAATATATTGGTTCTAGGCGGCAGTTTGGGGGCCCGTAAGTTAAATGAAATAGTACCGGATGCCTTTGCCATGATTCACTCGGTCAATGTGGTACACCAAACCGGTTTGGCAATGCATGAGCAGGTTAAGACATGTTATTTAAATCACAAAAGATCTGTTGAGGTCGTGGCTTTTATTGAAGATATGGCTGCACGATATAGTTGGGCAGATTTAATAATTTGTCGTTCAGGGGCCATGACAGTCAGCGAAGTTGCCGCTGCAGGTTTGCCCAGTATTATGATTCCTTTCCCTTTTGCGATAGATGATCATCAAACAGCAAACGCACAATATCTAGTCGATGTTAAGGCCAGTATTTTGATCGCTCAATCAAACTTAGATGCAAAGCAATTAGCTCAGCAAATAGAGCATTTAATTGATCACCCATCACAATTAGACCAAATGGGCAAAGCCGCAAGACAATGTGCACAATGGGATGCAACAAAAGTTGTCGCTAATATCTGTATTGATGAGGGGTCAATATGAACCGGCCTGAGAGTGTAATCACATTACAAGATATGGGCCATATTGAGAAAATACATTTTGTGGGTATTGGAGGAACAGGGATGAGCGGTATTGCCGAAGTATTGCTTAATCTAGGGTTTACTGTTTCAGGATCAGATCAATCCAGTAGCGTCATTACCGAGCATTTAATTGACTTAGGTGTGGACATTAGTGCTGAACATAACGCCGTGAATGTAGAGTATGCAGATGTGGTGGTGGTTTCATCAGCAATTGAATCAAATAACATAGAAATAAGAACCGCAAAACAGAAACGTATTCCGGTCATTCCACGGGCTGAAATGTTAGCGGAATTAATGCGCTTTAGGTACGGTATTGCCATAGCAGGCACTCATGGAAAAACCACCACCACTAGTTTGATTGCCAATATGATGGCTGAAGGTGATTTAGATCCGACCTTTGTAATTGGCGGACGGTTAAATAGTTCAGGGGCTAATGCAAAATTAGGATTAGGTCATTATTTAGTGGCTGAAGCCGATGAAAGTGATGCTTCATTTTTACATTTGCAGCCCATGATAGCGATAGTGACAAATATTGATCGTGATCACATGGAAACCTATGAAGGGGATTATCAGCGTTTACAAGACGCCTTTGTTGAGTTTTTATCACATTTGCCTTTTTATGGTCTGGCTGTTGTTTGTGTGGATGATCCGGGTGTTAAATTGCTTTTACCTAAAATATCGAAGCCTTGTAAGACCTATGGCTTCGCCGGTGATGCGGATGTATATGCTACAGAAATAAAACAAAATGGCTTGCAAACAACCTGTCAGGTTCAGCGATGGGGCGACCATGGTGTTTTGAAGGTTACTTTAAATATGCCGGGGTTACATAATTTACTGAATGCGCTTGCAGCCATTACAGTGGCGACTCATTTGAATGTTTCAGATCAAGCGATTATAGAAAGTTTAAAAACATTTAGTGGGGTTGCTCGAAGGTTTCAAATTAACCAAGAGTTTGACTATCAGAATGAGAAGGTAACGTTGGTGGATGATTATGGTCATCACCCCCGTGAAATAGAAGCTACTTTGGGGTCATTAAAACAAGCGTGGCCAGAACGGCGATCAATCGTAATTTTTCAACCCCATCGATATACGAGGACACGCGATTTATTTGAAGATTTTGTCAAGGTGCTTTCATCCGTTGATATTCTTATTTTGCTGGAAGTGTATTCTGCAGGTGAATCAATCATAGCCGGTGCGGACGGGCGTGCTCTGGCGCAGGCTATTAGAGCTAGAGGGCAGGTTAATCCAATTTTTGTAGAGCATAGAACTGATTTGTTGGAAATTTTAGAAGCATTAATTCAACCTAAAGATGTGGTGTTAACTTTGGGTGCGGGCAGTGTGAGTAAAATAGCCAGTGAGTTGTCAGAGGGATTGCCTGAAAGAATGAGAGCTAAAAATCCTACGGGGGAAGGGCGGTTATGATGAGCGACTCTCTACCGCCAGAAAGTGCTTTATTAAAGGGGCGTTTGTTACGAGATGAAAAGTTAGCTAAATATACTAGCTGGCATGTTGGTGGGCCTGCTGATCAGTTGTATTTTCCTTTTGATCGCGGAGATTTGGTTAAGTTTCTCTCGGTGCTTCCCCTTGAAGAACCGGTATTTTTTATGGGTATGGGCAGTAACCTATTGATCCGTGACGGTGGGATCAGGGGCACTGTAGTGAATATGCGTGGCCGGTTAAAAGAGATGTTAATTTGTGATGACCAAACATTGTATGTTGAGGCCGGCGTTCATTGTTCAAAAGCCGCAAGATTTTGCCGTAGTCATGGTTTTGTCGGCGCTGAATTTCTGTCAGGTATTCCGGGTACGATGGGCGGTGCTCTGAAAATGAATGCCGGTGCGTTTGGTTGTGAAACCTGGGATATTGTTGAGGGGTTAGAAAGTATTAACGCGCAAGGGGATGTTTTTACGCGTAGGGTTGAGGATTATGCTATTGGGTATCGCTCAGTTACTGGCCCCGTGGGTGAGTGGTTTCTAGCGGTACGGTTACGGTTAGCAAAAGGTTCTACCCAGGCAAGTGCAGAAAAAACCAAAGCATTATTAAGTCACCGTTCAGCTACGCAGCCACTGACTCAGCCATCTTGTGGTTCCGTTTTTAAAAATCCTGATAATGATTATGCCGCTAGGTTAATAGAGGCTTGTGGTTTGAAAGGTTATACCGTGGGCGGTGCTAATGTTTCTGAGCAACACGCAAACTTTATTCTTAATCAAAATAACGCCACGGCAAAAGATATTGAGTCATTGATTGAAATCATACAGACACAAGTACAACAAAGAATGGGCGTGGCATTAGCGTGTGAAGTTGAAATTGTCGGTGAACCCGCTAGGGAATCTGCACAGGGAGGTATCAGTGAATAGTCAGGTTGATACGGAAAAATGGGGGCATGTTGCAGTGGTTATGGGTGGGCCTTCAGCAGAACGAGATGTTTCATTAAAAAGTGGTCGCGCCGTGTTAACAGCGTTGTTAGCCCGAGGTGTTAATGCAACGGCTGTTGAAGTTAAAAGTGATTTAGTGAGTCCTTTTTTAGCCGGTTCTTTTGATCGTGTGGTTAATGTTATTCATGGTCGAGGTGGGGAAGATGGTGTTATTCAAGGGGTATTAGAGAGCCTGAATATTCCTTACAGTGGCAGTGGAGTTCTGGCATCCGCTATTTGTATGGACAAATTGAGAACAAAATGGTGTCTCAAAGGTGCAGGGTTAACAACGCCTCAATGGTATACGTTGACCCGAGAGCAGGATTTTGATGCCTGTATTGAGCAACTGGGTTTCCCCATGATTATAAAACCGGTAAGAGAAGGGTCTAGTATAGGAATGAGCCGTGTAAATAATCTAGTGGAATTAGGTGCGGGCTATAGGTTAGCGAGCGAATTTGATTCTTCTGTTTATGCAGAGGCATGGGTAGATGGCGAAGAATATACCGTTGGATTAATAGCGGGTCAAGTATTGCCAGTTATCCGTGTAAAAACACCGAACAGTTTTTATGATTATGAGGCCAAATATCTGTCAAATTCGACTGAATACTTTTGTCCGAGTGGGCTGACAAAAGATAAGGAAGAAAGGATTATGAGACTCGCTGAAAAGGCCTTTGAAGTCGTGGGGGTGACCGGGTGGGGACGTGTCGATTTGTTTATTGATCATGATGATCAAGACCAGTTAATTGAGATTAATACCGTGCCAGGAATGACGGATCATAGTCTATTGCCCATGGCTGCAAAAGCAGCAGGGATTGATTTTGATGAATTGGTTATGCGTATTTTGGAAAGTAGCATCGACGTGGACAGTTAAGTATGAATATGATGCCTAAAATAATAATCTTCATGATGCTTCTTCTAGGTGTTGTAGGCACGCATTATGAAGAAATTAAGACAGGCATAGTGGATTCCTTCCCTATTCGGTATGTCAGGGTTACAGGAACTTTTCAATATTTACTCAAGAGTGATGTTAAAAAAGTGACTGGGGTAGCGGTACAAGAAAGTTTTTTGACAGTGGATATAGTTGCAATTCGTAAAACAGTAGAAGGCCTTCCTTGGGTCGATAGCGCTACAGTGTCAAGAGTGTGGCCTGATACTGTTGATATTCATGTTGTTGAGCAGTCAGCGGTCGCCTATTGGGGGCATGATGAATTACTCAATGATCGCGGTGAATTATTTAAGCCGGCGACTCTGGCAGGTATGAATGAGTTGCCCATTTTAATCGGTCCCATAGAGGCACACCACAGAGTATTTGATTTGTTAGGTCAAGTGCAAATAAATGTTGAGGATACCGATTTAGCGTTAACTAATTTAGTCGTTTCACCACAATATGCGGTTAGTGCAGTCTTTGAAAATGGATTGAAGGTTCAGTTGGGAAGTGAGAATCCTATCGAGCGCTTAAATCGTTTTATAGGGGTCTATGATCGCATGAAAAGTAATGCAAACGGTTTGATGCAGCGGGTAGATATGAGATACCACAACGGTTTTTCAGTAGCATGGAAGTAGACGGTTTTAAAAGAAGTCTAGGGGTTTTAGGCCGAATGGCCTTTTACAATTGAAGATAATTTGAGAGAAAACAGATGGCAAAAAAAACAGATCGTAATCTAATAGTCGGTTTGGATATCGGAACATCGAAAGTGGCTGCAATAGTAAGTGAATTAAAGCCAGACGGTGAGGTAGAAATTATCGGCATAGGGTCAAGTCCATCGCGAGGATTAAAGAAGGGCGTGGTCGTTAATTTAGAATCTACCGTTCAGGCGATTCAGAGTGCTATAGAAGAAGCCGAATTAATGGCCGGGTGTGAAATTAATTCAGTGTTTGCAGGTATAGCAGGGAGTCATATTAGAAGTCTGAATTCCCACGGTATTGTTGCCATAAAAGATAAAGAAGTGAGCCAGTTTGATATTAACCGAGTGATTGACTCGGCGCGTGCTGTTGCTATTCCAGCAGACCAGAAAATTTTGCATATATTGCCGCAAGAATTTGTGATTGATTTGCAGGACGGTATCAAAGAGCCTATTGGGATGTCGGGTATTCGGTTAGAAGCAAAGGTACATATGGTCACCGGCAGTGTGAGTGCTGCGCAGAATATTATTAAGTGTATTAGGCGCTGCAACCTTGAAGTGAGCGATATTGTTTTAGAGCAATTGGCATCTTGCACAGCAGTCTTAACCGAGGATGAAAAAGACTTAGGCGTTTGTTTGATTGATATTGGTGGTGGGACAACGGATATTGCCGTATTTACCGAGGGTGCCATTAAGCATACATCGGTGATACCTATTGCGGGTGATCAGGTGACGAATGATATCGCTGTCGCATTAAGGACTCCAACGAAACATGCGGAACAAATCAAGATTCATCATGCCTGTGCACTCTCACAATTGGCTGATGAAGATGAAATGATCGCGGTTCCAAGTATTGGTGATAGGGAGCCACGAACCATCATGAAACAAAATCTAACTGAAATTATAGCGCCGCGCTATGAGGAATTATTGTTTTTGGTTCAGGCAGAGTTAAGACGTAGTGGGTATGAAGATTTAATTTCAGCAGGGGTTGTGATCACGGGGGGTAGTTCGAAAGCATTTGGTTTGGTTGAGTTAGCGGAAGAAATATTTCATATGCCCGTTCGATTAGGCAGTCCGCATGATGTGAGTGGATTAACTGACATTGTCAGTAACCCTGCTTATTCAACCGGGGTTGGCTTGATACTGTACGGAAAAGAATATCAGCAAGGATATGATCTAGAGGTACAAAATAATACGAATGAAGGGATGTTTGAGAGAATGAAAGGTTGGTTTAGTGGCGGCTATTAAAAATTAAAAATTAAAAAATTTAAAAAGGAGATCCAGATGAAATTTGAATTAGAAGATATGTTCGAAAGAGAAGCCATTATTAAAGTTATTGGTGTTGGTGGTGGCGGTGGTAACGCAGTGGATCATATGATAAATACCGGTATTAGCGGTGTTGATTTTATTGGTGCGAATACAGACGCTCAAGCACTGAGGCGATTAAGTGTGGATACCTTAATTCAATTAGGATCGGAATTAACACAAGGTCTAGGCGCAGGAACAAACCCAGATATTGGCAAGCAAGCAGCGCAAGAAGATCGTTCGCGTATTGAAGAAGAAATTGACGGTGCGGACATGGTTTTTCTAACCGCAGGAATGGGGGGTGGAACCGGTACAGGTGCAATACCCGTGATTGCAGAAGCGGCAAAAGATAAAGGCATCTTGACTGTGGCTGTAGTGACTAAGCCTTTTAAGTTTGAAGGTGCGAAAAAAATGAAAGCCGCAGAAGAGGGTATTGTGGAGTTAGAAAAGTATGTTGACTCACTTATTATCATTCCTAATCAGAAATTATTGCCGGTATTAGGGAATAACGTTTCATTGATTGATGCTTTTAATGCAGCAAATGACGTATTAAGAGAAGCCGTTCAAGGTATTACAGAGCTTATTGTTAATCCAGGATTGATTAATGTTGATTTTGCTGATGTCAAAACCGTAATGTCTGAAATGGGTGTGGCGATTATGGGTACAGGCATTGCAAAGGGCGATAACCGAGCAAGAGAGGCTGCAGAGAAAGCAGTAGCGTGTCCTTTATTAGATGATGTGAATTTATTTGGCGCAAAAGGAATTCTGGTTAACATTACCGCAACAGCAGAATTGGGTATTGCTGAATTCAATGAGGTGGGTGAGATTGTTCATGAATTTGCTTCGGAGGATGCGGTTATTAAGATGGGTACCGCTATTGATACAGAATTAGGTGATGAAATAAAGGTGACCGTTGTTGCAACAGGTATGGGAGGAGCACCCCATCGTCAGACGGTTTCATCTATTAGTAGTCGAGAAAGTGTTGCTAAGAAGGCTGTTGATTACGGTGTGTTTGAAAAGCCTACAGCAGTACGACAACGTGAAGGGAGTGAGGCACGTTATGGTGCACAGGCAAAGAAAGCAGAAAACATGGATTACTTGGATATCCCGGCTTTTTTAAGACGGCAGGCCGATTAAGGTTGTAGCGGAAAGAGGTTAAAAGCTGGCAATAAAGAGGTTTAAACAGGAGGCTTGAGTTAAGGTGCATTTTGAAAGAACGAGGGGGTGTTTCTGTTAGAAGGTTTTCTTGTGGTAGAATGAGCGCTTTTATTTAACAGTAGCTTAAAGTCTATGTTGAAACAGAGGACGCTTAAAAATATTATCCGAGCGACGGGGGTGGGTTTACATACTGGAGAGAATGTATATTTAACGCTGCACCCCGCAGAGCCTGATACAGGTATTCGTTTTAGACGAAGCGATATCGGAGCGTCTGCCATTGTCGATGCGACACCTGATAATGTGGGTGATACGACCATGTCAACGACACTGATGCAAAATGGTATACGGGTATCAACCGTGGAGCATTTGATGTCGGCATTTTCAGGGTTAGGTATTGATAATGCTATGGTAGATGTGAGTGCTGCGGAAATACCCATAATGGATGGAAGCGCAGGTCCTTTTGTTTTTTTATTACAATCTGCAGGTATAGAAGAGCAGGACGCGTGGCGTAAATACATTAGAGTTAACAAGCCTATTAAAGTAGTTGATGGTGATAAATGGGCTTCTTTTGAGCCGTATGATGGCTTTAGGGTTGGTTTTACGATTGATTTTGAACACCCTGCTTTTAAATCGAATGTTAAAACCGCAGTCATGGAATTTTCTACCACCAGTTTTATTAAAGAAGTGAGTCGTGCACGTACCTTTGGCTTTATGAAGGATATTGAATTACTTCAGAAGAATAATTTGGCATTAGGCGGTAGTTTGGATAATGCGATTGTTGTTGATGATCTAAAAGTTTTGAATGAAGATGGTTTGCGTTACGCAGATGAATTTGTAAAACATAAAATGTTAGACGCAATCGGTGATCTTTATTTATTAGGGCATAATCTGTTGGGTGAGTTTAACGGCTATAAATCTGGACACAGTTTAAATAACCAACTTTTGCGGGCATTGCTCAAAGACACAGATGCTTGGGAGATGGTGTCTTTTAAAGATGCTAAGGAACTGCCAAAGGCATTCGTGCAATCGTATGTTTCTTAAGACATTTTATTCTTAAGTGTCTTGTGTAGTTGTAATAGGGCAGTGCTGAGTTCACTGTCGGTGGTATGGGCAATGGCATTACTGTGAATCATATTAAGTGAGGCGTCAGATAGTTTTTTTGCATATCTTTTTTCCGGTTCAGGCGTTAACGCTTCAGGAAGCACTCTAATTTTAGTTTCAGTGACATCATTTTTCCCATGGGCATGTAATGCTGCCAGTATGGGTTGGTTTAGAAAACGTAATTGGCTGGCCCATGTGGCTGATGTCGTATAAATAATAATAGTTTTATCTTTCTTGATGCAACTGGTGATATGCGGGCTGAAGTGATCAGGCAAATATTGGCAGATCACTTCTCGCAATATTTTTTGTTGAGTAATGATTCTTGTAAAGTGACTTGTTGCCTTGCCGCCCAAGGATAAGGCCGATTTAAAATGACTCTTTCGTTTGCTGCGCATTTCGCCAGTTGTCTCCAGGGTGTGGTTGAACTTTTTTTGGCTATAACCCGAGGTGAGTGTGGTTTATTATAACGGTTACGTGCTTTCAATACGGGAAAACCAATAAAATAGTTAAAATAGACCTAAAGTATTGGGTTATTAGGCTGTTTTGAGGGCTTTGCTGGGGGGTGTGGTCATGATGGGTCTGTTAACGAAGGTTGATAAGGTATATAATTGTTAGGTTTTATTACAAATTTAAATTCATTGGAAAGTTAGCCATGTTGGTCAAGAAGTTATTTGGTAGTCGGAACGACAGACTTATTAAGAAAAAAAATAAGTTAGTTAAAAGCATTAATTTATTAGAGGCAGAATTTGAGGCTTTGAGTGATGAGGCTTTACAAGCCAAGACGGCTGAGTTTCGAGATCGCTTAGCGTCAGGTACGGCGCTTGAAGATTTAATCCCTGAGGCTTTTGCAACGGTGCGTGAGGCTTCTGTGCGTGTGTTGGGTATGCGTCATTTTGATGAGCAGCTTATTGGCGGCATGGTCTTAAATGACGGCAAGATTTCAGAGATGAAGACCGGGGAAGGTAAAACGCTCGTGGCAACGTTGTCAGCTTATCTTAATGCGTTGCCGGGTAAAGGTGTTCATGTTGTGACCGTGAATGATTATCTGGCTAAGCGGGATAGTGCTTGGATGGGCCAGATTTATACTTTTTTAGGTATGACAACAGGGGTTATTGTCAGCGAAATAGCCAGTGTAGAGCGGCGAGAAGCTTATGAATCCGATATTACGTATGGTACTAATAATGAGTTTGGGTTTGATTATCTAAGAGATAATATGGCGTATAACCTCGATAGCAAAGTGCAACGAGGGTTGCATTATGCGGTTATCGATGAAGTTGATTCAATTTTAATTGATGAGGCTAGAACACCGCTAGTTATATCCGGCCCAACCGAAGAAAGTACTGAAATGTTTGTTAAGGTTAATCAGATTATTCCTGGTTTGACCAAACAAGAAAAAGAAGGCGAGGCAGGTGATTATTCTGTCGATGAAAAGATGCGAACGGTGCATTTGACCGAAGCAGGTCATGCGCGTGTTGAGCAGTTAATGGCTGAACACGGTTATATTTCCGAAGGCGGAAGTTTGTATGATGCGGTAAATATCAGAATGATGCATTTTTTGTCGGCATCCTTGCGCGCTCATGTGCTTTATCATCGTGATGTTGATTACATCGTAAAAAGTAATGAAGTATTGATCGTAGATGAGTTTACCGGTCGTATTATGTCTGGGCGTCGTTGGGGTGATGGTTTGCACCAAGCGATGGAGGCAAAAGAACAAGTTAAAGTTCAAGAAGATAATCAAACACTGGCTTCAATAACTTTTCAGAATTACTTCCGGTTATATCATAAGTTGTCGGGCATGACCGGTACGGCTGATACTGAAGCGATTGAATTGCAAAAGATTTATGGTTTGGAAGTGGTTGTAATTCCGACCCATAGACCAATGGTTAGAGATGATCGCGGTGATCATATTTATATGACAGTGGGTGAGAAATATCATGCAATTATTGAGGATATCAAAGGGTGTTCAAAGCGTGGGCAGCCAGTTCTTGTCGGAACGACATCAATTGAGAATTCTGAATTAATTTCCCGTGAGCTAACAAGAAATAACATTACGCATGAAATTTTAAATGCTAAGCAGCATGAGCGTGAAGCGCATATTATTGAACAAGCCGGTACAACGGGAGCAGTAACTATTGCGACTAATATGGCGGGTCGAGGTACTGATATCGTTTTGGGTGGTAATCTTGACGTGGCTATAAAGTCATTGGGTGAAAATCCAAGTGAATCGGCACTAGAAAAAGTTAAAGAAAATTGGCGTTTACACCATGAAAAAGTCTTGGACAGTGGTGGTTTGCATGTCATTGGCTCGGAACGACATGAATCAAGACGTATTGATAATCAATTGCGAGGACGTTCTGGGCGTCAGGGAGATCCGGGGTCATCGCATTTTTATTTATCTCTTGAAGATGATTTGATGCGTATTTTTGCTTCTGAGAAAGTTGCCAGTATGATGCAGAAGTTAGGTATGGTTGAAGGTGAAGCGATTGAGCATCCTTGGGTAACGCGAGCTATTGAGAATGCTCAGAAGAAAGTTGAAGGGCGCAATTATGATATCCGGAAACAGATTCTGGATTACGATGATGTTGCCAATGACCAGCGTAAAGTTATTTATGGGCAGCGTAATGACTTAATGGAAGCTAAAGATATCAGTGATATTGTTGGCGCCTTTCGTGATGATGTTGTTAGCAGTGTGGTTACGCAGTATATTCCAGAGCAAACCATGGAAGATCAGTGGGATGTTGCCGGATTAGAGGGGCACTTACAGCAAGAGTTTGAGCTGACTATTCCGTGGCAGGAGATGCTAGAGAAAGATCATTCGTTACAGAGAGAAGATGTTATTCGGCTGACACAGGAAAAGTTGGTTGAGAATTGGGTTCAAAAAGAATCTAATATTTCTTCTGATGTGATGCGCAATTTTGAGAAGTCTGTTGTCCTACAGGTTCTTGACAGTACATGGAAAGAGCATTTGGGTGCTATGGATCATTTACGGGCGGGAATCCATTTAAGGGGTTACGCGCAGCGTGATCCTAAGCAAGAGTATAAGCGTGAATCATTTGAAATGTTTGTTAGTATGTTGGACTTTGTTAAATATGAAGTTGTAGGCCTTTTGTCTAAGGTACAGGTGAATGTTGAAGAAGATCTGCAGGGTTTTGACGAACAGCGCCAAGAACCACAAGAGATGAATTTTGAGCATGCTGATGCCGAATCATCGTTGTCTGAAAGTGTTGAGCCAGCAGCTTTGGATGCGGGTCTAATGCCACCGCCTCAGGATCAGGGTGTTGAAGAAGATGCCGAAAAACCTTTCGTTCGTGATGGAAGAAAAGTGGGCCGTAATGATCCTTGTCCTTGTGGTTCAGGCAAGAAGTTTAAGCAATGTCACGGTAAGTTGACATAAGTAACAGAAAGATTGGGTTGGCTTATCAAAGATTATGTTTCATATTGTGTTGTACGAGCCGGAGATTCCACCTAATACCGGGAATATTATTCGGTTAGCTGCCAACAATGGTTGCCAGTTACATCTTATAAAGCCGTTGGGTTTTAGTTTAGATGAAAAAAAAATGCGTAGAGCTGGGCTGGACTATCATGAGTTCACCGCTTTAATGTTGTATGAAGATTACCAAGACTTTATACAACGTGCAAAACCAGCACGTTTATTTGCATTGACAACAAAAGCGACAAAAAATTACGACCAAGAGTGTTATCAGACGGGTGATTTTTTTCTTTTCGGGCCTGAAACGCGCGGCTTACCACAAGACATTCTAAGACAAGAGTCCGTGGGGTGTTTGAAGATTCCGATGCAGGCTAATAGTCGAAGTCTTAATTTATCCAATTCCGTGGCTATAGTGACTTATGAGGCGTGGCGACAATTGGCATTTGCTTGATTTAATTCCAAGAGCGTATACAGTTGTTGTCTTCTTGGCAGCGGTTGAATTCATCATCATCCAAAACGGTAATGCCACTGATTAGTTCACTGATTTCGACGCCTTTTGCTTCAATATCTCGGTATAAAACACACAAATTAAATTGTTTAAAGAGGTTCTTTAGTAGGTTGTGATCTGGGTTTGTGTCTTTGATCGCATCAATTGCATTGGCGGTTAGAATAATGGTGTCGCCATTAGTTGTGCGCTCGAGTTCGGTGCGTTGTAGGGGTAAATGGTCCAATATGTGTAGCATGCAATGACTCCTTTTGATCCGTCAATAAGTTGCTTTATATATACCCCGTAACTATATAATATGCAACATTTTTTTATTATTGGTAAGGATTTTTTGGCTAGACTCTTTTTTACGTAGGAGGAAGGGGTTCTTCATCACGTTGTTCGCGTGCTAAGAGTGTCTTTACAGCGTGGTTAGGATCAGTGTTCTGATAGAGAATCTGATAGATTTGTTCGGTAATCGGCATGTCAACGTTAAGCTGTTTAGACAGGCGGTGAATTTGTTCAGTCGCCGCAATACCTTCAATTTCTTGGTTTATTTCGGTGATTAAATCGTGCGGTTTTTTACCCTGACCGAGACCAATACCAAAGCGGCGATTTCTGGATTGATTATCTGTGCAAGTCAGTATTAGGTCCCCGAGCCCAGCTAGCCCCATGAGGGTTTCTTGATGACCGCCTAAGCGATGATTCAATCTAATGATTTCAGCTAACCCGCGGGTAATCAGTGCTGAGCGCGTGTTGGCGTTATAACCCAGGCCATCAGCTATTCCGGCAGCAATAGCCAAGACATTTTTAGTGGCGCCGCCGATTTGAGTTCCAATAATATCCGTGCTGGTATAAGTTCTAAAATGCGCGCTATGGAAAATGCCCGCTAGTTTGGTAGCACACTCGGGCTGTTCTGAGGCAATAGTAATTGCCGATGGCAATCCATTAGCAACTTCCATGGCAAAAGTAGGACCTGAAAGGATCGCCATCGGTATTTTTTCACCCAGTTGGGAGATAACGGAATGGTGTAAAAAAGAACCATTATCATGGCTCAGTCCTTTGGTTGCCCAAGCGATAGAGGTGTTTGGATTAAGATGCGCTTTAATTTTTATGAGTGTCGTGACAAAGGCGTGGCTTGGAACAGCAAGTAGAACAATGTCACTAAATTGTACAGCTGTTTTAAGCGTGTCAGTAACCGTTAAGTTATCGGGTAAGATGATTCCGGGTAAATAACGAGAATTTGTTCGTTCTTGTCGTAAGGCGCTAACGTGGTCAGCATTATGGCCCCAAAGGATAGTGTCGTGATTATTGCGCGCGGCTTGTATCGCTAAGGCGGTTCCCCATGAACCAGCGCCTAAAATACAAATTCGTTGTTTATCCATTCAAGGTTTAGTTAACAGAACTGGGCGAAGATTGTTGTTGGACATGTTGCGCATATGCAGCATCAAAATTAACCGGGGCCAAAAGAAGTTGTGGAAACCCACCTTTTGAAACCAGATCTGAAATGGCTTCTCGGGCATAAGGGAAAAGGGCGCCAGGGGCATAACTGCCGAGTAGGGGGCCGCGTTCTGTATCTGAGAAACCTTTGAGTGTAAAAATTCCGGCTTGTACAACTTCAGCAAGGTAGGCGACTTGTTCCTCAACTTTCACGGTTACGGTAACCGTAATAGCAACTTCAAAGACATCGTCTTCGAGAGGATCAACGTGTGTGCCTAAGTTGAAATCGACCTTGGGCTGCCACTTGGAGGTAAAAATTTTAGGTGAGTTTGGGGTTTCAAAGGAAACGTCTTTACAGAAAATTTTTTGTATTGAGAACTGTTTTTCTTCTTGTTCAGCCATGTTGTAACTACCGGAATGAGTAAGTTAAGGGTCTAGGATTTGCTTTTGGTGGTGGGTAGGTTTTGTTCGTCCCATGCCTTAAGTCCACCCACTAAGTTAATCACTTGATGAAAACCTAGCTTATAAAGTTTTTTGCAGGCTTGAGGCGATTGTGCGCCGGTTTGACAAAAAACCAGTAATGGTTTTTCTTTAAACGGTTCTAATTGGCCGAGGCTGGTCTCAAGTTTAGCAAGAGGAATGCTCATGGCATTTTCTAAATGTTCTTTTTTATGGTCAGCAGCTTGGCTTACATCAACAATAGTGACTTCTGTTTCGTTCATATGCATGACAGCTGCGACCGGTGTCATGGATTGGAACCGTTTAAAAACATTGTCTAATAATTCTTGTGTAACAAGATAAAGTACAACAACGAAGGCAATAAACAACATCCAGTGGTTGCCGATAAATTCAATAACGCGTTCCATAAAAAAACCTAATATAAAATATTTTTAAAAAATCACAACGGTGTTGTGAAGCTATATAACGAGGATAATCCAGTATTTTAACAATAAAAAACACTGGCTGCGATTATATCTGTTAATTAAAGCGGTAATTAATGATCAATTGTATTTTTTATTCTTTTTTCAAAAGGAATTAGATTAAAAAAAGGAAGCTATGCGTGAGAGTAATCAGCGAATTGTAAGCTTTGAGTGTAGCCATTTTTGTTAAGGGTGTGTTTTAAAAAAGGTATGGGGAAATGGCGTGTTCAAAATTGCGCTGCTCAGGTAAAATAGCAAGATAATTATTCCAATAGGACGTGTTCGCGCTCTTTTTTGGAATGGTGAGTATTTTTATCGAAGATCATTTTTTGAAGAGGAATTTTATTATGTCAAGTACCCCAAAGCCTGTTGCGTTAATCATTTTAGACGGATTTGGTCATCGTGAAGAACAAAGTCCGG
>CAJVZC010000006.1 GCA_913019935.1 uncultured Methylococcales bacterium
CTTTTAGACGATGGCCGTGTTGTTATGGACGTTGTCAACGTCGTCAATATGCGTGTTAATTGTACCGTTATTGTAGGAGGAGACTTATCCAACAATAAAGGGATTAATTTACAAGGTGGTGGTTTATCTGCAGCAGCACTAACCGATAAAGATAAAGCTGACATCTTAACTGCAGCAAAAATTGATGCTGATTACGTTGCCGTATCTTTCCCACGTACTGCTGACGATATTCATGAGGCAAGAATGCTTCTAAATCGTGCTGGCTCTAACGCGGGTATTGTCGCAAAAATTGAACGCGCTGAAGCACTAGACGTCATTGATGAAATCATCATAGCCTCTGATGCCATTATGGTAGCCCGCGGAGACTTAGGTGTTGAAATTGGCGATGCTAACTTACCACCGGTTCAAAAGGACCTCATTAAAAGAGCACGCGCATTAGATAAAGTTGCAATCACTGCAACACAAATGATGGAATCGATGATTACCAACCCGATCCCAACACGTGCCGAGGTTTTTGATGTTGCAAATGCTGTTGTCGATGGCACCGATGTTATTATGCTTTCAGCAGAAACCGCTGCAGGAAAATACCCTGTTAAAGCTATTCAAGCGATGGACCGTGTTTGTCTTGAAACTGAAAAGCAAGCTAACGTAAGACTCTCGAACCACCGGGTTGAATCACAATTTGATCGATCTGATGAAGCCATTGCTATGTCTGCTATGTATCTAGCCAACCATGCTAACTGCAAAGCGATTGTCTCACTGACCTGTACCGGATCAACACCTTTATGGATGTCTCGAATTAGTTCTGGGATACCTATTTTCGCCTTTACCCACGACGCTAAAACTGCAAGTAAAGTAACCTTATATCGAGGTGTTTTCCCTTTTCTATTTGAAGACAATTCACCGGATCAAGAAACACGTTACCAAGCAATTTTTAAAATTTTGAAAAGTCGTCACCAAGCGGAGACTGGAGACAATATTATTATTACCCATGGGGACTTCCATCGCGTAGAAGGCGGTACCAATACCCTTCAGATTGTTAACGTTAAATAACACTAAGAACACTTACTCCTTGCATCAGCACGGAGTAAGTTTAGTGCCTCTTCTCCTGTAACCATAAGCAAACCTCATCACTCTCAGCCGCAATCGCTTTTAAGCGCGCTTCATGCAAGACTTGCTCTTCCGCAGTACAAAAAACAACGGGCAATGGCTTTCTATCTTTCAAAACCTGACTGACTGGCGAACCAACAGCGCTCTCTTCTCCCCCGTCCTCACCCCATAAGGAAGACTGCCCACCCGTCATCAACAAAAAAACTTCTGCTAAAATTTCCGCATCTAACAAAGCCCCATGAAGCGTACGATGACTGTTATTAATCGCATACCGCTTACAAAGAGCATCCAAGCTATTACGCTGCCCAGGATGTTTTTTTCTGGCATAGACTAGGGTGTCCAATACCGTACAGTGCGTTTCTAAAGCACCTGAAGCATAATCCATGCGGGCTAATTCTGCTTCAATAAAACCGGTATCAAAAGGCGCATTATGAATAATTAATTCGGCTCCCCGAACAAAATCGATAAACTCATCGGCAATATCTTCGAACCGCTGTTTATCTTGAAGAAATTCATTTGTTAGACCGTGTACTTCTATAGCCCCCTGGTCAATCAATCGATCGGGATTCAAATAGACTTGATACTGGCGACCTGTAACTCGCCGGTCAAGCAACTCAATACAACCAATCTCAATGATCCTATGACCCTCAGCGACTGAAATACCTGTGGTTTCTGTATCTAAAACGACCTGCCTCATAAAATAATCACGCTAATGAATCTACGCCGTCATTAGCTAATCGGTCCGCATGCTCATTACCTGGATTACCAGAATGACCTTTCACCCAAATCCAATTGATATCATGTCCGCTCATAGCTTGATCCAGTCGACGCCATAAATCTACATTTTTAACCGGTTTTCTTGCCGCGGTCAGCCAGTTCCGTTTTTTCCAGTTAACAATCCACTCGGTAATACCTTTTAAAACATATTTCGAATCAATATTTAAATTAACTTTACAGGAATGCTTTAGACTTTCTAAAGCCATAATAGCCCCCATTAACTCCATACGGTTATTAGTGGTCTCAATCTCTCCCCCGAACAACTCCTTGGTATGCCCCTCATATTGCATGACAACACCCCAACCACCTGGCCCCGGATTTCCACGGCAGGCCCCGTCTGTATAGATTTCAACCACGGTTACCTTTTTTTCATTCATTAAAAAAAACTCTTCACATAATAATTAACACAACGAACTGTTAAATAGGTTTAACAACAGGAATGCCTAGATATCGATCTAAAGCGTCTAATTTGATAATGTTATCACAACGTTTAATCCCTCTCAGAGCATAAGCGGTTACAAAATAAGACTCTGCGCTTCGCCGGTATTCTTGAGGAACCTGATAGTATTTCCGACAACCAAAACCTGCGACTGTTTCTACTTCATAATCAAGCGATAAGAGCTGATGACTAAATTGTGCTCGACTTAGCGCATGATTTGGTGATGATATTTTATTAAGTGTTTTGGCCAGAGAATAATCAGATGCAAACCAACTCCAAGGATTAAAACCAATAATAATAACCTCTCCTTCAGGCTTTAGCACCCTGTCAACCTCATCCAGAATAGTTGAAAAATCGTCTGCAAACTCTAAAAAATGAGGCAGGATAACAAAATCAATCGATTCGGTTTCAAAAGGCAACAAATAGGGCTGCCCCACAAGATATGAACAAGGCACCAGATAATGCAAAGAGGAATCTAGAATAACAGTACTCTGAGCACAATAACCATTCAAAAAATCTCTTTCCCAACCTAAAAAACCGATTTGCAATAAACATTGCATACTCGTTACTGAAATATTTCGCCGCAAGAACAAAGACTCATTATGTCGTAACACTCTGCCTTGAGGCGTCTTAAACCACTTGTAAAGAAGATCCCTAATCACAATATTATTAAATAAAAAATCAATTAATAAATGAGTTAAAATACTCCAATTCTTTAGTGCATTATATTGCCTTATTGTCCGAATTAATGAAATATTTCCTTATCCTTGTAAATATTCTTCTTAGTGGCTGCGCGATGCAAAATCAGCGCGCCGTTCTTCCCAATGATCTACTGCCCCCTCAAGACAGTGTTTCACAAAGCCTTACAGAAAAATTAGCCCCCTCAACGCCTAAAACTCAAACAAACATTTGGCAACGAATCTTCGATAACTATCGACTTCAAGATATTAACCACCCCAAAGTTACCCAAGAAATTGAGCGCTACCTGAAGAACCCTAAATTTTTAGACATTATTCAAAAACGCGCTGAACCCTATCTCTATCTTATTTCCGAAGCAACAGAGCGACAAAACCTTCCCGGTGAACTTGCATTATTACCTATCATAGAAAGCGGCTTCCAACCTAACGCCTACTCTTCTGGAAAGGCATCCGGTCTTTGGCAATTTATTCCATCAACGGGGCGAATGTTTGGCCTAAAACAGAATTGGTGGTACGACGGTCGCAGAGATGTCTATGCCTCAACGCAAGCTGCCACACGTTACCTCAAACAACTCAATGAAGAATTCAATGGCGACTGGCTGTTAACACTCGCCTCGTATAATGCTGGGAAAGGCACGGTCCGCAAAGCCATTAAAAGAAATAAAAAGAAACACCGATCAACAACATTCTGGGCACTGCCACTACCCCAAGAAACCCGCACGTACGTTCCAAGATTATTGGCTATCGCCCGAATTTTAGCGCATACCAAAGACTACCATCTACCTCAACCGACTGCTGCAAACAAACCCTACCTCGAACTGGTTGACATCAAAACACAACTAGATCTTAAAAAGGCAGCCGAAATCGCACAAATACCCTTGCAAGAGCTCCTTCAACTGAATGCTGGCCTAAACCGATGGTGTACACCACCCAATGGACCACACTACCTGTTAATACCCAAAGTAAAAAAGGCACGCTTTGAAGAAGAACTAGCTAAAGTTCCTCTAAATGAACGCCTAACTTGGCGCCGCCATAAAATAACCGCTGGTGAAAATCTAGGCCTCATCGCATTAAAATATCACACCAGTGTCAAAGCAATTCGTGAAGTCAACCGACTTACAGGCTCCCTCATTAGAACGGGTAAATTTTTACTCATCCCCACTGGCTCAAATAGTAAATACAATAGCTATGCTGCCACAGCACGCCCTTTTAAAAACCATAACACGGTTAAGAAAACAATCGTCTATACCGTTAAAAAGAATGATAACTTATGGTTAATTGCCCAAAAATTCTCAACACAGTCCAGTAAAATTGTTCAACTCAACCACCTCAAGAAAACCACTTATATCCAACCAGGACAAAAACTACGCATCCCTCAAAAGAAAAAGAACGCCCCCAGCAAACGACTATCTTTAGGGAGAGCACTACAAAAAATTTATTACACTATCCGCCAAGGTGATTCATTATCGCGCATCTCTAAGAAATTCAACGTCACAATTGGCAACCTCCGGAAATGGAATAAAATCGGCCGCTATATTCAACCCGGTCAAAAACTAAAACTGCTGATTAACACCCCATAGTTTTATTCGGCTAATCCACACTGATCTTAGGAACCGCCTTCAATAATTGCTGGGTGTATGGTTGCCTTGGATCATTCAAGAGCTGATAAACGGGTCCATATTCGACTATCTTTCCCTCATACATAACAGCAAGTTCATCTGCTATTTCTGAAACAACAGCTAAGTCATGGGTAATAAATAAATAACTCATTCCATACTGCTGCTGCAATGATTTTAATAGAAGAATAATCTTCTCTTGAACTGAAACATCAAGTGCACTGGTCGGCTCATCACAAATAATAAGTTTAGGCCGAACAGCCAACGCTCTCGCAATACAGATTCTTTGCCTTTGTCCTCCTGAAAACTCATGGGGATATCGCATCGCACATTCTGCGGGTAAACCAACCTGTTGCAATAATGTGGCTACCTCAACTTTACGCTGCTGAGAAGAAATTTCCGGATGTAATGATCGCAAACCCTCTCCAATGATCTGTCCTACTAACATACGAGGATTCATAGAAGAAAAAGGGTCTTGGAAAATAATTTGTATGTTTGACCGCATCTGGCGCAAAGGCTCGCCCTGCAAACCATTAATATTTTGACCTGCCCATATAATTTGACCGTCAACATTTTCAATCAAATTCAACAACCCTTTTGCCAACGTTGTTTTACCACAACCCGACTCACCGACAAGAGCCAATGTTTTCCCTGCATGTATTGTTAAATTAACACCATCAACTGCTTGATGATGACTGACTATGCGATTAAAAAATCCTTTTCTGACCGGATACGAAATACTCATGCTCTTCAGCTCAAGTAAAATATCCCCCGTTACATTCGCTTCTGCACGGCAACTATCAATAGAAGGTAACGCGGCTAATAACTTTTGCGTATAAGCGTGCTCTGGGTAGTTAAATAACTGCCGAGTTTCAGCTACTTCGACAATACGCCCTTTTCTCATGACTGCCACGCGATCAACCATAGATGAAACTAATGCGAGATCGTGGCTAATTAACCATAAACTCATACCAACCTGACGCTGAATAGACTTAAGCAATGTTAAAATCTGCGCCTGTATCGTTACATCCAATGCCGTTGTCGGTTCATCAGCAATTAACAAATCAGGTTCTCCGGCTAGTGCCGCTGCAATCATAATGCGTTGTAATTGTCCTCCTGAAAATTGATGCGGGTAATCATCGATACGACTTTCTGGTGATGGTATCTCTACCTGTCGTAACAGTGTCAAAACACGACTTTTAATCTCACTGGGTGATAATTCAAAATGGATCTTAATCACTTCAGAAATTTGATGACCAATACTCTTAACGGGATTCAGTGCAATCATAGGATCTTGAAAAATCATTGCAATTCTACGCCCCCTAATTTGGCACATATTCATTTCGGGTAACGTTAATAAATCCTGCTCCTTAAAAAAAACATGCTTTCCACTCATTTTTGCACTACGGGGTAATAGTCTTAGAATAGCCAATGCTGATACTGACTTACCCGACCCTGATTCGCCCACTAAACCAAATGTCTCTGATTCAAGAATATCAAAACTAATATCATCAACCACCAAAACTTTTTCACTATCAGTCTGAAACTGAACCGATAAACCCTGTACGGATAACACACGCTTAGTCATGTTGGTTACGCCTTGGATCAAAAGCATCCCTTACCGCATCCGCAAATAAATTTGCCGTTAATACCAAAATAAACATAAATACAAAAGCGGCAATCAAGGGCCACCAAACCACCGGCTCTCTTGCCATTTCTAACCGCGCGCCATTAATCATATTGCCCCAACTATAAGTACTAGGATCAACGCCTACATTAATATAAGACAATACGGCCTCTGCTAAGACTAAAGCGCTAAAGTCCAAAACAACCGAAATCAAGATGATATGCATGACATTCGGCAGAATATGTTGAAATAAGATCCCTATAGGCCTGACCCCTAATACTTTAGCAGCCTGGACATAACCCATTTCACGCAACTTTAAAGTCTCTGCACGTAACATTCGGCACAACCCTGTCCAACTGGTTACACCCAATATTAAACATAAAAATAATAGCCGTAAGTCTGCCCGACTCTCAAGATTAGTAAATAATTCCGGATGATTCACCATATAAATCTGAACCATTAAAATTGATGCCGCAATCAATAACACACTGGGTATAGAATTTAATGTGGTATAGCAATATTGAATTAAATCATCCACCCAACCACGATAAAAACCCGCCAAAATACCAAAAACAACAGCCAGTGGTAACATAATAAAGGTGGTTAAAGAACCAATAACCAAGCCCGTTCGGATGCTTTTAATCGTTTGATAAAAAACATCTTCCCCCACCTTATCCGTGCCCAGAATATGGTAATACGTAGATAACTCAATAATGCCCGATAGCCCAACCACGACAACGATGATGGTTGTCCCCACAAATCCAGGTCTAACGTGAAGCCTACTCTGCCCAGCCTTTTTAGCTACGTACAAAGCACGCAGACCGACCCATGACAGGCAAAAAATAAATCCCTTACTTAGCCCGACGATTAATTTAATTAACACATCAGCTGTTTTTTCAGTCTCGGGATTTAGCAAATGGCTACCACCAAATTTTAAGCGTGGAAAACCCCACGACTGATACCCATCTGCTTGGGTGATATATGCCTTACTATAAAGATAAGCTGAAAAAGGAGCGGAATAGGTTTTTTCCGTTTGTTGCCACAACGGCTGAGTGCAGTAATCTAACACACTAATAACCCCAGAAGCACGTTGCCCTTCAGCCTTAAAATGAAGAGAATCTAAGAGCCCAATAGCGATAAAAAACACTAAAATTATCATTGATACCATTGCGCTTTTATTGGTCGCTATTTTATTCAATGGTCGCTTAAGCCCTTCATAGTTCCTTAAAAAAAATCCGCTAACCATAGCCGTGGTTAACAGTAGATAAATAAGCGCATCCGTCCATAAAATTATCATCTGCATTAAACCTATAACAATTTCACACGAGGATCGACCAAGGTATAACAGATATCCGTCAATAATAAACCAAGGATATACAATACTGAGCCCAAAAAAACCATTGATCTGACTATTGCAAAATCCTGTCTATTAATGGCATCAATGGTATAACTGCCTAAACCCGGTATACTAAAAAAAGACTCCATAATTAAACTACCCATAAACAACAACGGTAAAACCACAACAACTCCGGTTAAGATAGGAATCATCGCATTACCTAAAACATGCCGAAATAATACCTGTGTCTCTGACAATCCTTTTGCACGAGCGGTTACCACATAATCTTTTTCAACTTCTTCAATAAATAAAGCCCGATACCAACGCCCCCCTGAGCCCAATCCTGATACGACACTAATCACCACCGGTAAAATTAAAAACTTCAATGCATCAACACCCGAACCAAAACCAGATATAGGTACTAATTTAAGCAATTTGCTAAACAAAAACTGCCCACCAATAATATAAAATAGTGCTGAGATAGACATGATCACGACACAAGCAACCAAGCCCCAAAACTCTAGATAACTCTGCCTAAAAAGTACCATCAACAATGCAGCCAGTATGTTAACCAATAACCCTATCAATAAAGAGGGTAATGCAACAGCCAAGCTTGGCCACATACGCTGCTTAATATCCGCACCAATATTCCTTCCACTATCAGAAATACCAAACTGAAAAACAAATAACTTTATCGATTTTTGATAAAAAATCGTTTCGGTTATCTTGTTAAAAGAACCCTTCTCAGAATTAATAAATAACGGTAAATCATAGCCATGGTCTATTTTCCACTTACTCACTGCTTGCTCAGTGACATGCTTCTGCCCTAACTGCATTCTTGCCATATCATCTGGCGTATTAACCACAAAGAATAAAAAGAACGTTAAAATATTAACACCCAGTAACAGAGGGATCGTATACATAAGCCGGCGGATAATATACTGAATCATCTGTTGTCCATGTCCGTTAAGAGAAAAACATAACTCACATTAGCGCGCATTAATAACTGCCTTTTTACGTCTGCGATAGATCACCACCGCAGGCCAAAGTAGAATACTACCGACCCCAATCAAAAGCACCATAGGCCACCATAAAGGTCTATTCCATAGTTGACGTTGCCGAGCACGATAGTCACTATCAATACGCGTATATTTCAACTTATTATTAGCCATAAGATTTGGCTTAAGATTTTGATACCATTTATGAATAAGCGAATAACTTTTAGGATAAAACCCTAAAACCCAAGGAGCATCATAGCGAATGATTTCCTGCAATTGATGAATTTTTTCTAATCGAGCCGGACCATTAGCCAAATTACGCATTTCTTCAAAGAGTCGGTCATACACAACATTTTGATAATTAGCTGCATTTTCACCCCCTGTTTTAATTTTTGAATGCGGTCCATATAACAGAAAGAAAAAGTTTTCTGGATCTGGATAATCCGCATTCCAACCCCATAAAAATAATTGCGCATTACCCGAACGAATTTTCTGTTGAAACCTATTATAGTCGGTTGCCCGAATGACTAATTGAAGACCTAATTTTGAGAATTGTTTCCGATACCAATTCAACCGCGCTCTATCATCAGGGCCACTCGCTGCCGTATCCAAATAAAGCACTAACGCCTCTTGAGTAGAGGGGTCAATGCCACCTTTAAAACCCGCCTCACTTAACAACCGCTTAGCGGTAGCCATTGACTTACGATGATAACCGTCATGCCAATCATAAACATAGGGATTTAGCCCCTGTGCACCGGGCTCATAACCAAATATTCCCGGGGGCAATAAACCTTGCGCGGGCACACCTCGACCATTCATAAAAATGGCTATATATTCTTCGTAATCAATAATAATCGAAATCGCTTGTCTTAATTTTCTTGCCTGATCCGACCTGCCACCGACAACGCTATCAATCATGTTAAACCCGAGATACGAAATCGAAGTCGTGACTGCCGTTTGTAATCGAATTTCTTTTTCCTGTAATGCTGGAGTTAGCGCAGCTTTCCCGTCACCCATAAACTGAATGGCTTGATCAAAACTATCCGATGCGACCCCCGAAGCGTCATAGTAGCCTTGCAAAAACTTATTCCAATAAGGAATGGTTTCTTTCTCTAAAACATAAATCACCTTGTCAATGAAAGGTAATGATTTTCCTGCATCGGCCAACAACCCCGACTCAAAATCACCTGGCTCACCAGAATTCGGGTAGCGCTCCAAATGAAAATATGGGTTCTTCGATAAAACCATTTGTCGATTAGGGTTATTCTCCGACAACATATAAGCGCCTGAGCCTATTGGAAACCAATCTAATGAAATATTTTTGTCGGCTAAGCCATCTTGCCCATAAAAAACATCAGCCTCCCAAGGCATCGGTGAGAAAAAAGGCATCGATAACCAAAAAATAAATTGCGGATACTTACCATAAATACGAACCCGAAAGTGATACTTATCAATCACTTCCACACCAGAAATATTTTGCGCCCTAAATACAATCGGATCTTGTATTTTTCCAATCTTAGAGAATTCTTTTAAACCAACAATATACTCCTTCATCAATTCTGCAATAGGCGAGTGTATTTTTGGATGAACTAAGCGCTTAATCTGATAAACGTAATCTTCTGCAACCACTTCTCGCGTTCCGCTGTGCTCAAAATCCGTAATGGTAGCAATATCAATGAGGTCTTCTACTTGTAGATTATGATAAAAATAATCCTTACCTTTTGCTAAAGCCGGGTGTGGTTGAAAACGAATACCAGGCTTAATTTCAATCATATAATCTGTAAAACGGACTTTTTCAGGCTCCACATGGGTTTTTATCAATACACCCGATTGATCCTCAATGAGATAGGTTATTTCCGGCATTTTTGCCGCCGTCAAAGGGACTAATTGATACGGCCTTTTTAAATAATGATACTGAAGTAGCGGTTCATAAATTTGTCCAATAATTGCATACTCATTAGAGCTATAGGAAACCGCAGGATCCAAATGCTTGGGACGCTCCGAGAAAGAACTGTATAAAATGGACTGCTTATCTTCTTTTGCTGGATAAGGATTATTTAACATAGCGTCATTACAACTGCTAAGTAACAGGCAATGAATTAATAGCAACCAACGCTTACAACTAACACTAAACATTAAACAGTCATTTCCTTAAATTTACTGGACAACGATAAACAGCTCATAGATACTTAATATATTCTATCAATAATTTTAACAGGAGATGATAATGGGTTTTTTGCAGGGCAAGCGCATTTTAATTGTTGGCCTAGCCAGCAACCGTTCAATCGCCTGGGGTATCGCTCAGGCAATGCACAGGGAAGGCGCTGATTTAGCGTTTACGTATCAAAATGAAAAATTAAAAGGTCGCGTAGAAAAAATGGCCGCTGAATGTGATTCAACTATTACCACTGAATGTGATGTTAGTTCTGATGATCAAATTGATAACGTTTTTGATACTCTAGCACAACATTGGGATGGTTTAGATGGAATTGTTCATTCTGTTGCTTTTGCCCCTCGAGAAGCCTTAGAAGGCAGTTATGTTGATTCAGTTACACGCGAAAACTTCCGTATTGCTCATGACATTAGTGCCTACAGCTTTGCCGCACTGGCGAAAGCCGGTAAAGCTATGATGGAAGGCAGAAATGGTTCTTTACTCACATTAAGCTACTTAGGCTCACAAAGGGCGATTCCAAATTACAATGTCATGGGTGTTGCAAAAGCCAGCCTAGATGCAAATGTGCGCTATATGGCGGCTTCTTTAGGCCCGGATGGAACACGTGTCAATGCTGTATCCGCCGGCCCAATTAGAACCCTTGCGGCAGCTGGAATTAATAACTTTAGATCTATGCTTAGTAAAGCTGCCGATACGGCTCCCATGAAGAAGAATGTTTCAATTGAGGAAGTTGGCAATGCCGCGGCTTTCTTATGCTCAGATCTGGCTTCTGGAATTACCGGAGAAATTCTCTTTGTAGACGCGGGTTATAATATTGCAGGATTAGCCGCATCCAGTGAATAATTAGTTTTTTTAATCCGCATAAAAAAGGGGCTTTAAAGCCCCTTTTTTACATCCTAAAATTTATCATCCATTAAGGCTCTGATACATTAACTAATGCGTTCGCTTGTAAACTACTTAAAACAGCATCAAAGTCACCATCAGCCAACAACTTACTAATGTTAGTTCGAGCTATACCAAACTCCTTTTTATTTGCTTTGGCTAATTGTCCTTCCGTGACACTTAATAAATTCACCACGGCCTGTTCACCCGACTCTAAAGCCACTACCATAGTTGTCGGTCGATCACTTTTGGGTTTTGCACCGATAAAAATAGCACTGTTAATTTCCCATGGAAAATCAGCGTTATTTCTTTGTATATCATCCGCAACTATAAAAGATAATCCTTTTTCCTTTGCTAATACGGCCAACGACTGCCCCGATTGAACCCGTGATTTTAATTCCTTAGCCACGGCTAAAGCCTGCTGCTTAGCAGCATCGTTTTTAAGTCGCTCTTTAATCAAGGAACTTACTTCCAACAAAGGCCTTACTTTTGCTACGCTATGGCTCAAAACCCTTAAAACCACTATCCGGTCTGAACCCAACTCTATAACTTCACTGTTATTTCCTGCCAACACATCTTCAGAAAAAGCTTTTTCTCGAACCAAGTCTTCTACTGAAATGTCATCATGACCTTGCGTACGAGTAAAACTCTCGGTCTCTCGAACAGAGACACCAATAGATTCTGCTGCCACTTCTAAATTATCAGGATTCTCAAAACTTATTTCAGCGAGCGTCTCACCTAACTCATAAAAAATATTTTCCGCTTCTACCTTTTTAAAACCCAGCTCAACAACTTCCTTAACTTCCTCATAGGGCTTAACGACACCGGGTGTTAATTCAGTCACTTTAATAATATGATAACCAAATTCAGTTTTCACAGGTTCTGAGACTTCACCTTCTGCCAAACCTAGTGCGACTTCTTCAAAGGCCTCATCCATATCCCCGGCAACAATCAACCCTAAATCACCGCCTTTACTGGCCGATAATTTATCCGCTGAAAACTCACCGGCTAACGCTTCAAAACCACTGGTTTTTAAACGTGCTTTGATCTCGGCCGCTTGTACTAAAGCCGTGTCCATGTCTGCTAATAAAATATGACTTATTTTACGACGCTCATCCGTCCTAAAAGCATCTTGTTGCTCTTGATAAAATAACTCTAATTGAGCCGGTGACGGATGAATATTTTTCGCTAAATCATCTAATGCTAACTCAATATATTCAATAGAAACTTTAGCCTCAGTACGATAACTCTCAGCATTGTCCTGATAGTATTGCTGAATTTCTTCCTCCCCAACTGCTGTAATATCAGTCGGCAAAGGAACGATTACAAAACGTGCAGACCGCGATTGATTCTGAATCTTAAAGAACTGCTCAACATCGTAATCGGTAGTAAACCCACTCTCTACAATAGTACGTTGGAATTGCTCCATAATCATTGCTTTCTTAATTCTTCTGACAAACTCATCAGAAGTCATTTTTTGCTGCGACAATAAATTCTGGTATCGTTCTTTATCAAACTTTCCGTCAGTTTGAAAATACTCAAGCGTAGCCACAAAATCACGAACTGACTTATCGGTTACTGCAAGCCCCTCATTTTCTACGTACTGTAGCAACACTTCATCTCGAATAAGCTTTTCTAATGCCAATTTCTTCAATTGTGCTTCGTCAATATTCATACCCTTAAAACTCTGGCTATGTTGACTATAGGCTCGGTTCACATCACGTTGAAAGAATTCTTTATCGCCAATAGTTACAACTGGGCTTTCCTCACCTTCTCCCAAATAATTCTGAATGCCCCATAATCCAAATGGAACACAAATCATTAATAAAATCAGCCATGAAAATACACCCTGTGACTTCTCTCTTATTTTTAGCAACATAATGCTTTACCTTGCGCAAACAATTAAAAAAAAATTTATATCGTCAGATACAAAAAAACCCCAGACTCTTGAGTCATGGGGTTTCCATATACTTGGCGGAGCGGACGGGACTCGAACCCGCGACCCCCGGCGTGACAGGCCGGTATTCTAACCAACTGAACTACCGCTCCAATTCTTTTGGTGGGTGCTGAGGGGATCGAACCCCCGACCCTCGCCTTGTAAGGGCGATGCTCTCCCAGCTGAGCTAAGCACCCAGAATCAAAGAAGCTATTTTACCGAATCCTTAAGAGATTTTCCAGCTTTAAATGAAGGAATATTTGCTGCTGAAATTGTAATCTCCGCTCCTGTTTGAGGATTACGCCCTTTTCTTTCTGCACGATGCTTTACCAAGAAAGTACCAAACCCAATAAGCGCTACTGAATCTTCATTCTTTAAAGTCTCAGTCACCACACTAGTGAATGCTTCTAAGGCTTTTGCTGTATCTGCTTTTGACAAGCCAGACGCATCAGCCATAGATTCAACTAATTCCGATTTATTCATCTACTTTCCCCTTCATTGGAGTTTAAAATTCAATTTAGCTTTAGTGCTAAAGCCACTCATGTAGTTTATATTGTGGATACTAAAACTGTCTATGTTTTTTCGCTATTTTTTAAGATTCATCTCAAGCCATACAACATGCCATCAATGCCACAGTTAATGAGATGACAACCGACTTGATGACGCTGTCGTTGTTTCCGATTTCTCCGTCGCTTCAGAGTCCTCATCTAAAAGAGCTGTTGGCTGATATTGTAAGGCACTTTCAAGCACTTCTTCTATCCACCGTACCGGGCGAATCTCTAATTTCTCTAAAACAGCTTCGGGTATTTCTTTCAAGTCCTTTTCATTTTCCCAAGGAATTAAAATCGTAGTTATCCCACCTCTATGCGCTGCTAATAATTTTTCTTTTAATCCACCAATGGGTAAAACTTCACCTCTCAACGTAATTTCACCGGTCATAGCAACATCCGATTTCACAGGTATATTAGTCAATGCGGAGACAATAGCCGTACACATTGCAATACCTGCACTTGGGCCATCTTTGGGGGTTGCTCCTTCTGGAACATGAATATGAACATCATGTTTCTGACTGGATTTTTCATCTATCCCTAACAATTTTAACCGGCTCTGAACAACCGTGCTTGCCACTCGAATAGACTCTTTCATAACCTTCTCAAGGTTACCTGTTGGATCTTTAAAATTCCCTTTACCATTCACTAAGGCCGCTTCAATGGTCAATAATTCACCACCCACCTCAGTCCAAGCCAAGCCCGTAACCTGTCCAATCCTATTTTCCGCTTCGGCTTGTCCGTAGCGAAATCGCTGAACACCCAGATAAATCTCCAGACTGTCTTTATCTAAGATAATTTTCTTATCATCGTGACACAACAATAATTGCTTGACCACTTTGCGACAAATTTTTGAAATCTCACGCTCCAACCCTCGCACCCCGGCTTCACGCGTATAAAATCGAATAATATCTCTAACAACTTCTTCAGAAATCTCAATCTCACCTTTATTTAAGCCATTATTTTCAATCTGCTTTGGAATCAAATAACGTTTCGCAATATTAGCTTTTTCATCTTCCGTATAACCCGCTAAACGAATAACCTCCATTCTATCTAGCAATGCAGATGGAATATTTAAGGTATTTGCTGTCGCCACAAACATGACATCAGACAAATCAAAATCAACCTCGAGATAATGATCAGAAAAAGTATGATTCTGCTCAGGATCCAAAACCTCCAACATTGCAGAAGCAGGGTCGCCTCTAAAATCCGTAGCCATTTTATCAATTTCATCTAGCAAAAACATCGGATTACGCGTTTTTACTTTAGATAAATTTTGTAAAATCTTTCCCGGTAAGGAACCAATATACGTTCTCCGATGCCCTCGAATTTCAGCCTCATCTCGAACCCCCCCTAAAGCCATACGAACATATTTTCTATTCGTGGCTCGTGCTATAGACTGACCCAAAGATGTTTTACCAACACCTGGAGGTCCAACTAAGCATAAAATTGGCCCTTTCAGTTTTCTTACCCGCTGCTGAACCGCCAAATATTCTAAAATGCGCTCTTTGACCTTTTCTAAGCCAAAATGGTCAGTTTCAAGAACTTCTTCAGCAACCTTTAAATCATGACGAACTTTGGTTTTCTTTTTCCAAGGAACATTAATCATCCACTCAATATAGTTGCGGACAACGGTTGCCTCTGCGGACATGGGTGACATCAATTTTAACTTATTGAGTTCTGACTCAGCTTTAGTCTTGGCTTCTTTAGACATCCCTGACTTTTTAATATTAGCAGCCATCTCTTCTAGCTCATTAGGCACATCATCCATCTCGCCTAACTCTTGCTGAATGGCTTTCATTTGCTCATTCAGATAATACTCGCGCTGATTCTTTTCCATCTGCTGCTTAACACGACCGCGAATCTTTTTTTCCATTTCCAAAAGACCCATTTCACCTTCCATAAGGGTCATCAGATTTTCTAACCGGTCAGCAACTTCAGTAGTTTCTAATATAATTTGTTTTTCATCTATCTTTAACGCCATATGGGCAGCGATGGTATCACCCAGACGACTGGCATCATCAATACCTGCTAATGAACTTAAAACTTCGGGAGGAATTTTATTATTCAATTTAACGTACTGATCAAATGAATTTATAACCGCCCGAACTAAAACATCGGCTTCCTCTTCCCTTAAATCAAATGAATCCTCTAGCGTTTCAACATCGGCAGAATAAAAACTCCCCGTTTCTTTAATTTCTAAAACTCGGCAACGCTCACAACCTTCAACCAGTACTTTCACCGTACCATCCGGTAATTTAAGCAATTGTAAAATATTTGCTAAGGTCCCAATTTCGTATAAATCTTCTACTAAGGGGTCATCAATTTCCGCTTCTTTCTGTGCAATTAATAAGACTTGTTTATCTTCTTTCATCGCTACATCAAGCGCATCAATCGATTTTTCTCTCCCCACAAATAAAGGAATAACCATATGCGGATAAACCACAACATCTCGTAATGGTAATACCGGCACTAAAGCATTCATGGGTAATAAACTCGTTTCATCTGTTTCCATAGTGGAGCCTTCTAATAATTCAGTGACATTACTCATGCAATGCACACCTACTATGGTGTTAACCTTTAAAATAACAAGTATTGTATAACGTTCTTTTCTAGTACGTTATCAATATAACAACTTATGAGTCTGTGCCAGATGCCACTATAGAGTCATTTTCATAAACTAAATATGGCGAGGTTTCCCCCTCAATCACTGAACCATCAACCACAACCTTAGTCACCCCTTCAGATGAGGGTATTTCATACATCGTATCCAAAAGAACTGATTCCACAATAGTTCTTAATCCGCGCGCACCGGTTTTTCTTTGTGTGGATTTTTTGGCAATTGCCGATAAAGAATCATCCCTAAACTCTAATTCAACACCTTCCATATCGAAAAGTAATTGATATTGTTTCACCAAAGAATTCTTTGGCTCGGTAAGAATTTGAATTAATGCGCTCTCATCTAATTCCTCTAATGAAGCCACAATGGGTAATCGACCAATAAATTCTGGAATCAACCCATACTTAATCAAATCTTCAGACTCAACTTTTGCAAAAATCTCACCGACATTACCACGGTCTTCTTTGCTTTTCACATCGACGGAGAAACCAATCCCGCTTTTCTCAGTACGATCTTGAATCACTTTATCAAGACCTGCAAAAGCACCGCCCACAATAAACAACATATTACGGGTGTCTACTTGCAAGAATTCTTGTTGAGGATGCTTCCTTCCCCCTTGCGGTGGCACAGAAGCAACAGTGCCTTCAATTAGTTTTAACAAGGCTTGTTGCACCCCTTCGCCTGAAACATCACGCGTCAATGAAGGATTATCAGATTTTCGAGATATTTTATCTATCTCATCAATATAGACAATTCCGGTCCCTGCCTTTTCTACATCATAATCACAATTTTGTAATACCTTTTGAATGATATTTTCGACATCTTCACCTACATAGCCTGCTTCTGTTAACGTTGTGGCATCTGCGATAGTAAAAGGAACATCCAATAATTTGGCTAACGTTTCAGCCAACAGCGTCTTACCTGACCCTGTTGGACCAATCAATAAGATATTACTTTTTGCTAATTCCACATCGCCTTCCTGTGGCTTATTTTTAAGGCGCTTGTAATGATTATAGACAGCAACAGCCAGAATTTTCTTCGCGCTATTTTGGCCAATCACATACTCATCAAGAACTTGATTGATTTCTTTTGGCGTTGGAAGGTCAGTTCTCTCCGTACCTGCTTCCTCTTGCAACTCTTCACGAATAATATCATTACAAAGCGCTACACATTCATCACATACGTATACAGACGGGCCTGCTATCAACTTCTTTACTTCATGCTGGCTTTTACCGCAAAACGAACAATACAGTAATTTTTCATCCTCTATACTGCGTTTATCATCACTCATTGAAAACCTCTGAAACCTAATTTATCCGCTTAATCTTGCACTAAATGTTGATAGACTCAATACAACTTTAAAATACCTATCAATCAGAACCCGTCACCCGGCTCGCCAAAACTTGATCAATCAACCCAAACTTAACCGCATCAGGCCCACTCAAAAAATTATCTCTATCCGTGTCTTTCTGAATTTTCTTCATCGATTGCCCCGTATGATCCGCCATAATCCGGTTAAGTCGCTCTCGAACCAAAATAATTTCTTTCGCATGAATATCAATATCTGAAGCCTGTCCCTGAAAGCCACCTAAGGGCTGGTGTATCATCATCCTTGAGTTCGGCAAACAATAACGTTTGCCTTTTGCGCCACCCGTGAGCAACAAAGCCCCCATACTCGCCGCTTGCCCAATACACATCGTCGAGACATCCGGCTTAATAAACTGCATGGTGTCATAAATAGCCAATCCAGCAGATACAGAGCCACCCGGAGAATTTATATATAAGTGTATATCTTTATCTGGATTCTCTGATTCCAAAAAAAGCAACTGAGCAACAATCAAATTGGCCATATGATCTTCAACTTGCCCAACCATGAAAATAACACGCTCTTTTAAAAGCCGTGAATAAATATCATAAGAACGTTCACCTCGAGCCGTTTGCTCGATAACCATAGGTACCAAACCACTACTCGTTAATTCAGCAACGCTTTCTTTAAAATCAGCCATTTACAACCCCTGAATTCTGTGGCGTCATTAATTCATCAAATGCAACATTCTCTTCAACCACGGTATTATGCGTAACGATCCAATCAATCACCTGCTCTTCAAGAATCATTCTCTCGACATCAGCCAAGCGTTTTTTATCTGCATAATACCAATTTACCACATCCTCTGGTTTCTCATAAGTATTAGCCATCACTTCAATTTCTTGCCGCACTCTTGCGGCATCCACTTGAATTTCATTTTTTTGGATAATCTCAGATAACAGCAATCCTAATGCAACCCGGCGCTTCGCTTGTTCTTCAAACATCTCACGCGGCAAGTCGCTATCTGAAATAGCCTGTTTTTGACGCTTAGCATTTTCTTTATAAGGCTGTTTAAGTGCCTCTATCTCCTGATCCACCAAGACATCAGGAAGCGTCATAGGGAATTTATCAAACAATGAATCCATAACCTGATTCTTAAGATGTCGTTTAATTGCCTGGCCTAATTCAATTTCTAAATTAGCCTTCACCTCACCCTTAAATGAATCAACATCACCGGCCGTACTGCCAAAAGACTTGATGAATTCTTCATTAACTACCGGTAAGCTCACTTCTTCAACCAACACAACTTCAACGTCAAATGTGGCTGTTTTACCGGCTAAATCAGCATTCCCATACTCTTCAGGAAAGGCACTATCAAACACCTTCTGTTCACCCGCACTAAGGCCGAGCAACTCATCTTCAAACCCTGGAATCATTTGATTCGACCCCAATTCCAATTGATAATTCTCTACCTTGCCATCAGTGAAATTTTTATCATCACAAACACCCGAAAAATGAAAGGTTAAACGATCCGTCTCTTGACCACTACGCTCTACGGCATTCCATTCTTTCTTGTTGAGCTGTAACGTTTCAATGGTTTTTTCAATATTCTCTTCCTGCACACTACAAACAGGCTGTTTAACTTCAATTTGATCGATACCGGCTAAGTCGACTTCCGGTAAGACTTCAAAATTTGCAACATACTCAAACCCATCATCATTGCCTTGATCCTCACTCGGCACAATATGGGGTGCACCTGCTGGTTTCAAGCCTTCACTTTGCAATGCTTCATAATAAGAAGATTCAATTAACGCACTAATCACTTCGCCTCTGGCACGCTCACCAAACATTTTCTTAACGACATGAAAGGGTACCTTACCAGGTCTGAAACCATCTAACTTAACGTCTTTAGCCAATGTCTTCAGTCGAGTCTCAGCCTTTTCTTGGATGCTTTCTTCCAAAACACGAACAGTCATTTTTCTGCTCAAATCAGAAACTTTCTCAACAGAAACTTGCATTTATTTACCTCAATAAATTTGTGGGGATATAGAATATGAAATGTGGAATAGGTCTGGTAGTGTTATGCTAGCGCCCTCTAGTAACTGATCTAGTTATAGAGGAGTCAAACCAACATCCATTAGAATAAAATTATGGTGCGAATGGAGAGACTCGAACTCTCACATCAAAGATACTGGTACCTAAAACCAGCGCGTCTACCAATTCCGCCACATTCGCATTTGAATTATCGGGGTATTATAACTTAATATTCACAAACCTAACAATAAAAAATATTTGTTCCCTTTATGAAAACATTGCTTTCTGCGCTAACTCCACTCGCCATACTAACCCTAGCAATTATTATCGCGGGTGTCTTAGGGTATTTTATATTTCTCGCTATTGACGGGGCAGTTCCTTTGCGCAAACTCATCAGTAAAACAGCCTTGGTACTACTTCTACTCAGCATATTCCCTTTAATGCATTTTCTTAAACTATCTAAGGTCGACTTAGGTATTGCACCCAAAAAAAAATTTGCACGCCAAATAATAGCCGGGCTAGTCCTCGGTATCGTAATCCTAGCGCCTCTCTTTCTTACTTTTTACTCTCTTGATATTTGGGTTATTGATCACAACTTTCAGTTCACAGCAACCATAATACTGGCTAAACTATTTAAAATACTGCTCATTTCATTCCTTATTTCCATCCCAGAAGAGATGCTTTTCCGAGGCATTCTTTTGACTAGCCTAACGCGTGCCAAAGGGGTGCTATTTGCCATTTCCCTCAGCGCTTTTTATTACGCAGGCCTCCATTTCCTTAAAAGTAAAACAGAAATCCCTCCTGACGAAGCCAGTCTATCCAGTAGCTATTACTTAATAGCCGACGCTTTAACTCAACTGACCAACCCTGGAAACCTACCTGCCTTTATTGCTCTCATGTCTGTAGGTATCTTTCTTGCCACCATACGAACAAAATCACCCATGAGCCTTGGGGTATGTATTGGGATCCATGCCGGCTGGGTCTTTCTAATCAAAACAAATTCAGCATTTCTAAATCGAAATCCTAGTTCTGATTGGTATTTCTTGGTCAGTAATTATGACGGCGTTATCGGTCCTTTAGTCACCGTTTGGCTAACACTCATTACCGCGACATTTATAACCTATACCTACCTACGAGACAAATCGACTAATAGCTCACTTGAACCTTAAAGCCGATCCTTCTGATACTATCTGCCGCCCGGTCCAATAGGTAGCCTGGCACAGGGGCAATAACCCGCGCTTCCGGCTGCAAAGATGGTCGCGCTAAAGTATATAAATAAACGCCTTGGATCTTTGCTTGGGTCCGAATCTGCTGCAAAAACAATTGGTATGCCCTAACTTCACCATCAAAACTTATCTTTCCTGGATAATCAAATAAACAGGTTTGCAGCCAAAGTTCACACACCTCGCTCGTCACTTTAATATTTTCCATAATGCGTTCTATCGGCATCATCGTACTATTGATTAACTCCCGCCCAGTGGCCGTTGCACTATCTAACTTAAACCATACTTGCCCACCCAATGCTCCCCATAGCGCCAAACCACGCCTAACGGAATCTCGATGCAATAAGCTACCATTAGTAATTAACACTAACTTGATCTGGCCCAACTTAGACCTACGCTCCAAAACCTCCTTAATCACCTCAATAGCCTCACTAAAACTGGCTAAGCTCGTCGGCTCACCATTCCCGGAGATAGAAATATCCTTAATATCTCGACAATTAGGATCAACAGAAAAGTCACTGTAAAAACGTCCTGAATCAATATACGCCAGAAAAAAATACAGCTCTTCTCGTAATTTCAACAAATCAATATCCGGTGCACTGCCAACAGACAACTCAGGCACTTGGCAATAAACACAACGCCAATTACAGGCATTATTAACATTAAAATTAATCCCTACAGAAATCCCGCCTGCTCGCCTCGACAAAACGGGATAAATATAAGTCAATCCTGCCACATCACGGCTGTGATCTTGAGTCGTTAACATTGCTGCCATAAAGCAAATAAACATAACCTACAAATATGCTATTCTAGTCGCTTACACTACTAATCATAAGTATTTTTTTAACCACCTTCTTTTGGAGAAACACCATGAGTGAAAGAATTGTAATGCGGACCGGTGAATCCTTAGTCGCTGGCGGTCCTCCCGGAACAGCAGCAGAACCCGAAATAATTATTGGTGAACTAGACGGTCCTGTTGGCACTGCTCTAGCAACCTTAACGGGCGACCAAGTCAAAGGCCACTCACGCGTTTTTGCTATTTTAAATACCGACATACAAGTTCGCCCTGTCACCTTAATGGTGAGCAAAGTCACTGTTAAAGATAATCGCTATACTAATATTTTAATGGGCACGGTCCAAGCCGCTATTGCAAATGGTGTTTTGGATGCTGTTAGAGCCGGTGACATTCCTAAGGAAAAAGCAAACGATCTAGGTATTATCGTTTCTGTATGGCTTAACCCTAGCGTTGCCACAGATGAGAATCTCGACCACCAAATTCTTTTCGATATTCATCGTAAAGCAACAGCCCAAGCCATTCATAAAGCCATGAACCACCAACCGAGTATTGACTGGCTTTTGGAGAATCAAGAAAATATCACCCACAAATATTTTCAAATGGGGCTAGACGGTAAAATCAAACCTTAATAGCTAACACAAAGACCTAAGGTCTACAGAGACTGTTAATTCTGGTAGCCCTTAGGCGCTTTACTTCTTGACCTAAAACGGTCAAACAATACCGGCTTCCAACACGCCAACCAACACCGCTTCCATTAATTGACTCAGACAACACGATAATGGTGAACCGAAAACCCACGCTTAGCTTTCTTGCTTCTCACGGCGGCTCTGCTGCAAAAGCAATTATTCACGCGATAAAAAACCATCAACTCAATGCTAACATTGGGGTTGTTATTACCAATAATGAGAATTCTGCCATTTCTCAGTGGTGCCTAGAAAACACGATAAAAATAATTCACATCAGCGCATTAACCCATCCAAATAGCGACCAAGAGGATAAAGCCATTAAAGACGCCCTCTCTGTCGCCGGAACAGATTACGTGATTTTATCTGGCTACATGAAGCATATAAAACAACAAACATTAGCTAAGTTCTCAAACAAGATATTGAATGTCCACCCGGCGTTACTGCCAAAACACGGCGGCCAAGGCATGTATGGTGACCGCGTACATCAAGCGGTTCTTAATGCCAAAGAAACAATTAGTGGCGCCAGTATTCACTTTATCAATGAGGTCTATGATGACGGCCCCGTCATTGCCCAACAAGAAGTCCCCGTGTATCCCAATGATACTGTCGACACGCTACGCCAACGTGTACAAGCTATCGAGCCATTGCTTTATATTAAATCAATCGCCAAAATACTAGACACCCACTAAAATGATCTAGGCATTACCCACCCGAACCAGAATCTCGCCCCGACCAATCCCTGCTATATCGCCACCATATCTATGCACACGATTAAAGTGTTGAGAGGAATCTGAAAACTTAGAATCAAATTGCGCCATTGCCTTAAACAACATCGGTAAGAATGAAAATGTATGGGTTCCACAATCACCAAATGTAACCGGAACCTTAGGTTGCTGCCACAACAACAATGTGCCACGACGCATACCATAGCCAATATTTCGTCCCGTCTCACCCATAACCGCGATAGTTCCCGCCGTCATTCTAGCGCCACAATAATCGCCAGTACCGCCTTCAATCAAAATCATCCCGCGTCGCATATGATCTCCCACACGATCACCTGCACTCCCTTTAATAAGGACGGTACCACCCTGGATACCTTTTTTATTACCCGGTAAAGCAGCGCCGAGGAAGTCATCGACATCACCCATAACCTGTAAAAATCCATTTTTCATTTGGCAAGCCGCATATATCCCAACATTACCCGATACCGTTATTTCCCCCGCTCGCATATCCATTGCTAAATAAGCACCCACATCACCGGTTACCCGAATACTGCCACCGTCTAATCCATGACCGATATAATCTAATTTAGAAAAACTATTATTAATGTGTATCTTCTCAACATCTGACCCTGAAATTGAAAACAACTCATCAACACGCAATTTTCTTTTACCATTCTGCAACTCAATAGCCGCAATTTCAGCCAACTCTAATCCTGCCAACTTATCACAGGTTATAGGCGACATATCAACACGCTGATTAGGCCTATACTTCATTGTCAACGTCAAATCAGTCATTCATAATCTCCTGTAAATGAAAATGATAGGGCCCTAATTTCCCGCCATAATTACCGGCACTGATGCGTTTAACACCATTATAAGCACCAATCGAACAAAAGGTCTCCATGCCTATTTTCATCGCCTTTTTTATATCAGTCTCGGTCAAACCATCAATAACAATCTCCATGACCGATTCAATTTCTGGAGACAATTCAGATTTCGTAATCCCTTTTAACGTTGGACAAAAAGCGTCATTAGTCGAGGCGGTCAAAGCCGGATACTTTGACCCAACTTTAGAACCCGAACGCACCACCCCCCCTGGGAAAGGCAAGATAACATTAGGTACTTTGCGCATTTCAAGAACAGCCTTTTCACATGCCTCTAATGCATCTACTTCAGACTCCGCCAGAATAAGTAAATTACCGCCGCCAATAGCATTCACCTGCCCCGTTGTTTCTTCAACTAAAAACTCACCATCCATCACAGGAATTCGCCAATAACGATTATCATTAATCACTTTGGAGGTCTGAAAACCATCACCAAAATAACGCAAATTCTTGCCTAAGGGAATTCGGATACCGCCATCGATACCTGAAAACAAAGCAGAGGTCGGAGAGGTTAAAACACTTTGCCCCGCCCTCGTTTCAAGCTGTTTTACTAATGATTTAGCACCCATAGTAAACAACATGGCAGAAACGCCTGGACGCCCATCCGGTGTCTCTGAAGGCTTCAAGTAACGCTCAATATCTGCCTCACACCCACAGCCAATGACTGACGTCGCAAACCCTGTCATTGATTTAGCCGCATTAAAAGCCCACTGCTCCGTTTGTGCCGTAATAATGACACGTGTAGCCTTCATCGGAAATGCTTCTGCGAAAGTATGATCGATCAAGACACCATTAATGATCATAAAACACCTCTCTGGGTTGGCTGAACAGTCAATGTGTTTCGCCCGTCTTCAGTTATTTCATCGTTACTGATTTTGAAGTTCCCCATCTTCATGGTCATATGGCGACTAAAATATTTCGCCAAATCCTTTTCAATACCGCGATCAAATTCAGGCGTAACAATATGTGTTGTACCCCATTTAATATGAACAATTTCACCGTCTCTTACTACTAATTCACCATCTTTAAACACATAATCAGGCTTTTCGAACATCTTTTCTCGGTTATCATCCGGTGTATATACCGTAATATCAGCCCAAGCCCCTACACCCAAATGTCCTCGGTTTTCCAAACCCACTAACTTTGCCGCCCCTGCGCGCGTCATAATTGCAATCTCTTGCAATGAATACTCTCTGTCAATAGTATCTAACGTTGTCATTTTCTGCGCTTCAGGATGAATCGTTTTCAACATATCGTTGCGAAAACTTCTATCCATCAGTAACCGGATCAAATGCGGGTAAGAGGTAAAAGGAGCCCCATTAGGATGATCTGTTGTCAAAAAGATGCGCCAAGGATCTTCAACCAAAAGAAAGGTTTCTAAACCAATCGCCCACTGTAAGGCATTAACAAAATTCTGATCCCGATACTTGAAAGGAACCAAGCCACAACCTGCATCACATTCTATATCCATACAAACCCACTTATTAGGACTTGCATGTTTATGGTTAGCATGTTGTTTCATGCTATCCCCAGATGCCGTAACCGTTTGCCCGAACATCACCTGCCCCACATCAACGGTAATATTCTTATTCTTATTAATTGCTTCGGCAATTTCAGCGGCGCCCGAAGAAAATTTGAAATCACCTTCAACCCCATAACTGTGAAACTGTATATGGGTTAAATGCATCGGCAAGCCACCAATACCCTCTATGGTTGACAGCGTGGTATCTTTATTGCCTGGCACGCCCAGGTTACACCCATGAACATGCAATGGATGTGAAATACCCAGCTCTTTAACTGCTGTCGCCAAAACACTAAGAATATCTCTAGGGGTCACATTGTAAAACTGATTATTTTCATCCAGATCAAGTTGACGTTGATTAAATTTGAAGGCATTAATACCGCCTGGATTAACAACTTTTACACCAATACCTTTTGTCGCATTAAGCGTCCATGCCACATAATCGTTGATTGCTTGCTGATCCTTTTTAGCCGTCATCATTTGCAAGAAATAATCATCGCTTCCCATTAAGACATAGCCGCCTTTATCTAAAATAGGAATATCACCCATTTCCATATGTGCTTGACGAGCATTAACCGGCAATACTGCCGGTTCAAAAACTGAGGTATACCCCATTTCAGCATATCGATAACCGGTCACATAAGAAGAAGGTAAAGCACGCCCCGTTCCTGATCGCGTTAATTCTGTAGCTGCAACCGGATCAGAACGATGATCTTCTGGTAACAAAATTCTAGCAATATTATTTTTTCCGCCACCGACATGGGTATGCATATCTATAGCACCCGCCATCACTATTTTGCCTCGCAGATCAATTTCCTGATCAACCTGAGTTACTTCTTGCTTAGATACAATACGGTCATTTTTAATGTAAATATCTAGCGCTTTGCCATTAACATTATTGGCAGGGTCGTAAACCACCCCACCGGTAAGTTTTATTATCATTTTTTACTGTGCCTGATCAATTAACGTCAATACTTGTGCTGTTGAAGGCAGCCCTGACTCCCTTAACTTTTGCAATCGAATAGCAACAACACCATCCATTCGGAAGGCATGGCCACAATGATCGATTCCCGGTGTACCCACTGGAATGAATACCGCTGGTTCTTTTTCAAAACGCATCCCAGAACGACCAATCACAATCGTTGGAACAACACCCTCGGGGGGTAATGCTTTACTATTAAAGTCATGCACCCATAACAATGCATCAACCTCTTTATTCTCCAACAATAACTGCCCATCATAAAGATAAGGATCGTACTCTGGGAAACCTCTTGCAAAAGACAATCGAGCTGGATAACCGGTCAACCAAGCCGTTACTTGATTCGCGGTTTGATCACCATCACTGCCCCCTAGCGGCAAGCCAGAGCAGCGCGTTTTTTCATTAAGATCTTTCACCAATTCACAAATAACCTGCACCGTCAATTCTGCATGTGGGAAATCCAATGAACCTGCTGACCAAGTCACTACACCATAAGCGGCTTCTTTTAACTGCTCAGCCAACGCCTGTAAGTCAGTTAATGCTAAACCGTCCACTTCATAGTGGGAAATATTATTACCTTTTACTAAAGCCCTTAAAACGGCCACTACTTCTGGCAAATCCTCATCCGCACAAGGCAATACTTGAGGCCTAACACCCACCGGTGACACCGCAGATTGGCCGGAAGGTTCTTTACCCAAATAAACCACTTGGCATTGCGTACTCGCCTCTAAAAACATGGGCGATTCATTCCAGATGAAATGCTCAAAAAAACGCGGTGAAACTTTTTCTATATCAGTACCAATAACCACCAACAGATCACAACGATTTTTAACCTCAGCCAGCGTTGTCGTCATCCAACCCGAATCTTGTAAGGCCAAAATATTACGGCGTGTTGTATTAAATGCCACATTATCGACAACTGCACCGTTATGATCCGCCAGAGCAACCAAGGCGCGCATACCATTTACGTCCGTTGCACAACCCCCGATTAAAGTCTGATCCGAAGCCTTAAGAATATCTGCTGCTTGTGCGACAGCGACCTCAAGTGCAACCTCTTCCCCGTTGACCCTAGGAACCATATCTCCAATGGCCTGCTCAAATGCCGGTGTATTAATAGCACAACCATTGGCCAGCACATTAATAGACTTTCCATCTACATTAAGCACTAGGTCATCTGTTCCGATACCGCAAAAAGGGCTAGGAACCTCAGTTTTTGTCGTCATCTATTGTCCTATACATGAATTTATAAAAAAAATTATCAAAAAAAAAGGTCGTAGTCATTAAAAACTACAACCTTCCTTTCTTCCTTTTTTTGTTCAAGTTCTAATCTCAATAATTGAAAATACCTTTAATGAAATTAAAAATAACAAAAATAGAAAATTAACGTTTCGAGTACTGTGGACGCTTTCTCGCTTTATGAAGACCCACTTTCTTACGCTCAACTTTCCGTGAATCACGGGTAACAAACCCTGCTGAACGCAAAGAAGGCCGTAACGTCTCATCAAATTCCATCAATGCACGTGCAAGACCATGACGAATAGCACCGGCTTGCCCCGAAGGACCACTGCCTTTAACATATACATCAAGATCAAAATCAGATGTCATTTCAAGATGCTCTAAAGGTTGACGCACAATCATCTGATCTGTCTTACGCCCAAAGTAAGCATCAATACTTTTACTATTGATAGTGATTTGACCAGAACCTTTTTTTGCATAAACTCGTGCTACTGCACTTTTACGTCGTCCTGTTCCATAATACTGAACTTCTGCCATAGTTTTTTCCTACTAATTCTCTAGATTTCCAAAACCTTAGGCTCTTGCGCCTGATGATCATGGTTAGGGCCTGCATATACTTTCAGCTTGCGAAACATCGCTCTGCCCAATGGGTTCTTAGGTAACATTCCCTTGACTGCCGTACTTATAATTCGGTCAGGAAATGTTCTTCTTAATTTGTTGAGATTAACCGATTTAAGGTTACCGACATAGCCTGTATGGTGATAGTAGACTTTATCTTTTTCCTTATTACCTGTCACATGAATTTTTTCCGCATTGATTACAATAATGTAATCTCCGGTATCCACATGCGGGGTATATACTGGTTTGTGTTTTCCGCGTAAACGTTTTGCAATTTCGCTTGAAAGTCGACCTAACGTCTTTCCTTCGGCATCAACAACATACCAATCACGTTTCACTTCGGCTGGTTTTGCGCTAAATGTTTTCATCAGTGCTTCGTATTTGATTGAGACAATATAAAACCGGTAATTATAATGAATAAAGCATTACTCATCAAGTTTTTTTACACCTACAGTCCAACATTATGTCTATAACTTGATCTTTAAGGCGTGCAACTTCCGATACAAATGAGTCCTTTCCATACCAATTGCCTTCGAAAGTTTGGCCACACTACCACCCGTACGCTCAAAATGATACTGAATATAAGACTTTTCGAACTGCTCTCGCGCCTCTTTTAACGATAAATTAAAGAACTCAGGCATTGTAGAAACCTCAGAAACCACCGACCCCAAGGCTTTTTTTACTTCATCAATCCCAATTTCTTCACCAACGCCTAAAATAAGCAATCGTTGCACCAAGTTCTTCAACTCCCGCACATTACCAGGCCAACCGTAATTCCGTAAAAAATTCTGCGCCGCTATAGAAAACTTCCGAAATAATAATTTTTCATCTTTGACAAAAAAATCAACATAAAAACTTAATAAAACCGGAATGTTCTCACTGTGCTCCCTTAACGGTGGAATTTCAAAACTCACCACGTTTAACAAATAAAATAAATCCTGACGAAACCGACCTGCATTCACCTCTGCTTCTAAAGAAACACGCGTAGACGCAATAACTCTAACATCGACAGAAACCGGTGCGCTTCCCCCGACTCGAAGAAAAGAGCTTGAATCCATCGCACTCACTAAACGTAACTGCGTTTCCAAATCCATATCAGCCACTTCACCTAAAAAAAGTACGCCGCCATGAGCTCTTTCTAACAATCCAGGGTAAATCTTACCGACTTCATCTTCTGTTCCAAAAAACTCTGTTGCTGCATTCTCAGACGCGATACTCCCTACGGATACATCAACAAAAGGACCTGAACGCCGCGGACTATGTCGATGCAAAAACCGAGCAAATAATTCTTTCCCTGCGCCCCCTTCTCCTAAAAACAGCACCCGCGCATCATGTTGCGCTAACCGTTTCAACTTATCTTTCAATTGCTCAATTTGAGCACCGCTCCCAACAGGGTCAACCAATCTATTTAACTGTAATTTTAAACCCGTATTCTCACTTTGCAGTAACCCAGCCTCCAGCCCCCGCTCAACGACTAATAATAATTTCGCTAAAGACAGTGGTTTCTCAAGAAAATCATAAGCCCCTAACCGTGTTGCTTCTACGGCTGTTTCAATGGTTCCATGCCCAGACATCATGACTATAGGTATATTCACAACACCCTCCAAAACCCATTCTTTTAAAAGCGTAATACCATCAGTATCGGGCATCCAAATATCCAACAATATTAAATCGGGCTGCTCGCTTTTCTTAAGCTCTCTAGCTACCTGTGCATTTTCTGCCATAGCAACCTGATAACCCTCATCCTTAAGGATGTCATGAACCAATTGACGAATATCTGGCTCGTCATCCACAACCAGTACTTTCGTATTATGCTTTGACATAGTTAAACTGTTCCTAATGATTATTTAATTACACAAGAGGCAGTTGAAACACAAAACCCGCTCCTTCGTGATACTCCGTATCCAACCAAATGCTCCCTCGATGCTCTTCAATTATTTTTTTCACAATCGCCAAACCCAAACCGGTCCCTTTTTCTTTATGCGTAATATAGGGTTCAAAAATATTATCCATTCGTTCTGCCATAATACCCGGGCCATTATCATAAATACCCACCTCAACCATTTGCGCATTTTTTTTATCTAAAAACTGGACCGATACCGTTATACACCCTTCATAAACTAATGCCTCTAACGCATTCTTTATTAAATTATGCAACACCTGCCTCATTTGAATCGGGTCAGCATGTACATTCGGAACTGTAGCCGCTAACTGTACCTTAAATTCAACCTTCGGTTGCAGGGAGTATAACGCGACCACCTGCTGAATCAAATCAGGTAAAGAAATACTTTCCGGATTCTTTTTAGAGGGTTTAGCATACTCAGCAAATTCATCCACCATTTTTTTCATAACCTCAACCTGCTGAATAATGGTTTTAGTTGAGCGATTCAGCATAGCTGCCGATGAATCCTCCAGCAACCCAGAAAGTTTTAACTGTAATCGCTCTGCTGACAACTGTATGGGTGTTAGTGGGTTTTTTATTTCATGCGCCAACCGCCTGGCAACTTCGCCCCACGCGGCATTTTTTTGCGCCTGAATTAAATCTGAAATATCGTCAAAAACAATAACTGCCCCAATCCGTACCTGATTTTGAGAAAACAATGGCGCACCCCTACAAAGAATTTCTTGTCGCCCCTTCGGCCCTAACAAACTAACATGCTGCTGCCAGGTAAAGTTTGCATATTCCATTTTGACATGAATCATTTTCACCAAGTGCTGCAAATCTGATCGCCCCTGAGTAAATGCTAGCAATGGTTGACCGGAAAATTGATTAATTGCACAGTGAAAAATTGCATCTGCAGCTTGATTAGCTGTCCGAATATTAAATTCACCATCTAAACTAATCACTCCAGACGTTAAACTGGATAAAATCGTTTGTAAATAAGCCCGTTGATCTTCAATTTCAATACTTGATAATCGCGCCTCATCTCTAGCCAAGCCGACGCGTTTACTCATTTTATTAAAAGACTCGACCAAAAACCCCATGTCATCATGCACCAAAACAGGCAACTGCTGAGAATAATCGCCATCTGCAACAGCCTGCGTACCTTTTACTAACTGCTTAACCGGTGCAATAATGTTTCGAATACTAATAAAGGCTACCCAAATAGCCGCCAATAAACTTAGTAGTAATACCAACCCCAGCACCAAAGAAAAACTCACTTTTAATGAATTTCTCAAATAAGTCATCTCTTGATATCGCACAAATGCAAACTCAACAGAATCGGCCAGGTCGGCAATACGCTGAGAAACAGGAAACAACGCGTGTAAGAATTGTGGGTTTTCCGTGTTAATCCTGACAATAACGCGAACACTTAGCCCCCCATCTTTCACCGAATCTAACCCCGCATAACTATCACTACGCCCTAAAGTAAGCAAGGTGTTTCCCACATCCGGCAACTCCAGCGTTGATGACAAACTACTAAAAGCTTTAATATGCCCCTGACTGGAAAGTAACGTTAATTCATCTGCCGAAATACTATCGCGCAATACTTCAATATCAACCCGTTCACCAGCCACTATATGTTCAGCCAACTTTTTCATTTTCTTTAAATGATCACGCTCTTTCTGCTCTAAAGAAACCTGACTAATTTCCAAGGCATCATCCATAGCCCGATCAATTTCAACATTAAACCAGCTATCGATACTCTGGTCTAAAAACTGCACTGAATAAAAGAACACAATCCCTGCGGGGGCCAATGAGAGAAAAACGAAAAGCAACACCATTTTTATCGTTAACTGCGAGCCGGCCTCACGCTTTCTAATTTGTCTAAATAATGAATAGACATTAAAGCCTACTAACAACAACAGAATGACCGATCCAATGGCATTAATGAGTACCAATGAAGAATATAACTGACTTAACTCTGATGACTCCTGCATTGTTGAACTCATTAAATGAAGAGACAACAAGACCAAACTCAGCAATAAAAACGCTAAGACACTGATAGGAAGTTTTATTTTTGAAAAAACCATATATTCCACTGACTAGTCAGCGCCCACCCTGGGTCATAATAAGCAACCAGGCGTAAGGGTACCGGCAACCGTTCCTTATCTAATGAAAATAACAAACCTATACTATATAGGTTCTTCTTAGAAATAGACCTGTCCGCTGTAATTAAAATATTTTTTAAGCTTCCGATCTCATTTAACGCCAGCTGCAAACTGGTAAATGTGTTCTCGGCGCCACTCTGCTCATCTTTTACCCGATAGATATCCATCAAGGCGTGATAACTAATTTGATAACGGTAAACAACCTCTGCTATCTTTTCATCCCATATAATCTCACGCGACTGCCATAGCCGAGCAGTAACTGCCCACACCAAAGGAACTCCATTTTTTAGTGCTTTTTCAGCCTCCGCACCTAACTGCACGCCCACGTTCGCATCCAAAACAACACCCTGTTCACTTACGCTGGCCGTTTTTTTCAAGATCTGGATATTTTTTTGCTCATCCCCTACAGAACATGACAGACACAATAAAGCACCCAGTAAAACAACCCCTCTACTGCTTAACAATGACTGCATAAAAAAAACCATCCATTCCATCATCTCCTGTTAAGATCTGACGCCCACACGGACGCGCCTGGCCCCAAGCCGCATCAATGGCAACAGAATCAGCATCTTCCTGAGATGCTAAAAACTGCATAACCTGTTTCTCATTCTCCTGCTGCAAAACAGAACAAGTCGCATAGACAAGACGCCCACCCGGCTTCAATAATGCCCAGATCGCACACATAATCTTCTGCTGTAACTCTACAATAACCGCTATATCTTCTGGCTGCCTCAACCATTTTATGTCCGGGTGTCGCCGCACCACACCGGTTGCAGAACAAGGTGCATCCAATAAAATACGATCAAACAACACACCGTCCCACCAGTCTTCTGGCCGAGAAGCATCACCCAGCACTAACTCAGCATCTAACGCTAAACGCTCCAAATTCTCTTTAACACGCGATAAGCGATGGGCATCAATATCTAAAGCCACAACAGTTGCTAATGCCGGTTCTGTTTCTAAGATATGGGTTGTCTTCCCTCCAGGAGCAGCACAAACATCTAGCACTCGCTGACCCGGCTGCAAATCCAACACTGTAGCGGCTAATTGTGCCGCACTGTCTTGCACAAAAGAATGCCCCTCTGAAAAACCGGGCAACTGCTCCACAGCAATAGGTTTTTCTAAGACTAAAGCAGAAGAACCATGCGACACCATTGTGGAATTTATAGCCTGACTCGCTAAAATAGCCTGGTATTGTGTTTGGGTATAATATTTGGGATTAACGCGAATAGCCATAGGAGGCTGCTGATTATTTGCCGTTAAAATAGCGCACGCCTGATCAGGCCATTGTTCGACTAACATCTCAACCATCCAAACAGGATGTGCTTCTCGAATCGGTAAGTCTAGCGCATTAATTTGTTGATCAAGCGCCTCTTGCTCTCTGAGGTATCTTCTCAAAAGCGCATTCAGTAAAGGCCGTGCCCAACTCTTTTTTCGAACCGCTGAAACAGTTTCAGAAACGGCTGCATGAGGCTTAACCCGCATAAACTTAATCTGATATAACCCGATCAAAGCGAGAATCTTAATATCCAGATCTTTAATGGGCTTACGCGTTAAGACTCCTAATAACGCCTCTAAATAAAAATACCAGCGCATCACACCAAAGCACAATGCTTGGATAAAGGCACTATCTTTTTTTGATTCAACTCCCCCCAACAATTCATCCAAAGCTAACGTTAAAGATACATTATCTTTAAGAACCTTATACAAGACCTTGGCCGCAATATGCCTAGAATTCACAATGATTCACAAAAAACCTTCCACTTTAAGATTAATAAATAACGACTGTTCCCTCATAATGCTAGCCAAACGTGACACCTGCAACATCATGTGCATTTAAAAAAGCTTCACTCGGCATGCGTTTTCCACCCGGAAGTTGCACTTCCAATAATCGCAAAACCCCTTGACCAGTCACCACTTCTAAAACGCGCTCTTTACTCTCACGGACAGCACCAGGCACCCCCTCGACACCCGACTCATACGCACAAGCACGCCAAATCCTTAAAACCTGACCATGGTATAAAGTCTGAGCAACAGGCCAAGAATTGAAACCTAGGACTTGTCTTGCCAGCATTACAGCTGATTTATTCCAATCGATGAGCGCTTCACCTTTCTGCAATTTTTTGGCGTAACACACCTCACTTTCATCCTGTTCAACCCGAATGACATCACCACGCTCAAGCAAAGGCAAAACCTTCTTAAGCCCAACTGCGCCCAAAACGGCTAATCTGTCATGAAGTTCACTCGCACTTTCTTCAGGCACAATCCGATAGACTTCCTTATGTAACATAACGCCCGCATCAAGCTTCAGGGCCATCTCCATAATGGTAACGCCCGTTTCAACATCACCTGAAATAATTGCTCTTTGTATTGGCGCCGCACCACGCCAACGCGGCAACAATGAGGCATGAACATTAATACACCCTAATCTTGGGGCATCCAAAATAACTTGAGGCAACAATAAACCATAAGCCACAACCACCATTAAATCAGCATCCAAACCGACTATTTCTGCCAATGCCTCGGGAGATTTTAAAGACTCCGGTTGAAAAACAGGTATTTGAGCAGATAAGGCTAACGCCTTAACAGGGCTCATCTTCATTTTACGCCCTCTACCCGAGGGTCGATCAGGCTGTGTATACACCGCACAAACCTCATGCTCTGAATTTAAAATCATTTGCAATGTCGGCACTGCAAAGTCAGGTGTTCCTGCAAAAATCACTTTCATAACTGGGCAACTCTCAACTTAATACACCCCTTATTTATTACCGGATCGGTAGGTTTTATGAATTTTCTCCATTTTTTTCTTAATCCGTTGCCGCTTAAGAGGCGATAAATAATCCACAAATAATTTACCACTTAAATGATCCATTTCATGCTGAATACAAATAGCTAACATGCCCTCAGCAGATAACTCAAACACATCACCATCCCGATTAAGCGCAGAAATAACCACCTTCTCTGCACGCTCAACCTTCTCAAAAAAACCCGGAACGGACAGGCACCCCTCTTCAGAAACCTCCGCACCTTCTTGCCCAATAACTTCAGGATTGACCAAACAAAGCGGCGCATCTTTTTCTTCACTAACATCCATCACAATAATCCGCTCATGAAAATCAATCTGTGTAGCCGCCAGACCGATCCCATTGGACTCATACATAGTTTCAAACATATCGTCAATCAACGTGCTACGCATCGAATCAATCGCTTCGACTGGTGTAGCGATCTTGCGCAAACGTTCATCAGGAAATTCAAGAATCGTCAAAATACTCACAACTGTCTTCTTACCTTATTCTAAAAAAAATATCATTTTATCTGATTTAACCTAAACTTTGAACGAACCGACCTAAAAACGCAATTGATTACCCTTATAGATTAACCGTTCCTCACAAAACGCCTAGACCACACCTCATTATCATGACCTCCAATCACAACATTAAATTCTGGTGCGCGCTCCTACGCACCCCTAAAATTGGCTGTCATACCTTCAACAAATTACTTTTAAAAACCACGCCCGAAGAATTATTTAACCATTCATCGAAAGACTTACGACGCTGGGGGCTCCATCCTTTAAGCATCCAAGCACTTCAAAATCCTAACTGGACTGATGTTCAAAAAGACTTGGACTGGTTAAATCAAGACGACCAGCACCACTTAATAACCCTCAAAGACCCACAATATCCGCCACTACTTAAAGAAATCACTACTCCGCCGCCATTACTCTTTATTCATGGCAACCCTAAATCACTATGCCCCCCTCAATTGGCCATTGTCGGCAGTCGTAACCCATCGATTACCGGTTTAGAAACGGCACATCAATTTTCAAACTCACTGGCACGACTAGGATTCACCATAACCAGCGGACTAGCTCTCGGCATCGACGGTGCTTGCCACGAAGGTGCACTCAGCGCTCAAAAAGAAACCATCGCGGTTATGGGAACAGGACTGGATCGTATTTACCCCGCACGACACCATGCTCTTGCTAAGAAAATAACAAAACTAGGCGCACTGGTCTCTGAATTTCCTATTGGCACACCAGCCAAGGCCCACAACTTCCCGCAAAGAAATCGCATCATTAGTGGTTTATGTTCAGGACTTCTAGTTATTGAAGCAACAAAACGCAGTGGTTCACTAATAACCGCTAAAATGGCTCTTGAACAAAATCGAGAAGTTTTTGCCATTCCTGGTGCAATTAACAACCCATTAGCACAAGGTTGTAACGCACTCATTCAAGAAGGCGCTAAGTTAACGACCCACTACCAAGATATTCTAGAAGAATTTAATATCCTTCCAGATTCTACCCAAAACACTTCCCCTCAACCCGCCTTCGACACGCTTTCTATCAGTCAAAAAAATATTTTAGACGCCGTACAATTTAATCCCACTGCGATTGATAATATTGTCGAACACACCCAACACCCGACCCATTTAATTCTATCAACTTTATTACAATTGGAAATATTAGGCTTCATTTCATCAGAGAATGGATTCTATACCCGTCTAAAATAACTGGAACGTACTAACAAAAACCGTGTCATAATGCAGCCATGAAAGAAAATATCTTTGAAGTTTTAATGTATTTATTTGAGAACTATCTAGAAGAAGTCGACGACGCTTTAACCAATTCAAACAAAATAAGAGATGAATTGCTTACCGCGGGCTTCGAACAAAAAGAGGTAGACAAAGCCTTTGAATGGCTAGAATCTCTGTGCGCAGAAAATACAGTTCATTGCCCAACAAGCTCTTCTTTTCGAGTCTTTAGCACACAAGAAGTCGCCCGTTTAGACACTGAGTGTCGTAATTTTATTATTTTTCTAGAACATTCTGGGATTCTGTCTTCAACTAACCGTGAATTAGTAATAGATCGATTAATCGCACTTGATAATGAAGACATTTCATTAAAAAAATTACAATGGGTCGCGCTCATGGTCTTGCTGAGTCAACCCGATGAAGAAGCCGCCTTTACCCGGATGGAAAACATAATTTACGAAGATAGCTCTCCCTATTTGCACTAAAAGCTTGGTGGGGAACCACACAAAAACTTTTGTGTTTCCTCAAAAGTCACTGGACTTTACCCCTTTGAGTTCTTTATTATTCAAAAAACAAACAACGGTCCATACAGATTATACCCATGAGCAATAATCTCGTCATCGTAGAGTCACCGGCAAAAGCCAAAACAATAGAAAAATATTTAGGTAAGGATTTTCATGTCCTCGCCTCCTATGGGCATCTTCGTGACCTCATTCCTAAAGAAGGTGCTGTTGATACTCAAAATGACTTTGCAATGAAATATGAGGTCATAGAAAGAAATCAACGACACGCCCAAGAAATATCTAAAGCTGCCCGCAAAGCAGATGCACTCTACCTGGCCACTGACCCCGATCGCGAAGGCGAGGCCATTGCTTGGCACCTGCTAGAACTGCTACAAAATAAAAAAATCATCAAAGAAAAGCCCGTCCACCGCATAATTTTTCATGAAATAACCAAAAAAGCAGTCACTGAGGCGGTAGCAACGCCTCAAAAATTATCAATAAACATGGTTAATGCGCAACAAGCACGACGCGCCCTAGATTATTTAGTGGGTTTCAACCTATCTCCGTTGTTGTGGAAAAAAATCCGCCGTGGGCTGTCTGCTGGACGCGTACAAAGTCCAGCGTTACGCATGATTGTTGAACGAGAACTAGATATTGAAAAGTTTGTAAGCCGAGAATACTGGTCTGCAAATGCGGCTATAACCAGCGACACACAAGCATTTAAGGCCAAGCTTACCCGCTTCAACGATAACAAAATCACTCAATTTAGCATCGAAAACGAAGCACAAGCTCAAGATATTCAAACAACCATCCTCCAAGAGGCCAACGGCCAATTATTAATTGACACCGTTGAAAAGAAAAAACGCAAACGTAACCCAGCGCCACCCTTCATCACCTCAACACTGCAACAAGAAGCCGCACGAAAGCTAGGTTTCACCACCAAAAGAACCATGATGATTGCCCAACAATTGTATGAAGGTGTTTCTCTACAGGGTGAATCTATTGGTTTAATCAGCTATATGCGAACAGACTCTGTTAATTTAGCCACAGAGGCTGTGACTGAGATTCGTGAATTAATTAGCAACAAGTATGGCCCGAGTTTCGTGCCTAAACAACCGCGTCAATTTAAAACTAAATCTAAGAATGCTCAGGAGGCTCACGAAGCTATTAGACCCACTGAGTCGTCAAGAACACCCGACGCCATTAAAAACCACCTAACACCGGATCAAACCAAACTTTATTCCCTAATCTGGAAACGGACTGTTGCTTCGCAAATGATCCATGCCACAATCGACAGTGTCTACGCTGACTTATCTTGTGGTACGCAACACACCTTTCGAGCAAACGGCTCCACCATTGCGAACCCTGGATTCATGTCGGTCTATTTAGAAGGCACCGATGACACTAAAAAAGGCGACGACCAGGAATCATTCTTACCCCCCTTAACTGAAGGTGAATTTGTTCAATTAGACGGGATTATTCTCGGACAGCATTTTACTGAACCCCCGCCTCGGTTTGGTGAAGCCAGCTTGGTTAAAACGCTAGAAGAATATGGCATTGGACGTCCGTCCACCTATGCGTCTATTATTTCTACGTTACAAAACCGCGAATATGTCACCTTAGAAAAAAAGCGTTTCTACCCAACTGATGTTGGACGTATCGTTAATAAGTTTTTAACTGAACACTTCACCCAATATGTCGATTACCAGTTTACCGCTAACCTAGAAGACAATCTTGATGCCGTTGCTCGAGGTGAAAAAGAATGGATTCCGCTGATGCGAGAATTCTGGCAACCGTTCACCGACCTCATTCAAGATAAAGAAGAAAGCGTACAACGTAAAGACGTCACACAAGAAAGCCTAGACGAAAACTGCCCTGAATGTAATAAGCAATTATCTATTCGACTAGGTCGAAACGGTCGCTTTATCGGTTGTACTAATTACCCCGAGTGTTCTTATACCCGTAATTTAAATGATGATGCTCAATCAGCTGAACCGCAAATTATTGAAGGTCGTTCTTGCCCTAAATGTAAGCAAAACCTGATTATTAAAACCGGTCGATATGGAAAATTTATTGGCTGTAGCAGCTATCCTGACTGCAAACATATTGAACCCCTCGAAAAACCATTAGATACCAAAGTTCACTGCCCTAAATGCGAAAAAGGTAACATCCTTAAACGTAAATCAAGAAATGGTAAAGTTTTTTATTCCTGTGAAAAATACCCTAAATGTGACTACGCGATCTGGAATGCACCGGTCCAAGAAAACTGTCCAGAATGCAATTGGCCCGTACTCGCCTTAAAAACAACGAAAAGACGTGGCACAGAAAAAGTATGTCCCCAAAAAGAATGTAAATTTGCAACCCCTTATGAGGGAGACCCAGAAGATGCAGAAGGCCCTAAGAGTTAAGAGCTAATCTTATTTTTCAATCACTTAATGTCTAATTCTCTGTATAATTAGCTCTTTTTTATCATCGGGAGGTCTTGAATGACCGTGTTAATTGGAATTATCATGGGTTCAACATCGGACTGGGAGACCATGCAACATGCTGTGCAAATACTTGAGAAATTTAATATCCCTCATGACGTAGAGGTCGTATCGGCCCACAGAACCCCCGACAAACTTTTTGATTATGCTGAAACAGCTGAATCAAAAGGTATTGAAGTCATCATCGCAGGTGCAGGTGGTGCGGCTCATTTACCGGGAATGACGGCTGCAAAAACACATCTCCCCGTTCTCGGCGTCCCGATTCAATCCAAGGCATTAAATGGAATGGATTCTCTGCTATCGATTGCCCAAATGCCAGCAGGCATTCCTGTTGGAACGTTAGCTATTGGTAAAGCCGGAGCCATTAATGCCGCACTCTTAGCAACAGCAATACTTGCAAACAAATACCCTGATTACCGTACTGCTCTAAAAGCATACCGAACAGAACAAAGTCATACTGTCTTACAATCACCGGATCCTCGACGAGTACAATCATGAAAGTAGGTATTTTAGGGGGCGGACAATTAGCTCGGATGATAGCGCTAGCTGGCTACCCACTCGGACTTGACTTCGTTATCATTGACCCCAGTAATGTTGCAGGAGCTATTGGCTTAGCAGACCATCTACACGGCGCCTACGATGACAAAGTCCTGCTACAAGAATTAGCACGCCAAACCGATATTGTGACCTACGAATTTGAAAATGTACCCGCCAACATTGCTCAATTCTTAGCACATCACACTCAAATTGCACCTTGTGATCGGGCGCTTGCAATTGCACAAGACCGCTTAATAGAAAAAAAGTTTTTTAATGACCTCAATATACCCACGACAAACTTTGCCGCAGTCAATTCGCTCAATGACCTTGAACAAGCCAGCAAAACCATTGGACTTCCCGCTATCCTAAAAAGTTGTCGAATGGGTTATGACGGTAAAGGTCAAGTACCACTACAAGGGTCTGACGACTTAGCCAACGCCTGGAATTCAATGCGCAACACTCCCTCTATCATTGAAGGGTTTGTCCCCTATACACGGGAAGTATCCATTATTGCCGCTCGTCGCCCTTCAGGCGAAACCGTCTATTATCCACTCTCAGAAAACAGTCATAGCCAGGGTATTTTAAGAGTATCACGTTGTTGTATCAATGATCCTAAGCAACAAGAAGCGGAACAATATCTTTCTCGTATTTTGGAAGAACTTGATTATGTTGGCGTCATCGCTTTAGAGCTTTTCGACGTTCAAGGACAACTGTTGGCCAATGAATTTGCTCCCCGTGTCCATAACTCTGGCCACTGGACTATAGAAGGCTCCGAAACCAGTCAATTTGAAAACCATCTACGAGCAATATTAGACTGGCCATTAGGCTCTACTCAATCAATCGGCTATTCCGGTATGGTGAATTTTATTGGCGGTCTGCCCCCAGCAGAACAAGTGTTAGCCATTAAAAATACACATCAGCATCTCTATGCTAAACAACCTCGCCCTGGCCGAAAAGTAGGTCATGCAACGGTTAGAACTAACGATCAGACCTTATTTGAATCATCTTTAAACAAGCTCATACAATTAGCAGAACAACACAGGCACTCAATTGGCGAATAAAGAAAATCAATAAAGGTTATTCAACCACGGACTTTTTTCACGTTCTAAGTATTAATTACTATGCCCTATATTTCATCCTTTAAAACACATCTCTTTACACAACACCTGCTCCAAGGTCAGGTAATTGCCTACCCAACCGAAGCTGTGTACGGTCTCGGTTGCGACCCGCTTAATGGTGAAGCCGTCACCCAATTGCTAACCCTTAAGCAACGCCCTATGGCAAAAGGACTTATCTTGATCGCCTCATCATTTGATCAACTCATCCCCTACCTTACGCTTGATGACAATGATCGCATTCAACAGATGTTATCGACTTGGCCCGGTCCAACCACCTGGGTTGTACCAGCACAGCCTTGGGTCCCACCCTGGCTTCGCGGCGAACATTCCAGCTTAGCTGTCCGTGTTACAAACCATCCTATAGCCGCCGCATTATGTAAAGCATTTAATGGCCCTATCGTTTCAACCAGCGCCAATATCAGCGACAAGCCCGCTGCAAAAACGCCCGTAGCCGTCAAAAAACAATTAGGCCTTTCTGTTCCTATTTTCACCGGTGACCTCAGCAAACTACAACAAGTCACCCCTATCTACGACCTGATAACTGGACAACAATTTCGTTAAACAATCGACCATTGAGAGCCTCTTTCACAGCTAAAACATCACTCCCAATAACGATAAGTCAATTCACACTCAGGCCCATCTGTTGTCATCGCCGCACTTAACCCTAAAGGAACATTCAGATCAGTCACTCGCCAGTCCGAGGGTTGACCACAATTATTAGGAACACTCAACACCTTAACAGGTGCCTGAATTGACATCTCACACAACTTAAGCCCTAAAGAAATACCCCGCCCCACGGCCTTTACAAAAGACTCCTTACGAGTCCAAATACGATAAAACATGACCTTTTTATCCTCAGAATCTAATTGTTGCCACTGCGTTAATTCTGAGTTAGAAAAACATTTTTCAGCCAAAGCGCCTAAATTATTCCGTTCACGACAAACCTCTATATCTACACCAATTTGGCGCTGACACCCTAAAGCAATTACCAAGTGATCACCGGTATGTGATAAATTAAATGCAACAGGGTCACCCTTTCTTTGCCGTACATAGGGCTTACCAAAAGGGCCTTGGAACAATTCAACAGCCGCACAATTAACGGCCATATAGTCCGCCAGCACTTGTCTTAAGATAGCTCTCGAAATAACAAACCGTTGCCGAACCTTAATCACCTTAAGACTTTCTGCCCGACACCTCTCACCCGGTGACAACAAGGCCCAACTTTTCGAATAATCACCCTGAGTCAAATCTGCAAACCATAGTTGAATAATTGATTTTTCCATACCGTTTATTTCACCAAAGCTAAACCTTCACCACGAGAATCACTCGCCGCTGTCATAACCTGTTTATCCTTCTGCCATGACACCGCCTGCATATCACCATAATGCTTACTGGTTTCTTCCAAACGGTGCCCACGTAGCTGCAGTGCTTTAATCTCAGCTAACGTCAGCGCACCGGGTTCATACTGCACCTGATCAGGTAAATATTGATGATGAAAACGCGGCGCATCAACCATTGCCTGAACGTCAGCGCCTTGAGTCAGTTCTAAAATGGCCACGACAAGCATCGAAATAATACGACTCCCTCCGGGCGTACCTAAAGCGACAATACGCTGCTCATCCTCAACAAATGTCGGCGTCATACTCGATAACATTCGTTTACCTGCACCAATTGAGTTTGCTTCTCCACCGGTTAAGCCATAGCCATTAACAGCCCCTATACGGCTCACAAAATCATCCATCTCATTATTTAATACCACACCCGTTCCCGGCGCCACAAATCCAGAACCAAATGGAAAATTTATACTTAATGTTGCTGCGACGCGGTTACCGTCATGATCCATAATTGAAAAATGCGTTGTATCTTCCCCACCGGCTTGACCTGCTAACGGTCCATTTAAAAAAACACTCGGTAGTGCTTGGTCAAATTGTATCGATACTCTCAATCCAGCTGCATAATCAATACTTAATAATTGCTCGACTGGAATCTGAACAAAATCAGGATCACCCAAATAAACAGCCCGATCTCTGTAAGCTCTTCGCATCGCCTCAATAATTAAATGTTTTCGTAGATCAGATGTCATTATTTCTAATGGATAGCCGGATAAAATATTGAGCACTTCAAGCAAAACAATTCCACCAGAAGACGGCGGTGCTGCACTGATTATTTTAACGCCTCGATAGCGTCCAACTACCGGCTTACGCTCAACAACGTGATAGGCGTCTAAATCAGCTTGAGTCCAAATTCCCCCGCCCGCCTGAACACCATTGACCAGTAAGCTTGCTACTTCACCTTGATAAAATCCAGCCCAGCCAAAAGTCGACAACAACCGCAGGGTTCGCGCCAAATCCTTTTGCCGTAACAAAAAACCAGCTGCCGGTATTTGTCCTTGATCTTGGAAAATAGTCTGCAATGCGTTATTAACTGTCATCTGCCTGATTCGAAACTGCAATAGACGACGAAACCGTGGGCTAACCCTAAAACCTTTTTCCGCTAAATTAATTGCTGGCTGAAGTGTTACTGATAATGGTAAGCGCCCATAGTGCTCAGATAAATAAACCAATCCCGCAGGTAAACCCGGCACGCCAGCCGATAGCGGTCCCTGCGTTGAGGCACCCTTGATCACTTCGCCTTGTTCATTTTGGAACATCCTCTGATAAGCCGCTAGCGGTGCCTTTTCTCGGGCATCTATCATTACATCAACATTATCATCTGCCCGATGCAATAAAAAGAAACCACCTCCGCCCAACCCTGATCCTTGTGGTTCAACTACAGATAAAACCGAAGCAACCGTAATCGCCGCATCAAAAGCATTTCCTCCTGCATCTAAAATTGCCAGCCCTGCATGGGTAGCTAATGGATGTGCCGATGCTATCGCCATTGGCTTTGACTGGGCACAACTTATAGAATTGATTACGCCATAAATAACTAAAAGGACAGGAAGAATTACTGTCATAGATGATTTAAGTTGCCTAACAATTGAAGTAGCCATCACGCGTTAAATGCTATGTTAAAGTATCATTATTCTAACACCTTGAGTATCAACACAGATATGCCAAAAAAGAAACCCACTCTCGGCTTAATCGGTATTGGCTTAATGGGACACCCCATGGCTGTTAATTTTTTAGCTGCTGGTTACACCCTAAACGTTTGGAACCGAACAACCGATAAATGCCACTCTCTTGTAGCCGCTGGCGCCCATTTTCAAGCCACGGTTGGTCAACTCACTGAAGCCTCGGATATTATTTTATTATGTTTATCCGATACTGATGCTGTTAAATCTATCCTATGGGACAACAGCGGCATCCTCTCGCACGGTAATCACACTAAACAACTGATTGACTTATCCAGTATAGACCCAGAAGTAACCGTACAATTAGCCGATATGCTTAAAGAAAAAACCGGCATGAGTTGGGTCGATGCTCCTGTCTCAGGTGGTGTCAGTGGTGCTCAACAAGGGACATTAGCCATCATGGCCGGTGGAACACCTGCGGCCATAAAAACCGCACAAACTATTTTAAAACCCCTCTATTCACAATTCACCCACATGGGAGAAACAGGTTGCGGGCAAATAACCAAAATTTGTAACCAAATGATTGTGAGCTGTAATGTTCTAGTGATTGCTGAAATGATAGCACTCGCACAAAATGCGGGCGTTAATGCTGAGAAAATCCCAACTGCTCTGACGGGAGGCTTTGCCGACTCAAAACCCCTACAAATCGTTGGCCCTGAAATGGCTCAGCAATCCTTTGAACCGGTTAAGTGGCGCGTCAAAACACTCTTAAAAGACTTACGTTTGGCCAACAAACTGGCCAACCATTACAACAATGCTATACCGATGTCCAAACTTGCAGAAACACTGCTGGCACAACATGGAGAGCAAGGGTATCTTGAGCACGACCCCAGTACACTTATAAAACTATACCGTGATGATTAACCATGCCACATTTCGCTGCTAATCTTAGCTTATTATTCACCGAACTGAAATTCACCGAGCGCTTTAGCGCAGCCAAACAACATGGCTTTGATGCCATTGAAATACAATTTCCTTATCAGGAAACTGCGGATACCTTATTAAATCTGTTACATGAAAATGAACTTAAACTGATACTTTTTAATGTTGATGCTGATGACCTTCTTAACGGTGGAGAAGGGTTGGCCTGCGTACCGAGTAAGCAAGCGCAATTTCAAGAAGCCGTTGAAGAAGCTCAGCACTATGCCAAAATTTTGACGCCAGAATTCATTAACGTTTTACCCGGCCGAGCTCTCAATCTGGAGCACCACGAGCGTTACCTAGAACAATTCAATGAGAACCTTCACTTCGCTGTAACGCAATTCTCTGCTATTGGTGTAAAAACGGTTTTTGAAGCCATTAACACCCACGACCTTCCGGGATTTATCGTCTCGAGAACACAACATATGCTAGACATATTAGCCCAGATTAGGCACCCCAATCTCATGCTGCAGCTTGATATTTATCATATGTACCGTATGGGCGAGGATGTCTGCCACTTCATTAAAAAACACACCCCACTCATTGGTCATATTCAATTCGCTGATCACCCTGGACGCCATCAGCCCGGAACCGGTCTCATCGATTTTGTAGAACTCTTTGATACCCTTGATCACTCAACTTACCCAGGCTGGGTCGGTGCTGAATATCTGCCTCAAGGAACCACAGCAAGCAGCCTAGCGTGGTTAACAAGATTTTCTCACCGCTCTTAAGTAATCTTCAAAAACTTTTGGTAAAGCGTCTCTTCGTTCTCTTCATGCCCAGGGTCTTTATCAATACAGTCCACCGGGCAAACCTCAATACATTGTGGCAAATCGTGATGCCCCACACATTCTGTGCATAAAGCTGGATCTATAATATAAATCTCCTCACCCTGAGAAATAGCACCATTTGGACACTCCGGTTCACAAACATCACAATTAATACACTCATCATCAATAATTAAAGCCATTACTTTCCTTTTCTAAATTTCCCAACTAAAGCATTTTGCACATGCACCGGAACAAGTTTTGATACATCACCGCCTAATGCAGAACTTTCCTTAATCAAACTGGAAGATAAAAAACCATACTTCTCAGCCGGCGTTAAAAACAACGTCTCTAACTCTGGGGCCAAATGCCGATTCATACCCGCTAATTGAAATTCATATTCAAAATCAGAAACCGCTCGCAATCCTCGCAAAATAACACTGACCTCCTGTTCAAGCGCACAGGTCACTAACAACGAATCAAAACGAATCACATCAACACCTGTTAAGTGACCTACTGCTTCCTCCATAAGAGCAACACGCTCGTCAATACCAAATAATGGCTTTTTAGCCTGATTAAATGCGACTGCTACAACAACGCGCTCAAATAAAGAAGACGCCCGCACAATCAAATCCAAATGCCCATTGGTAACCGGATCAAAAGTACCGGGATATATTGCTGAAACCATTAAATACACTCAAAATCAAAAACAGAGCGACAATTTTAGCCTATAAGTAATCAAAAACGTAGTAAAACCATTATGGCTGAAACTGGAACAATTGATAATGCACATCACCGGCTTGCTTATCTTTCAATAACTGCCAATTATCGGGGATATCGGTCAGATCCCAAGACCGTTCTGTTTCAATATAAATCTTAGCCTGATCTTTTAACCATGCCCCTGCCGCCAGTTTCTGACACGTTACTTCGGCAAGACCTTGCCCAAAAGGGGGGTCTAAAAAAACTAAATCAAACACCCCGTGTTCTCTTTGTAAATACTGCTGAACGTCCATCTCAATAATTTCCAATTCCTGTGCAGCTAATTGCACTTTATTAGCCCTCAAACTCTGACAAGCACCGGCATCCTTCTCTATCTGAATAACCTTTCTCGCCCCCCGTGATAATGCTTCAATACCCAAGGCTCCACTACCCGCAAATAAATCCAAGCAACAACTACCGATAATGTCATGCTGCAACCAATTAAACAGGGTTTCCCGAATACGGACTGGCGTAGGCCGCAAACCCGGTGTATCAGAAAATGTTAATAGTCGACTGCGCCACTGACCTCCAATCACTCTGACCTTATTCGACATCTGTTAATCGCTTATCACCTACGGTAACTGTCGTGAGCGATTCAAGAACTATACGTCGCTCAAAGGCTTCCTTAATCTGCGCCGTTGTAACCGCTAAAACTTTTTCAGAATATAAGGTTAAATAATTGACTGGCAAATGATGAAAAGCAATCATTGAGATATATTTCAATAATTTCTTATTGGTATCAAATCGCATGGGAAAACCACCCGTTATATTTTTCTTTGCTGCTGTTAATTGAGCGTTCGAAGGCCCCTGCAACACAAAATCAGCCACTGTTTTATGCATCACGGATAGAGTCTCATCAAGTTGATCGTTACGGGTCTGGGCCCCCATAATAAAAGGTCCTTGTCGCGCCATCGGTGAGAAATAGCTGTAGGCACTGTAAGCCAGCCCTCTTTTTTCACGTACTTCTTCAAATAAAATGGAAACCAAACTTGCTCCACCCAAAATATGATTACCAACCACCAGCGGAAAATAATCCGCATCATTTCGATCAATTCCAAGCAACCCAGACAATACATGGGTCTGCTTAGAAGGATAATTAACATGAATATTCTGTCCGACCTGTGGACTGACTGCTGGCAATGCCGGTGCTTTTCTACCGCGATTTATCTTAGCGATTAATTGTTCCGATATTTTCCGCGCACGATCTTGAGTTAGATCACCCACAATCACAATGGTTGCATTCTCCGAGACATACCATTGGTTATGAAAAGCTTTAACATCATCAACATGCATTTTAGAAACCGCTGCTATTTCACCTAAAGTCGGATGTGCATAAGGGTGCTGTCCATATAATGCTTTGTAAAAGGCGTATTTAGCCAAAGCACCCGGAGACTCCTCACGCTGTTTTAAAGCGGTTAACACCCTATTCTTTTCACGATCAAAATCACGGCTAGTAAAGGTCGGTTGCGTTAACAACAATTCCAACGCGCCTAAGGCCGGATTTAATAACTCAGGGGTTGTTAATGAGCGTAAATCCAACCATGCCATATCAACGGAAATACCGGTACTCACAACCGCGCCCACACGTTCAAATTCTCCGGCTATCTCATCCGCATTAAATTCGCCTGCACCGGTTTCTAACAGTTGCGCCGTTAATGAAGCCAGTCCTGATTGTTCTGCCCCTGAATCGCGGGCGCTGCCGGCATCAAACATAACCCTAATATCAACGAGCGGTAATCCTTGAGTCTTGACAAAAAAAACCGGGGTATGGGTAGTGGTCTGCCATTGTTCAATCACCACCCCAGCCTGTAATGAGGCGCATGAAATCATCCCTAAAACTAATACTACAGATTGCCTAATGGTCATGACTACCTCCTACCAACGCCTGCGCGCCAACTTCTGTACCCAATAATTGCGGTTCCAGAATAGCTACATTCAAATGTTCCGCAATAAGATATTTTTTAGCCACCGCCTGAATTTGTGCAGCTGTTATTTTATTAATCTGTTCAACATACTCATCAATTTTAGGCCACCCCAAACCCACCATCTCAAATATGCCTAATAACATTCCTTGATAAAACATCGAATCACGCTCATAGACTGATTGTGCTAAAACCTGTGCTTTGACACGTGCCAACTCATCGGGCAACACTAATTCATTTTGCAACCGCACCACTTCTTCTTTCAATGCTAGCTCCATAATACCGGCTGAAACACCTTCAACAGGCGTTGCTGACAACGTAAATAAACTGGCCAAGCGTGCTGACAAATCATAACTCGCACTGGCTGAAACGGCTATTTGTCGCCCCCGGACCAATTGCTTCGAGAACCGAGCACTGTTACCACCGTCCAAAATACCCGCTAAGACCTCCAGTGCGTAGGCTTCTTGTTCATCGTCAACCGTATTCAACACCGGTACTTTATAAGCCATTAAAATTGAAGGTAAATTAGCACGCAACTTAACAATCATCCTACGCTCACCTTTTTGAGCCATTTCAGTTCGCGGCTTCACCATTTCTAATACACTGGGCTTCAATGCACCAAAAAATTTCTTAGCTAGCTGAAACACATTGTCAGGATCAATATCACCCACCACAACCAGCGTAGCATTATTAGGCGCATACCACCGTTCATACCATGCCTGTAAATCAGCAACCTTATAATTCTCAATATCTGCAGGCCAGCCAATAACAGGGTTTTTATACGGGCTATTTGCATAGGTCATAGCCATCAAATATTCATACATTTTTGCTCGTGGGTTATCTTCTGTACGCATACGCCGTTCTTCAAGAACAACCTGCAATTCTTTTGTTAATTCTTCATCCAATAAGTGTAAATTCCGCATTCGATCAGCTTCCATTTCAAAACTAATCGCTAACCGTGATTTATCTAAAGTCTGAAAATAAGCGGTATAATCCCGGTTAGTAAAGGCATTTTCATTACCCCCATTTGCAGCAATAATCCTGGAAAACTCACCAGGCGCATACTGATCTGTCCCTTTGAACATCATATGCTCTAGCATATGAGAGACACCCGTTATACCACCGTGTTCATAACTGGAACCCACCTTATACCAAACTTGCGAAACCACAACGGGCGACCGATGATCTTCCTTAACCAGTATTTTAAGACCATTAGCTAACTTGAATTCATGAACGGTCAATGCCTGGCCATAACTCGGTGTTGAAAAAATGACCGCTACTGGCACCATCCAAATAGCTATCCACCCCAGTGGCCGTTGGTGGTACAATCGGGATATATTCCTTATAATTTCTTTAAACTTAGGCACTTACATATCTCCTAAAAACATAACATTCAATTAAAACCAACCCACATAAAAAAGACTACTTACACGCTCTATTTTATACGATACCTTTAAAATTGAAACTCAACTTTAATTTATGCCATCCACACTCATACTCTCCTCTTGGAAAAACTATCTAGCCCTTTGCAAACCTAAGGTCGTTGCACTGATTATCTTCACAGCAGTTGTTGGCATGCTCCTCGCTACTCCGGGGCTTCCGCCCTTGCAACCCCTCTTATTAGGTACTCTAGGTATTGGTTTAGCAGCCGCATCTGCAGCCGCTATCAATCACTTTATTGATCAAAAAGCTGATTCCAAAATGGCCCGAACCCAAAATCGCCCACTCCCTAAAGGCGAAATCAGTGCTCAGAATGTCATTATCTTTGCACTTTCATTGGCCGCTATAGCCATGTTTATTCTCACTTTTGGCGTCAACCCCTTAACCGCTACACTCACCTTTCTTTCCCTCATCGGTTATGCCATTATTTATACCGTCTTCCTGAAACACGCTACGCCACAAAACATCGTCATAGGCGGTGCAGCAGGAGCGGCACCACCCGTTCTTGGTTGGTGCGCCATAACCGGTTCGGTTCACCCGCATGCCCTACTTTTATTTCTAATCATCTTTATCTGGACACCACCGCACTTTTGGGCTTTAGCCATTGCGAAAAGGGAGGAATACGCTAAAGCATCAATTCCAATGCTGCCGGTTACTCATGGTGCTGAGTACACACGGCTACAAGTATTGCTATACACTATTTTATTACTTATTGTGACCTTATTACCTTACTTAACGGGCATGAGTGGTTTAATCTATTTAGCCACGACTATTCCTTTAAACATTGGCTTTCTTTATTTCGCGATTCAAATGATCATCACTAAAGAAGACCGAATCGCTATGAAAACCTTTGGCTTCTCGATTATTTACCTCACCTGTATTTTTTCAACCCTATTAATTGATCATTACGTCCCACTGTAAATAATCTACAAGAATCCTATTTAAAATAGCGGTAAAATAGTCCTATTTCCTAGTCAACCATCATACATAATAAATTATGAAAATAACCGATAACAGTGTTGTGTCAATACACTACAAACTCACCAATGATAACGGTACGACCCTTGATCAATCTCCAGAAGATAATCCACTAATCTACCTACACGGTAAAGGTAATATCGTGGCGGGTCTTGAAAAGACCTTAACCGATAAATCTATCGGCGATGCCTTTGAAGTCACCGTTTCACCTGAAGAAGGTTACGGTATCCGAGAAGAACATATGGTTGAAACTATCGACCGCAGTATGTTTGAAGGCCTTGATGACATCAGTATTGGTAAACAATTTCATGCCGAAGGAAATACCGGACCGGTTGTGGTCACTGTGACCAAAATTGAAGGCGACAAAATTACCATCGACGGCAATCACCCCTTAGCCGGTGAAAACTTAAATTTTGCCATAGAGGTTATGGCTATAAGAGAAGCAACAGCTGATGAATTAGAACATGGCCATATTCACGGGCCGGGTTGTCAACACTAACGCATTCATCTGTCATGACACAATACGCCCGTATGATTTAACTCAGCATGCACACAACAATAAATTACTAAGATTAATTATATCGCCAAAATACAAAGGAATACGCCCTATGACATCGTTTAATAACGTCACTATCATAAAAAAAGCCAATGTTTATTTTAACGGGCAAGTTTCTAGCCGAACCATCCAATTCAGTGACGGCTCAGAAAAAACACTTGGTTTCATGTTACCGGGAGAATATAAATTCAATACCGACAACAAAGAACTGATGGAAATACTGGCCGGCAAATTATCACTGCTTCTCCCTGACACTGATAATTGGCAAACCATTCAAGCGGGGGATTCATTTGAAGTTCCCGCTAATTCACACTTTATTGTCAACGTTATTGAAAACTGCGACTACTGCTGTTCTTTTTTAACGTAAACCGATGAAAAGCATGGGCTTGCCCATGCTTTTTTCACAACGCCTAGCCCTTATACCCTTATTTCAATACCCACTCGACACCGTTATCTAGAGCACCCATAGCACACTGGTTTACCTGTCTGATCTGTTGACTACTTAAGCCAAAGCACTATCCTCAACCTATTGTTACTCTCAAAGGATAGGCTTCTGTGTCAAAACCGGCAAAACGATTAGTGGTTGCAATATGCATCATTATTATAGCTGTTCTTTTCTTAACCAATTTAACGCGTTATTTTAGTGCCCAAAAAAATCTAGACTTATTAACCCTAGAAACCAGTCAACCACCCAACAATCACCTTATTTTTTCTACTATTCAGGATATTTCCAACCTTTTAACCTATAACCTTATTTGCGCCACTGCAGCCATCTTTCTAATGATCATTCTGATCAATATGACTCGGCTAAGAAAAACCATTACCCAACGCAACGAGACATTAACCGAAGAAATACATCAAAAAGAAACCGCATTAATCGCATTAAAACAAAAATCACAAATTGATTCGATTACCCAGTTACTCAACCGTACCGGCTTGCAAACATTGTTAAGTCACCTTATTCATAACAATGACCAAGGAACACTGGCGGCGATCAACATCATAAATTATGAACAAATTCTTAATATTTATGGCTTTACCGTTAGTGAATCGGTCTTGGTAGAATTTGCCCAAAGAATTTCCAAAATAATCCCCCAGGCCATCGGCATTACACGTTTAGATTGCGGCATATTCGCTTTATTTATCAAAAATATCTCAACCGACCAAGCGACCTCCCTGTTTACTCAAAATAGCGTTAACTTTGAGGCCCTTATTGATACAGCCGCTGGCCCTATTCAAATCCAATCTGCTACCGGCCTCATTCATACCAACAACCTTTCTCAACCTTCATACTTTATTGAAGAATCACAAGAATATATTTCTCAATCGCCCTGTGCTGAGCACCGAGTAAACCAACAACACAGCAATAACTTCTTACACCACCTTATTCATATTCTTCATCTCGCTCAAACCAAATCCTCTACCAAGATAGCTAATTACCAAAATTATTTAGAGGCCGATCATTTAAAAATCAGCACTCTTCGTACTGAAATGATTGAAGCCCTTTTTCGCGATGAATTTTCATTACTTTACCAGCCCCAATTTAACCTTGATGGCTCAGCCATACTGGGTATAGAAACCTTAATACGCTGGAGTAAAAGCAGTAAACTTAGCATCACGACACAACAAGTCATCGATGAATTAGAACACAGTGGCAACATCATCCCCGTCGGTGCCTGGGTTCTTCTACAAGCTTGTCAACAAGCGGTAAAATGGCTTAAACAAGACCCACAATTAATTAAAACTATTTCTGTTAATGCTTCGGTTACACAACTCATTAATGGCGTACTGGTAAAACAAGTCGCCCAGGCCCTCAACGAAACGGGACTCCCTGCACATTTTCTTGAAATTGAAATTACCGAATCGCTATTGATCACAGACGACTATAATGCATTGAAAACACTCAGTGCCCTTAAAGAAATGGGCGTTAAGATTGCTTTAGACGATTTTGGGAAAGGTTATGCTTCCATTGATTACCTGAGAAAATTTCGCTTTGATACAGTAAAAATAGACAAAACATTTATCAACACTATTGACTCCAATTCCGATCATAGTGCTATTCTCTGCGCCGTCCTTGATTTCTTAGAGTCATTACACTATAAAAACATTGTACTCGAAGGTGTAGACTCTGATTTTAAATTAAAAAAACTAAGGGCCTTAGGTTATGTAACGCTAATACAAGGCTATGTTTTCTCCAAACCCCTGATAGCCGATGAGTTCGAGCACCTGGCGCTCCGTCTAAAAGACTGTCAACACCTAGAAGAACTGCATTAATCTTCATTTAATTACAATCCCCTACGAGAGCTTTTACGACACAATTAGTGGTGTTGTATTTATTGGTCAGTTTTTTGCCCTTGTTTCTGTTTAAAAAAAGCCTTACTCTAAAGTTGTCGAAGCTTTAAAAGGGGAACCCCTAGTTTTGAGTATCAAGGATTCTTTTTAAAGGAATATCCCTACTATTTTGCGATGGAATGCTACCTCAACACCTCTGCTATTCGACTTGCAGACTGTTGATAAAGAATCACAATGAACTACTCTGTCAATTAACTTATGAATTAAAGACCTTGAGGCAATAACAGGAACCGTCATGACCGAATGGATGAAATCCTTTTCTTCCTCATCTTTTATGCCACATGGACAATGTTTCTTGTGGCAAGAAGATTTATTAGCGCTGTACGTAATTAGCGACGGCCTAATTGTTCTTGCCTATGTCGTTATTCCCATTGCTATAGTGCGTTTTTTACGCGCCAGACATGATATCCCTGTTAATAAAGTAGTTGTGCTCTTTGCGGCATTTATTC
>CAJVZC010000007.1 GCA_913019935.1 uncultured Methylococcales bacterium
TCTGAACAAAGGACATCAATATGAGGGGCCATGAGTTCTAAGGCTTCATCGGTAATAAAACTATTGGTGACATAAACGGTATAAAGTCCTGCTTTATGAGCAAGAATGCTGACTGCTAAAACATATTCCAACCAAACAGCGGGTTCAGAATAAGTGAATGCTATGCCGTCAACCCCTGCGGTAATTGCGGCTTCAATCAGTGTTTCTGGAGTGACCCAGGCTTGTTTTGACTGCCCTTTGGCTAACGCATCTAATGCGGTAATGCCCCAGGATATTTCTAAATTGTGGCAACCTCCACAACGAAAATTACAGCCATAACTACCGACCGACATCACCCGGGTATTGGGGCGGTAATGTTTCACGGGTTTGCTTTCAATGGTATCAATAGCGATTGATGACAGGATGCCATAGGACAGATTATATAAGGTACCCTGTCGATTAACATGCGTTTGGCAAAAGCCCCGTTGCCCCGGCTTAATTTTGCATCGCCAAAGGCATAAATTGCACTGTGTAGCCCCATTAGTTAGGGGGGTTTGTAGGCCTGTCTTAACGAGTTGATAGTTTTTAGAGGGTTGCATGGGGTTAAAAGGTGCTTTAGTTAGAGTGAAGAAAGCACATTGCGTAGAATTCTATGCGTTGTGCAATGATTTAATCAAAGTAGCATTGTGCGCTTATTTGACCATCAGCGCATGGAACGGTAATTATGTTTTTATTGAGTTTTGTTTCATAGAGAATAACATAATTGTATGCAAGCCCTTTAATGAGCCAAAAAATACGCTGGTTAACAGTATATTTTATCGGAGTATTGATGGTCGCGTAGGCACAAATAAAATTGAAAGTGTCTCGTGCCGAAGCGCTAGTGGCGAGTGTATAGTCGGCATTCGTTGGCATAGGGTGAGTGCTTGCAAGGGCTTCGTTTTGTGGCTTTAAAGAATTAGCGGGTGTTTTTAATTGTGCCAGTCCGCGGGTTAGCAGTTTCGGAATTGTTTGAGCTAAAAGATGCAGTGATTGTGAAGCACTAATACCCTCCGGAATATCGCAACCTTGTTGTATTAAAATAGCGCCAGCATCAAATTGTGATGATATTTTATGGAGCGTAATCCCCCATGTTTTACAGGCTAATTTATATTGCCAGAAAATAGGGTCAGGCCCACGAAACTGAGGCAACAAGGATGGGTGGATGTTGATAGCGCCTAAAGGCGGTAGGGTGAAGATGGAAGAGGGTATTTTTTTGCTAAAGCAACAGGTAATAATTAAGCCTGCATGAAAGGATTTTATTTGATCGTAGTAGTTTTTAAGGGGCGCGTTAAGGTGAATACAAGGGATATTATGCCTAGAAGCCAATTGCTGCAGTGTTTCATTATGTTCTAGGTGAACGGGGAATAGTTTGGGTGCGATAGGGTGTTGTGCATCAGAGGTAAAAATGGCCACAATAGATTGATTGAGCGTTATTAACGCGCCCAATGTTGAGAGGGCTAAGGGGCTTGATGAGCCGATGAAGATAATGTTAAGCATCGTGTAGATAAAAAGTAGCCGTGGTATGTTGTAGGACGTTTTTAATTAAAATAACATAGAAATACGCTCTTTATTAGGGTGTTTTACAATGCCTTTTTCAGTAATAAGTGCAGTCACTAAGTCAGCAGGTGTGACATCGAAAGCAGGGTTTCGAACCTTGACGCCTTGGGCGGCCCAGCGATAATTTTGGTAACCGGTCACTTCTTCGCTAGGTCTTTCCTCAATCGGTATTTCGTTGCCAGTGTCAATGGAGCGATCTATTGTTGATAGCGGGCAGGCAACATAAAAGGGAATGTTGTGTCGCTTTGCTAAAACGGCAACCATATAGGTACCAATTTTATTGGCGACATCGCCATTACTGGCGACTCGATCGGTGCCGACAATGATGGCATCAATATCACCGCAGTGCATGAGATGCCCAGACATGTTGTCAGCAATGAGGGTGATCGGGATGTTTTCTTGGACCATTTCCCAAGCCGTTAATCGAGCGCCTTGTAAAAAAGGCCGGGTTTCATCAGCAATAACAGATATAGTTTTTCCTGATTCTACAGCAGCACGGATAACCCCTAATGCAGTACCGTAGCCCGCTGTGGCTAAGGCGCCGGCATTACAATGGGTTAAGACACGCGCGCCATCGGGTAGTAGTGTCGCCCCATAATGCCCCATGGTTTGGTTGATCACGATATCTTCACGGGTGATGCGATGCGCCTCAGTTAATAAGATTGCGGCCAATTGGCTGGGGCTTGATTTAGCAGCGGCAGTCATGGTTTGGTGCATTCTTTTTAGCGCCCAAAAAAGGTTAACAGCTGTTGGGCGGCTTTGCGACAAAACGGTAAAAGCCTTTTCCATACCGGCTAAGAAACTCTCGGTGTTAGCTTCCTTGAGATTCAGTGCGGCTAAGGCGACGCCGTAGGCGGCAGCACAGCCAATGGCAGGGGCGCCGCGAACGACCATGGAGCGGATGCCTTCTGCAACACCTTCTGCTGAGTGGTAGGCAAGGTATTGGAAATCAGTGGGTAATATCCGTTGGTCAATCATTTCCAGATGATCGTTGTGCCAGCGTAAGGTTTCAATGGTATTTTTTTTCATAAAAGTGTTGAATGGGTGTTGGGTACAAAAGGATCGCGTTGGGTTAGTTAGGGCTTCGGATTTTTAGTGCATGAAGCAGTAGGGACAATAAAAAAACTAGGTTGATTTAAGAACGCGTCCGGCAACGGCACTTAGTTGCTCTATCATCACTTCATTTCGTGCCTCGGGAGGCGTGAGGATGGCATTTTGGAGGCTCTTTTTGCAATGACAGTTTGAGGCTGATGGGTCAGCATGAATGGTCGGGGCAACATTTTTAATCAGAGACCGGCCATTATTAGCATTAGCGTGTAAGACGTTGAGTATGGCTTCAACCGAAACATTGTCATGTTCTGGATGCCAACAATCAAAGTCTGTGACCATGGCAACAGTGGCATAACAGATTTCAGCTTCTCGTGCTAATTTAGCTTCAGGCATATTGGTCATCCCAATCACATCACAATTCCAACTACGATACAGGTTGGATTCGGCTAAGGTTGAAAACTGAGGGCCTTCCATGACTAAATAGGTACCCCCTCGAGTGACTTCAATACCGCAATTTCGAGTGGCTTTTTCAAGGTGATCACCCAGACGACTACACACCGGGTGTGCCATAGACACATGGGCGACTAAACCGGGGCCAAAAAAACTCTTTTCTCGGGCAAAAGTACGGTCAATAAATTGATCGACAATAACAAACATACCCGGTGTTAGTTTTTCCTGAAGAGAGCCAACGGCACTAATAGAAATAATATCCGTGACCCCAGCTTTTTTGAGAATATCGATGTTTGCGCGGAAATTAATTTGGGACGGTGGGGTTTGATGGCCACGTCCGTGGCGCGGTAAGAATACAATTTTTTGGCTATTGAGTTCACCACACAACAGTGCGTCAGAAGGTTCCCCGAAAGCGGACGGAAATTTTTGCCATGAGGTGTTTTGTAAGCCGTCAATCTCATAAAGACCGCTACCACCAATAATACCCAGTACTGGTTTGTTGTTCATCCTTCAATTCCTTTAATCGGTTGTTTAGAACGACTACTATAGTAACCAATCATTTTAAAGAATGGTTTTTTTTTGATTATCACCGGCATGACTGCGGTGTTAAAAAAGTTTTATTGCATGGGAATAAAAACCTTAATTGTAACGAATTGATAGGCGCGTTATGATAACTTTTAGGGCGTCGATCGTTCGGTCAATCGTCACAAACGAATAAATTAAATGGATGAGAGGTAGGTAGCGACCTAAGTCTATAACCGTATAAGAGTATCAGTAAAATGACAGCAATAAAGATTGATAGTAAGAAGGCAAATAATCCATTATTTGTATTTTCCTGTTTAATGCGTGGGTTTTCTGATTTGCGGCGTCCTGAGTATCGTAAATATTTGCTTGCACCCTTGTTAATCAATATGGCTTTATATTTAGCGGTGTTTGTGTCGGGGTGGTATTATTTTTCCGGTTTCTTAACGGATATGATTCCGGATTGGCTTAGTTGGTTAAATTGGTTTATTTGGCCTGTATTTGTTACAGGTTTTTTAATAGTTGGAGTTTTTACGTTTACCATTTTGGCTAATATTTTAGCCGCTCCGTTCTACAGTCGCTTAGCTATTGAGGCTAAGCAATTATCTGGGACTCAGGGAGTGATTGAGACTTCAGATAATACGGTTTGGATGAGTATGTTGTCAGAATTAAAGCGACTCAGTTATTTGGGTAAATTTGCCATTCCATTGCTGCTGCTTTTTGTTATTCCTGGGCTTAACTTATTGGCGCCAATGTGTTGGGTTTTATTTGCCGCATGGGCCCTATGTTTAGAATACATGGCTTATTCTTTTGAGACAGAAGGGGTGTTATTTGTAGATCAACGTGACCAAGTTAAGCGCGCTCGTTGGGGTGGACTAATGTTTGGGGGGCTGGTAATGATTGGAATGAGTATTCCTGTTGTTAATTTTGTGGTTCCTGCAGCGGCCATTATTGGGGCGACTATTTACCGTGCAGGTATTAAGGCGACATAGATATTATAAGTAAGTTTATTTTCATTAGAAGGTGAAGTCATGATTAAGCGGATATTAGCGGGTGATCGATGTGGGTTAATGGTTGTCATAGCATTGTTTTCACTACTCCTTTTTGGTTGCGAAAGTAAGCAGGAGCCCAATACGTTGTCAATCGGTAAGAGTCTGGCAAAGAAAAGTTTTGACAAGGCTTATACCTTGAAGGGATTAGTCAGTAACGATAAGCAGACCATAAAAAATGGTCGGGTAGAGGCGACTGACCTTAGTGGTCAAATCCTGGCGACGAGTTTATTGGTTGATAATGCGCGTTACCGTATTGAATTACCGGCAGGTACGGCATATCCAGTTATTTTAACCGCTATTTCTAGCCGTGATTCTGAGCAGTTAAGAGTCGTTGTAACTGACCCTACACTGGTTAATTTTGATATCACCAGTTTAACAACCTCGATTGCGGATCAAGCCAAGAAAATGGGCGGATATACCAAAAATAATTTACAGCGGGCGGCTATTGGTGGTGTTGCTGTACCGGAGAGAGATACGTCGCAGGCTGGTTTTAGAGGCGATCCAACAAAGCAGTTTGGGGGTTGGCACTAAGTTCTATCGCGCCGTAATAGCATTTTAAGGCGTTAGTGTTACGGTAATGTGATCGTCTTGAGTACGGATTAAATGGCAGTTTATTATTTTATTTTCTATGGTAGTAAAAGGCTCTATTTCGGTGGTAACGCGTAGATAATTAGGGGTGTACCCTGAAACCTGTACCGTGCCTTGTTCGGTTAGTTGATGTTGGCTTTCCCAGAGTACAGGAAAGGTTTTACCGAGGTTTTGTTGGTAGTTTTTTTGTTTCATTTCTTGTGCAAGTTGATGCAATGCTTGACTACGTTCTTTTTTTATTGATGCGGGCACGGCATGAGGTAATTTTGCAGCATGGGTCCCATTACGGGGGGAGTAGCTAAAAATATGGATGTGGGCAAAATCCATGGATTTAATGAATTGGTAGCTTTGTTCCCATTCCTGTTCGGTTTCTCCAGGGAAGCCGACAATAATATCGGTGCTGATGTTGAAGTGTTCTATTTGTTCGCGTGCGCGGGTGATTATTTGAGCAAACTCTTCTGTTTTGCAACGACGAGCCATGCGTTGAAGTACCGTATTACAACCACTTTGTAACGGTAGGTGTAGATGCGGCATTAATCGGGTGTTTTTAAATAAGGTAAAAAAATCTGCAGGTAAATCCCACGGTTCTAATGACCCTAAGCGCACCCGAGGGATATGGGTTTGTTCTAGTATTTGAGTAATAAGCGCGGTTAAATGGCTGTTAATATCTGAACCATAGCCCCCTAAGTGAACCCCTGTGAGAATAACTTCTTGGATACCCTCACGGTGCAAGTGGTTAATTTCTTCAATAATCGCCGTAATTGGGCGGCTGCTTTCTTGTCCTCGTGCTACGGTCACAATGCAAAAGGTGCATTTATAGCGACAGCCGTCCTGAACCTTAATGAAAGCGCGTTGACGGCCGCGTTTAAATAATGAAAACTCATTCGGTTCCGTTGCCATGGCGGGCATGTCAATACTGTTGACTGTTGAGAGCGATAAGGGGACTAGTTTATCTTTATCTTTGTTGCTAATAACAAGATCTACACCCAACATCTCAGCGGCTTCATCAGGGTTTAAAGTCACATAGCAGCCACTAACAATCAGTTTAGCTTCTGGGTTGTTGCGATGAATACGCCGAATAAGTTGTTTTGATTTTTTGACGGCTCCTTGCGTTACGGCGCAAGAATTAATAACGATTAGGTGGGCGTTATTTTGTTCGAGGGTAATGGCGTGACCTGCTTTTTGAAATTCCTGTGCCCATGTTTCGAGCTCAGCTTCGTTAAGGCGGCAACCAAGTGTTTTTAGGTGAACCTGCATGAGGGGGTATGAGTGTCTTTGATTGGTCTAAAAAATTGAATCGTTATTATAAGATTATTTATAAGCAGACAAAAGTTATTTAAGTTAATTAGGTCTTTGAGGAACAGTTTAGTGCCATGAGTGTTCTGGGGGCTGGTCGATTAACCAAAAAACCAATAGCTCACAGCAATCGCAGCGGTAATACCGCCTATATCGGCGATCAGGCCGCAACTTGCCGCATGGCGAATGTTTTTTATGCCCACAGCACCAAAATAGACAGCGAGGACATAAAAAGTCGTTTCGGTACTGCCTTGAACGATTGACGCCATGCGCCCTGAGAAAGAATCAGCGCCATGGGTCTGCATGGTTTCTACCATCATTGCGCGTGCACCACTGCCACTAAAAGGTTTCATTAGTGCAGTGGGTAGTGCATCGATAAAACGGTCGTCAACATTGAAATAGCGTACCGCTGAACGGACGAGCTCTTGACCCATATCTAAGGCGCCACTGGCTCTGAAAACACCGATGGCAACTAACATGGCGACTAAATAAGGAATGATGGTCTTCGCGGTCTCAAAGCCTTCTTTAGCGCCGTCAATAAAGGCTTCATAAGCATTTACCTTATAGTAAATAGCACCGAGCATGAAGGTGATCACCAGGGAGAATAAAATAGTATTGCTCAGTAATGCTGATTGTTGTTGCATACTGGCTTGGTCTAATTGAGAGAAGTAAATTAATAAGCTGCTCAATAACAAGGTAAACCCGCCTAAGTAACTTAAAATGATTTTATCAAAAAGGTTTATTTTTTGCATAAAGGCAACGGCTAACAAGCCTACGATGCTGGAAATGTAGGTGGCCAGTAAAATAGGTATAAAGACATCACTGGGATGTAAAGCACCCAGTTGAGCACGGTATGCAAAGATGGTGACTGGAAATAAGGTGACCGAAGAGGTGTTGATGACTAAGAATAGTATCTGAGCATCACTCGCTGTTTCGGGTTCTGGGTTGAGTGTTTGTAATTCTTTCATTGCCTTTATGCCTAAAGGGGTAGCGGCATTATCAAGACCTAAGGCGTTAGCTGACATATTCATGACAATCGCACCTAATGCGGGGTGGTCTTTGGGGACTTCAGGCATCAGGCGTTGAAATAAAGGATAAAGTCCGCGTGTGAGTAGTGTAATAAAACCGCTGCGTTCACCTATTCGCATGATCCCAAGCCATAGGCAAAGAATACCGGTTAAGCCTAAAGAAATCTCAAACGCTGTTTTGGCCATGGCAAACATGGCGGTTATCAGTTCGTTAAAAATATTCTGGTCACCCAGAAAGACCAGCTTTATTGCGGCTGTTAGAAAAGCAACAATAAAGAAAAATAGCCAAATAAAATTGAGCAAACTGAAGCCTTAATCGATAAACGAGAAGGTAAGTATATACCCTAACATTATTTATTTAGTCAATAGCTTTGGCTAACGACGCGGCATATCCAATATAATTGTGAGGCGTTAATGTGAGCAAGGATTCTTTTGCATGCTCTGGAATATCAAGTTTTATAATAAATTGCTGGATTTCTTGCTGTCCTATTTTGTGTCCTCGAGTGAGTTCTTTGAGTTTTTCATAAGGCTTTTCAATTTGATACCGACGCATTACCGTTTGAATCGGTTCAGCCAGTACTTCCCAGTTATCATTAAGGTCGTTGTTGATCGTGTCGGCATTAATTTGTAATTTTGAAATGCCTTTTAAGGTCGCTTGAATAGCAATCACTGTGTGTGCAAAACCAACGCCGATATTTCTGAGTACGGTGGAGTCTGTGAGATCACGTTGCCACCTTGAAACAGGGAGTTTTTCTGATAAATGAGAGAAAATAGCATTAGCCAGTCCTAAGTTACCTTCCGAGTTTTCAAAATCAATCGGGTTAACTTTATGAGGCATTGTTGAGGATCCTACTTCGCCGGCAATGGTTCTTTGTTTGAAATACCCCAGTGAGATGTAACTCCAGATATCGCGATCAAAATCAAGCAAGATAGTATTGAAACGAGAGACCGTATGAAAATATTCAGCAATATAGTCGTGAGGTTCAATTTGAATGGTGTAAGGGTTCCAGGAAAGTCCGAGAGAGGTTACAAAGTTTTCTGAAAAATCAGGCCAATTAACCTCAGGATACGCGACTTGATGGGCGTTATAATTACCTACGGCACCATTGATTTTACCTAAAAGACTGATTTGGATGAGCTGTTGGCGTTGGCGTTGTAATCGTGCAACGACATTGGCAAATTCTTTGCCTGTGGTCGTAGGGGTTGCAGATTGGCCATGCGTCCTTGATAGCATCGGTTGTGTTGCCGTACTGGTGGCAAGATTTTTGATGGCGCTTATGCAGGTATCGATGTGGTTTAATAACACGTCACGTCCTTCCTTGAGCATTAAAGCATAAGAGAGGTTGTTAATATCTTCTGAGGTACAGGCGAAATGGATGAACTCATTGATTTGTTGTAATTCGTTATTATCTTGAATACATTCTTTTAGAAAATACTCAATAGCTTTTACATCGTGGTTGGTTGTTCGTTCTATCGTTTTGATACGTTCAGCATCAGTTTCTGAAAATTGGTTAACGATGCAATCAAGAACGTCGAGGGCCTTCGCGCTTAGCGTAGGGACTTCAGTGATTTCGGGTTGTGCCGCGAGGGCTTTTAGCCAGTTAACTTCAACTTGAACGCGATAGCGAATGAGCCCGTATTCACTAAAGATAGGGCGTAATTCATTCACTTTGTCTGCGTAGCGACCGTCAATGGGTGAAATAGCAAAAAGAGAAGATTGGCTCATTTATTTTCCTGTTATATTTTATATCGTATTTTAAGGTGGATCGTTTAAGTGTTATCTGTTTTCAGCAGCGTCAATGATTCCGCCGCCCAAGCAAATGTCTTGATCATAGAAGACAACGGATTGACCCGGTGTGATAGCGCGTTGAGGTTCTTCAAAAGTGACGCGATAACGATCCGTAGATAGTGGTTCAATTTGGCAGATCTGATCTGCTTGGCGATAGCGTATTTTAGCCGTGCAGGATCGAATGCTCGTGGGTGGTTTTTCGCTAACCCAGTCAAATTGACTGGCGGTCAGAGAATTATGAAACAGTAATGGATGATTATGCCCCTGACCCACAATGAGCGTGTTATTGCTCAAGTTTTTGTTGAGCACATACCAAGGTTCTTCAGATGCACCCTTGACGCCTCCTATGCCCAGGCCTTGTCTTTGACCTATTGTATAATACATTAGGCCTTGATGGGTGCTGACCAATTGGCCTTCAGGGGTGCGCATTTCCCCGGGCTGCGTGGCTAGATAACGTTTTAAGAATTGAGTGAACTTGCGTTCGCCAATAAAACAAATTCCGGTACTGTCTTTTTTTTGATGATTATCAAAGCCAGATCGACTAGCTAATTCGCGTAGTTCAGGTTTATGAATATCGCCAATAGGGAAGAGTATTTTGGCTAATTGCGATTGGTTGAGCGTATACAAGAAATAACTTTGTTCTTTGTTGGGATCAAGCCCTTTACGTAAAAAATAGCGACCTTCTTCGTGGGTGACGCGCGCATAGTGTCCAGTTGCGATATAGTCAGCGCCCAGATTAAAAGAATAATCGAGGAAAGCCTTAAATTTAATATGTTTATTGCAAAGAATATCGGGGTTAGGCGTTCTACCTGATTTATATTCTTCAAGGAATATTTCAAAAACCTGGTCCCAATATTCACTGGCAAAGTTAACAGTTTTAAGGGGAATGTTAAGGGTGTCACAAACTTGTTGAGCATCCTTAATATCAGCTAATGCAGTACATTCATCGGTGCCGTCATCTTCTTCCCAGTTTTTCATAAACAAGCCGGTAACTTGATGGCCTTGTTCAACCAGTTTTAGGGCTGTTACGGAGGAGTCAACGCCACCGGACATGCCTACGACAATATGTTTAGTCATACGTTTATTAATGAGTTAAGCAAAGTTAAAGGTATGCGTTGTCCGGATAAGTAGTGGTCTATAGATTCAAGGACTAAAGGGCTGCGTAATTGTTTGGGGTGAAGATTTAAATGATCGTAGTCTAGCCAGTGGGTCGCAACAATGCCGTCGTCTAGAGAAAGTGATGGGTTGGGTTCAGAAACGGTTCCCGTAAAGCAGACCCGTAAAAATGTCGGGAATTGGATGTTTTTTCGCCACAATTGAATGGCAATCACTGCAGAGGGTACAAATTGGCAGGTGGTTTCTTCCAGCACTTCACGTTTGATAGCCGTAATAAGGTCTTCGCCGTCTTCTAGGTGTCCTGCCGGTTGATTGAAAACCAATTGTCCAGAACAGTGCTCTTCTACCATTAGAAACTGTTGGTTTTTTTCGATGACTGCAGCAACAGTAACGTGGGGTTTCCAAATCGGATTAGGTTCGGTCATGAAATAAAAAGATTATGTAGCAATAGCTAAAAAACAAATTTGAGATATAATTTAATTTTAACATTTCACGACTTTCTTTGACGATAATCGTTGAATTATTTTTTGGTATTTATGTCTGATATTAATCCTAATGACAATAGTAGTGGCGATTTAGCTGTTCAAGATGTCATCCCTAAATTAAAGAAGCCGCCCTTGTACAAAGTTGTTTTATTGAATGATGACTTTACGCCTATGGACTTTGTGGTCGATATTTTGGTACATTTCTTTTCAATGACTGAAGAAAAGGCGACACGTGTGATGTTGCATGTGCATACTCGAGGTGTTGGTATTTGTGGTGTTTTTTCTAAAGATGTTGCTGAAACAAAAGTAGAATTGGTTAATCAGCATGCTCGAGAGCATCAGCACCCCCTTAAATGTTCAATGGAAAAAGTATAATTTGAATTATGTTAAGTAAAGAACTAGAAAATACCTTGAACCAGGCGTTTAAACAAGCGCATGCTAAATATCATGAATTCATAACAGTCGAACACTTATTATTAGCGCTCATTGAAAATGAATCAGCCACCGAGGTGCTGGCCGTCTGTGACTGTAATGTTAGCGCGCTTAAAGCGGATATTGAACAATTTATTAATGATACTATTTCTCTTTTAGAGAAAGATTCTGGGCGTGAAACACAGCCAACACTGGGCTTTCAACGCGTATTACAGCGTGCGGTTTTTCATGTCCAGTCCTCCAATAAAAAAGAAGTTGACGGTGCTAACTTGTTGGTTGCTTTATTTAGTGAACAGGATTCACACGCGGTCTATTTGTTAAGTAAATATGATGTAACGCGTTTAGATATTGTTAATTATCTTTCTCATGGCACGAGTGAGAAGAACAGCGAAGATGCAAAATCTGTAGACCCAAAAAATAATAATGAAGACGAAGCGACAGGGTCTTTACAGAAATATGCAACTAATTTAAATGTGTTGGCTCTCGAAGGGAAAATTGATCCTTTAATTGGACGTAGTGAAGAAATTGCAAGAACCTTGCAAATCCTTTGCCGTCGTCGAAAAAACAATCCTTTGTTAGTCGGTGATGCTGGTGTGGGTAAAACAGCGATTGCAGAAGGGTTGGCTAAAATGATTGTCGAAGAGGACGTCCCTGCATTTTTATTAGATAGTGTTGTTTACTCATTAGATATGGGTTCTTTAGTGGCAGGAACAAAATATCGCGGTGACTTTGAAAAGCGTTTGAAAGCACTGTTAGCCGGATTAAAGAAAGAACCGCACGCGATTCTTTTTATTGATGAGATTCATACCATTATTGGTGCGGGAGCGGCTTCTGGTGGCATGATGGATGCTTCTAATTTAATTAAACCTGTTTTAGCATCCGGGCAACTACGGTGTATTGGCTCTACGACTTATCAAGAATACAGAGGTGTTTTTGAAAAAGACCACGCTTTAGCACGTCGTTTTCAGAAAGTTGATGTGACTGAATCAAGTGTAGAAGAAACGATTGAAATTTTGAAAGGTTTAAAATCTCGATTTGAAGAGTTTCATGAGATTAAATATAGCTTGAAAAGTCTAGAGCAGGCAGCGCACTTATCTGACCGATTCATCACTGATCGATGCTTGCCGGATAAAGCCATTGACGTGATTGATGAAGCAGGGGCGCAGCAGCGTTTATTACCTTCATCAGAACGATTAGCTTCTATTAGTCCCAGTGAGGTTGAAGCCATTATCGCTAAGATCGCACGTGTTCCTGAGAAAAATGTATCGTCTAGTGATAAAGGTGTTTTAGAGGATTTAGAGAAAAATCTTAAGTTACTTGTTTACGGTCAGGACGAAGCGGTTTCTGCGCTATCATCGGCGATTAAATTGTCGCGTGCTGGTCTTCGTGATTCGATTAAAACAATTGGTTCTTTTTTGTTTTCTGGTCCTACCGGTGTTGGAAAAACAGAAGTTACAAAACAGTTATCTAAGGTTCTCGGTGTTGAGCTTATTCGCTTCGATATGTCGGAGTATATGGAAAGTCATACTGTATCAAGATTAATTGGCGCACCGCCAGGGTATGTTGGTTTTGATCAAGGTGGCTTGTTGACTGAGCAGGTTAATAAGCACCCTTATGCGGTTTTATTACTGGATGAGATTGAAAAAGCCCACCCTGATGTTTTTAATTTACTCTTGCAAGTAATGGATCACGGTACTTTGACGGATAATAATGGCAGAAAAGCTGATTTCCGTAATATTATCTTAGTGATGACGACTAATGCCGGTGCAGAGGAAGGGGCGCGAGCATCAATTGGTTTTACCCAGCAAGAGCATGCAGGGGATAGCCGAAAAGTCGTTGACAAAACATTCAGTCCTGAATTTCGTAATCGTTTAGATGCGGTGATTCAGTTTAAGCCCTTGAGTAATTCAATTATTAGGCATGTTGTTGATAAGTTTATTTTTGAACTGGAAAGTTTATTGACAGAAAAAAACGTAACGTTACTGTTGGACGAAGAGGCTCGGCAATGGTTAGCTTATAACGGATGCGACACTAAAATGGGCGCGCGGCCTATGGCGCGACTTATTCAAGAAAGAATTAAGTCGCCGTTGGCTAATGAATTATTGTTTGGCAAGTTAGCACAAGGTGGTCATGTGCAGATCTCAGTTCGAGAGGACGATCTTTCGTTAGACGTTAAGAGTAAAGATTTAGTAGCACTTGACTCGCTGGCCGTAGAAAAATAACGGTGTTTAACGGCCTCTAAAAGTAATTCGACCTTTGGTAAGATCATAAGGGGTCATTTCAACTTTGACTTGGTCGCCGGTTAAGATGCGGATGTAATGTTTACGCATTTTCCCTGATATGTGAGCAGTAATAACGTGACCGTTTTCTAGTTCCACGCGAAACATGGTGTTAGGTAGCGTGTCAATTACCTTGCCTTCCATTTCAATTTGATCTTCTTTTGCCATTTGTGTTGCGCACCGTAGTTAATTTAATCATTAATTATAACATTGTACTTGTCTGATAGACAGTCCTTAAAAAGCAAGGGCCTTTTTTAAAAAGAGGTTATAGCGGCTATCGGCTAATTGGCTCACCCTTTTGGTACAAATGCCATTGGTCATGAGTAAAGGCCTCTATCGGTCGGTAATTGGCTTTATAGGCCATGTTCTGACAAGGCTCTATCCAATATCCGAGGTAGACCCAGGTTAGTTTTTGGCATGATGCATAGTGGATCATTTTCAGGATAGCAAAATGTCCTAAGCTGAAATGTTGGAAATCAGGGTCGTAGAAGGTGTAAACGGCTGAAAACGCACTGTCGATTTGATCGATAACGGCAATGCCGACAAGTGTGCTATTTATCCGTATTTCCATAAACAAGGTATTACACCAAGGTCCGGTTAAGAAATTCAAGTAGTCATCTTTTGAGAGTTGACTCATTTCGCCGTCGGGGTGGCGACTATTTTGATAACGGAGGTAAATTTTAAAATGTTGTTCGTTAAAAGCGGCAGGAATTAATCGTGTTGTTGTTTGCGTATTTTTGTTGATAATTCGTTTTTGGCTTTTTGAGGGTTTGAATAAATTAACCGGTACCCTTAATGAAATACAGTCTTGGCAATGGTGGCAATGAGGTCGGTATAACTGTTCTCCACTACGCCTAAAGCCCAGAGTAATTAAATGTGTGTATAGATTGTTAATGGGGGGTAATTCAGGGTGCACATAGAGTAGACGGGCTTGTTTTTCATTTTGATAGTTGCAAGGGTGCTCAACACCATCAATGACGGGGATATTAGTCATGTGCTATTTTTCTCCAAGCGTCTACAGCGGTATATCTGGTGCTGTATTGATTAACTAAAGCAATGAATTCATCACGAGGAAGTTCTTGGGCACCCCAGTTTATTAAGTGCTCTGATTTAACTTGGCAGTCGATGAGTTGGTAGTTCCATTCGCGAAGTTTCCCAATTAAAAAATAGAACGCCAATTTTGAGGCATTACTTTCAGTATGGAACATGGATTCACCAAAAAAAACTTGTCCTATACCGAGACCGTAAAGGCCGCCTACCAACGTATTATTACGATACACTTCAATAGAATGTGCTACCCCAATATTATGTAGAGTTTGATAGGCGTTAATCATTTCCGGTGATATCCACGTTTCGGTTTGGGTTTTTCGGGGCATTGCGCAGGCTTTTATGACCGCATTAAAGGATTGATCAATACGGACGGTGAAATTATTTTTTCTGGCTAAGCGTTGCAAACTTTTTGAGGGCTTAAATTGGTTGGGTAAAAGGCAGAGTCTGGGGTTGGGTGACCACCATAATAGCGGGTCGCCGGGGTTATACCATGGGAAAATACCGTGTTTGTAGGCGTTAATCAGCCTTTCAGGACTTAGGCAACCTCCGACAGCAATTAAGCCATCGGGATCTTTTAAAGCGTGTTTAACTCTTGGAAAGGGTTGCTCTGGAAGGTTGGGGTCCAGGTATGTGAGCATAAAGACTCCTGCTCACTTAATTAAAAGTACAGATAGCTTTAGTTTTCGTCAAGTTCGTCCAGGTATTTTTCTGCATCGAGTGCAGCCATGCAGCCAGAGCCTGCAGAGGTGACGGCTTGTTTGTAAATAGAGTCCATGACATCACCGGCGGCAAAAACACCCGGGATGCTAGTCCCTGTTGCATTGCCTGAAATACCACTGTTGACAGTAATATAGCCATTTTCCATGGCCAGTTGATTTTTGAACATTTCAGTATTTGGATTATGACCAATAGCAATGAAAACACCGTGAACGTCAATGTTTTTAGTTTCTGTGGTTAGGCTATTTTTTATTCGGATTCCGGTGACCCCCATGTCATCGCCTAAGACCTCATCTAAATTATGATCCCATTCAATGTCAACGTTACCGTTTTTGGCGCGTTCTAATAATTTATCCGCTAAAATTTTCTCTGAACGAAATTTATCTCGTCGATGCACTACGGTTACTTTTGAGGCGATATTAGAAAGGTATAGAGCTTCTTCAACGGCTGTATTACCACCGCCGATAACGGCTACAGGTTTGTTTTTGTAGAAAAAGCCATCGCAGGTTGCGCATGCGGATACGCCACGGCCCTGAAAAGCTTCTTCAGAATCAAGACCTAAATATTTAGCAGATGCACCCGTGCAAATAATCAATGCATCACAACTATAGACGCCAGAATCCCCAGTTAAGGTGAATGGTTTGTTGTTAAGGTCAACGGTGTGAATGTGATCAAATAACAGTTCGGTATTGAAGCGCTCGGCATGTTGGCGCATACGGTCCATTAATTCTGGGCCTTGAACACCGTTATTGTCACCAGGCCAATTGTCAACATCTGTGGTGGTGGTTAATTGCCCGCCTTGTTGCATTCCAGTGATGAGTACTGGATTAAGGTTAGCGCGTGCGGCATAAATAGCTGCAGTGTAACCGGCAGGGCCAGAACCTAAGATAAGTAGGCGACAATGTTTGGTTGTGCTCATTTAGATTTTCTCCACAAAGATCGATGTTAAGCAATTTTTTGCATATTATGACGATGACAGTCGATTAGGTAAAGTTTGAGATTAAATTTTTATAAATTAGTCTCCAAAAGTTTTCTTTTGAGGTGTGATTAAGTTAATGTGCTATGAAATAAAAAGATCCTATGATACTGTTATATATAACTAAAAAATGGATATTAAATTAGAAATAGCATGGCTGCGATAATTAAAGAAAATACCTCAACAGGTTTGCGTGAAATGGGCGTTATAGTCTTTCTCACTTGGGCGGCTTTTGTTTTTATTGCCTTGGTAACGTTTAGTTATGAAGACTCTGGGTGGACACACAGTGGTAGTGGCGGTTCGATCAATAATGCCTGTGGCGTTATGGGTGCATGGGTTGCAGATTTTTTATTCAGTTTGTTAGGGCTTAGTGCATTCTTTTTCCCGGTGATGATTGCTTGGCATGGGTATCAATTATTCGTTGGGCGGTCGATTCGTCAAACGCATTGGGGGGTCGGGTCACATTGGAGTGGTTTTGTCTTATCAAGCCTGGCCATTTCGACGTTAGCGTATTTGTATATTCTACGTTTAGGTTTTCCAATGCCAAATGGAGCAGGGGGTATTATAGGTGAGGAGTTAGGAAACTTGTTGGTCGTGATTTTAGGCCATTCAGGAGTCACTTTAGTGCTGTTATCCATTTTGCTTGGCGGAGTCACATTGTTAACCAATTTGTCATGGCTAGCTGTTATTGATGGTGTTGGTAAATATGCATTATTAATTATTCGATTTTTAGCGCAAAAAATTAATGTCTGGGGCGTTCGGTGCAATGTGTATGTTAAATCCTATTTTCAACGTACCACAAAAGTCGTAGACGATATTTCAGGAGTCGGTTCGTCACGAACCCAAAAACCGAATCTGCTGAGAAATTCAAGAGCTAATAAAGCCCGTGTTGAACCGACAGTAGGGGGTTTTGAATCCACGAGTAATATTGAACCGGTAATGACTCTGATTGAACCTTCATCAGTAGATGTCATTGATCCTCCTATGACATTTAGCTCATTCCCTGCTAAAAAGCATCTAAGTCGTCGGAAGGTCAAAAAGATACCCGCGGCGAATGAGGGCTTACCTCAATTATCCCTTTTAGATCAGTATTTTAACACCACAAAAGGATATTCTGAGAGTGCCTTACAAGACATGTCTCGATTGGTTGAGAATATTTTAATCGATTTCAATGTCGACGTGAATGTGGTCGCTGTAAACCCAGGGCCTGTTGTAACGCGCTTTGAATTACAGCTAGCTGCTGGAATTAAAGTGAGTCGTATTAGTGGTCTAGCTAAAGATCTTGCAAGGGCGTTGTCTGTCACCAGTGTTCGGATTGTTGAGATAATTCCCGGTAAAACCGTTATTGGTCTTGAAATCCCTAACAAAGAGCGAGAAATGGTTTCATTACGTGAGATTTTTTCGTCATCGGTTTATCAAGAATCTAATTCAGCGTTAACGTTGGCGTTAGGTAAGGATATCTCAGGTACTCCAGTCATTGCAGATTTAGCTAAAATGCCTCATTTATTGGTAGCAGGAACAACGGGCTCTGGAAAATCAGTTGCCATCAATACCATGATTTTAAGTTTGTTGTATAAATCTACGCCTGCCGATGTGCGAATGATTATGATCGACCCCAAAATGCTTGAGTTGTCTGTTTATGAAGGCATTCCCCACTTATTAACACCTGTTGTGACAGATATGAAAGATGCGGCCAATGCGCTACGTTGGTCGGTTGCTGAAATGGAAAGGCGGTATCGATTAATGTCTTTGCTGGGTGTTCGAAATGTTGAGGGTTTTAATAAACTGGTCAAAGAGGCTGAGGCCCGTGGGGAGCCCATTAAAGATCCTTTATTTAAACCTGAGATGGGCTTAGTAGAAAACCAAGAGCACCCAGTTTTAGAACCCTTGCCTAATATAGTTATCGTTATCGACGAATTAGCCGATATGATGATGATTGTGGGTAAAAAGGTAGAAGAACTTATCGCTCGGTTAGCTCAAAAAGCACGTGCTTCTGGGTTGCATTTGATTCTGGCTACCCAACGGCCTTCTGTGGATGTCTTGACCGGGTTGATTAAAGCAAACGTCCCTTCTCGTATTTCTTTTCAGGTTTCATCTAAGATTGACTCTAGAACGATTATTGATCAAGCAGGTGCGGAATCCTTGTTAGGCAATGGGGATATGCTATTTATGCCCTCGGGTACGAGTTTACCAATCCGAGCCCATGGCGCATTTGTGAACGATCATGAGGTTCATCAAATTGTTTCTTTTCTGAAGGAAACGGGCCCGACAGATTACTTGGATTTAGTCGTTAATGATACGGCTGATCAACTTGGTAGCGTCTTTGGCCATATTGAGAGTGAGGCAGATCCTATTTATGATCAAGCTGTGAGCTTTGTCACTGAAACGCGAAAAGCTTCTATTTCTAGTGTGCAAAGGCGCTTTAAGGTGGGGTATAACCGTGCTGCACGTTTAATTGAAGATATGGAAGCAGCAGGGGTGGTGACATCGCCTGAATCTAATGGCAGTCGTCAGGTTATAGCGCCGGCTCCTCCGAGTCTTTAATAGGACGGTTACGGGTGCTCTGTTGGTGCTTTAGTGCCCAGCGGACATGTTCTTGGACAAGCTCTGAAGGATTATCGCGGTGCTTTAATAGTGCTTGTGTAATTAACTGACGGGGTTTTGCATTACCTAAGGCAACTGCAATATTACGTAACCAACGATGATGGCCAATACGTCGAATGGCAGAGCCTTCTGTTTTTTTAAGAAAGGTTGTTTCATCCCAAGAAAATAAATTAACGAGTTGGCTCGAATCTAAATTATGTCGGGGATTAAAATCAGGGTTTTGAGTCGTTTTAGCAAAACGATTCCAAGGGCATATGAGTTGACAATCATCGCAACCATAGATTCTATTGCCAATTAAAGGACGTAATGGCTCGGGAATAGAACCGTGAAGTTCAATGGTTAAATAAGATATGCATCGCCTAGCATCCAGTTGATAAGGCGCAATAATCGCTTGCGTAGGACAGATATCAATACAAGCTACACAGTCACCGCAGTGTGAACTGGTTGCAGAATCAATGGGCAATTCAAGGTCAGTATAGATCTCGCCTAAAAAGAACCACGATCCAGCCTGTTTATTAATCAGATTAGTATGCTTGCCAATCCAGCCTAGCCCTGCTTTTTCAGCAATGGCTTTTTCAAGTACCGGTGCGCTATCGACAAAGGCTCGGTACCCAAAAGGACCAATTTCTTCTTCAATCCGAGAACATAGTTTTTGTAATCGATTTCTAATGACTTTGTGGTAATCTCGACCCAAAGCATAACGTGAAATAAAGCCGTCTTCAGCACTTGCTAAGGCGGTATGTATGTCTTTTTGATTTTCAGGTAAGTAGTCCATGCGAACAGAGATAATGCTGTTAGTCCCTGGAATTAGTAATTCTGGATCACTTCTTTTCTTGCCATGTTTGACCATGTAATGCAATTGACCGTGATAGTCTTTTTTTATCCAGTTATCGAGGTGTTGTTCTGCCTCTGTCAGTGATGTATCGGAAATCCCCACTTGTTGGAAACCCAGTTCCACGCCCCATTTTTTAATGTTTTGAGTGAGGCTGTGTCGGTTTAGTGTTGCCATGATTGATTGGGTGAAAGGGGTCTAAAATTGACAGTATACCGCTTTGATTGCTGTGGGACAGTTAATACCCTATGATGAATGAAATTGTTTTGATGGCGGTTAAGGAGTTAGGGCAGTGGCAAGTAATGATCTTAAACAATTGCCTTCGGAATTATACAGTGCTAAGCAAGTACAGGAATTAGATCGTGTTGCTATTGCAGAATATGGTATCGATGGTTTTTCTTTAATGGCAAGGGCTGGACTAGCCGTAGTTGATTTGATTGATATTTATTACCCCGACGCTTGTATTATTCATGTTTTTTGTGGCTCGGGTAATAATGGTGGTGATGGTTTTGTGGTGGCGAATGAAGTACTTAAGAAAGGGTTAAAGCCCGTTGTTTTTTTACTGTGTCCAGTAGCAAAGGTTACTGGTGATGCACGTTTGGCACTGGATGAATATTTATTATCAGGCGGTGCAATAGAAACACAGAATGTAGCGGTGACCTTACACTGTGATGTTATCGTTGATGCTTTATTAGGGATAGGATTATCGCGCACAGTTTCTGGGCAATTTGAAACGCTAATAGAGCATATCAACAAATCGGGTAGACCGGTTGTTGCAATTGATATTCCCTCTGGATTAAATGCCGATACCGGTCAACCAATGCCTTGTGCTGTTGTTGCACAGCAAACAATCACTTTTATTGGTTTGAAAAAAGGGATGGTTACCGGTCAAGCCAGTGCTTTTTGCGGGGAATTATTTTTTTCCGCGTTGGCTATACCTCGGGGAGTCTTTGGCTGTTGTCAGCGGCAAGCGGTATTAACCTCTCATGTTTCTTTGCCTACTCGTAATCGTTATGCGCATAAAGGGAATTTTGGTCATGTGGTCTTGGTTGGTGGGGATTATGGTTATCATGGCGCTATACAATTAGCCGCTGAGGCATCAACCCGAGCTGGAGCAGGGTTAGTATCGGTGGCGACGCGGAGAGATCATGCGAGGCACATGGTCCATAGGTGTCCTGAGATAATGGTTCATGGCGTGGAGCAAAGTCAGGCACTCTCTGCGGTACTAAATAAAGGGAGCGTAATTGCAATAGGCCCGGGGTTGGGTCAGAAAAACTGGGGAGAGTCATTGTTTGAGGTTAGCTTGGCCACGCAACAACCTAAAATTCTTGATGCAGATGCATTAAATATTTTAGCTAAACGGGGGAGCTTTAGCAATAATTGGATCTTAACACCGCATCCTGGTGAAGCCGCAAGGTTAATGCATTGTTCGGTTGATGAGATTCAGCGAGACCGATATACTGCAGCTAGGAATATTCAGGCCAAATATGGGGGGATTGTCTTACTTAAAGGTCCGGGGACGATTATTACCGATGGGAACATCACAAAAGTAACGATGACAGGTAATCCGGGTATGGCTTGCGGTGGAATGGGTGATCTATTAACCGGTATAATAGCTGCTTTGGTAGCGCAAAAAATGCCGTTAATGGATGCTGCAGTTTGTGGTGCCTTTTTACATGGTAGAGCAGGCGACAAGGCCGCTTTGCAGGGTGAGCGTGGACTACTTGCAAGTGATTTGATGCCTTTTATTAGAACAGTCGTAAATGAATAATGACCATTTTATTGAAAACAACGGAAGAAACAGAGCAATACGGAGCCACATTATTTAAGTCTCTAGGGGATGCTCGATTAGTTTTCTTAACCGGTGATTTAGGGGCGGGGAAAACCACATTGGTTAGAGGCATTCTTCGTTCCTTAGGCTATGAGGGAATTGTTAAAAGTCCCACGTATACTTTGGTGGAAGAGTATACGGCTGGCGGAGTCCGTCTAGTTCATTTTGATTTATATCGAGTCAAAGATCCTGAAGAGCTTGAATGGATCGGTATAAGGGATTATCTACAGCAAGAAGCTTATTGTTTTATAGAGTGGCCTGAAATGGGTTTTGGTTATTTACCCCAACCCGATTGTCATTTTAAGCTCTGCTCGGGTGAGGTAGGTCATTCACTTGAATTGTTAGATTAGCAACAGAGTGTTTGAAATTGGGTTTTATAAAGAGAATGAATTGATCTTAGAATGTATAAATTTATTGCGTGCATAATATATTTCGTGGGCTTATTACTTGTGCCTACTCTGGTCGCTGCAAAACAACTGCAAATAGCAGACCTACGATTTTGGTCTGCCCCGGATCATACACGATTAGTTTTTGATACAACGGCGCAGCCAAGACATCAAGTTTTTACCTTGCAAAATCCTGATCGATTAGTTGTCGACATCGCTAATGCAAAATTAGGTAAGCATCTTTTACAACCGGCGGCTGATCATAATTTACTTTATCGAATTCGTAGTGGTGCCCGTAACCAAATCGATTTACGAATCGTAATGGATTTAAAAAAAGGGGTTAAACCGAAAAGCTTCATTTTAAAACCGAGTAATTTATACGGGCACCGTTTAGTGATTGATTTATTTGACACGGGTAAAGCTAAGAGTGCGCCAGTCATAAAGCCAATTGTTAAGCAGATTATTAAGAGTCGTGCAAAAGAGATGGTGGTTGCAATTGATGCTGGGCATGGCGGTGAAGACCCCGGCGCACACGGGCCGCATGGCGTTCAGGAAAAAAAAGTAGTTTTGGCTGTTGCCAAAAAATTAGTTGCTAAAATTAATGCACGCCCAGGGATGCGTGCATTTTTAGTTCGTAAAGGTGATTATTATGTGGGGCTTAGAAAACGGCTTAAAATTGCTAGACAATCGAGAGCTGATTTATTTATATCCATTCATGCCGATGCATTTCACAATGCAAAAGTACGTGGCGCGTCCGTTTACACACTTTCAAGAGGTGGTGCATCAAGTGAAGCGGCGCGGTGGTTAGCGAATCAGGAAAATGCTTCTGACTTGGTAGGGGGAGTCAGTCTTGATGATAAAGAGGATGTTTTAGCTTCGGTGCTATTAGATTTATCGCAAACGGCAACACAGGATATGAGCACGGTAGCGGCTAAAAAGATTTTGGGAGAATTGAACGGAATTGTTAAGTTGCATAAACGTAGCGTGCAATCGGCTAAATTTATTGTACTGAAGTCACCCGATATACCCTCTGTGTTGATTGAAACAGCCTATATATCAAATCCTACAGAAGAAAGAAGGCTGAAGTCACCGAAGTATCAAAATAAAATTGCGGAGGCTATTTTTCGGGGAGTTAATAAATATTACCAGGATGTGACGCCAGTTCATTTGGCCATAGATGAACGAGCAGCGATTAAGAGATTAAGTAAGCATAAAATTATTCGGGGTGAAACCTTATCAGAGATAGCCGTTCGTTATGGTGTTAGCATGAGAAAATTAAAGAATTTTAATGCGCTGAAGAATAATGTTATTAAGATTGGGCAGGTGCTAACGATCCCAAAGAGTTAGTGTTAAGGGTGTAGGGATTCAATGTGATGACCTGTTGGGGACCAACATAAAACGCTGCCTTGTTGAACTGTCCAGTTTGCCAGTACAAAGCGTTCTGCAGGTTTTTTATCGATCGTAAATTGATGTACAGCGGGTCGATGGGTATGGCCATGAATTAAACGAAAACTACTGTGATTTTTAAGCGTTTTGACCACCTCGGTTTGGTTAACATCCAAGATATCTTCAGTATAATTTCGTTTGTGTAATAAGCTTTTAAATCGATACCAACGGCTAGCGATTAAACGCAACCACAGGGGGTAGGCTAGCTTTTCTTGTTTCCAATGCGCTGTATGTGACAACGTCCTAAATTTTTGATAGCCAATATCATCCGTGCATAATAGATCACCGTGCATGAGCAAAGTTTTGGTGCCATACAGGTCTAAGAGGTGATGATCGTTCAATAGAATGACACCCGTTTCTTGACAAAAACGTGTGCCTAGTAGGAAGTCGCGGTTACCTTGTTGTAAGTACACACGGGTTCCGTTTAAGGTAAGATTTTTTAAATGGCGTCTAATTTTTTTGTTGGGAGGGGTTAAGTCGTCATCACCGACCCAGACATCAAAAAGATCCCCTAGAATATAAAGCTCTTTGGCTTGAGTTGCGCGCGAATTAAGAAAGTTTAAGAAAATTTTGGTAATTCGCGGCTTCTCAATGGCAAGATGAAGATCAGAAATAAAAAGGATTTCGTCTTTCAAGTGCTAGGCCACTAGTCAATCATTTGTGCATTCTCGACCACAATATCTGTTTTGGGCACATCTTGATGCATGTTACGGTTTCCTGTCGGGATTTCTGTCATTGCATCGACAATATCCATGCCCTCAATAACATGACCAAATACAGCATACCCCCAACCTGAAGGTGTTGGACTAGTATGATTTAAGAAGTCATTGTTTTTGTAATTGATGAAGAATTGACCGGTTGCTGAGTCAGGATCTGAGGTGCGAGCCATAGCGAGAGTTCCGCGATCATTGGCCAGACCATTATTGGCTTCATTTGCAATGGGATCATGAACGTCTTTTTGGTTAAAGTCAGTATCAAAGCCACCGCCTTGAGCCATAAAGTCAGGAATGATGCGATGAAAAATGGTGCCGCTATAGAATCCCTCTGTGACATAGGTAATGAAGTTGGCCGTTGTAATAGGGGCCTTGTCAGTATCTAATTGGACAACAAAGGCACCTAAATTGGTCGTGAATTTCACTTTAGTTTGAGTCTCGGACATATTTGCTTCCTTAGCCAATAAGAGGGGGGTGAACAAAAGTAGAGGTATTAAAAAACGAAAAGTACGCATTAAAACTTACCTGACTAGCGATGATAAATCATTATTCTAATTTCTTTTAGGTGGCTTTACAAATACCAATCGAAATTTTCTTTAGGCTATAATAAAGTAATTATTTCGTTTGTTTTTTATAAAAATTAAAAATGTTGAAAATATTTAATACGCTGACAAGGAAAAAAGAAACCTTTAAGCCGATTGTGCCGGGTAAAGTTGGGATGTATGTTTGTGGGATGACCGTGTATGACTATTGTCATATTGGGCATGCGCGGGTCATGGTAGTGTTTGATGTGGTAGCCCGTTATTTTCGTTATTTAGGATATGATTTGACCTATGTACGTAACATCACAGATATTGACGATAAGATTATCAAGCGTGCGAATGAGAATGAGCAAGATATCGCCTCACTCACTGAGTTTTATATTGATGCGATGCATGCTGATGAGCGCGCATTAGCGGTTCTTCCGCCTGATGTGGAGCCCAAAGCGACACAGTCAATGGAGCAAATTATTAATTTGATTCAATTGCTATTTGAAAAAGGGTTGGCTTACACGAGTACTTCAGGTGACGTTTTATATTCGGTTTCTAAGTTCCCTAATTACGGGCAATTATCAGGTAAGCAATTAGATGCATTACAGGCAGGAGAGCGTGTTGCAATAGATAAAAGCAAACGGGACCCTCTTGATTTTGTGCTGTGGAAAAAAGTAAAACCGGGAGAGCCGTTCTGGAATTCCCCTTGGGGCCGCGGGCGACCAGGATGGCATATTGAATGTTCTGCTATGTCAACTTGCTGTTTGGGGAATCATTTTGATATTCATGGGGGGGGTATGGATTTGCAATTTCCGCACCATGAAAATGAAATTGCACAAACAGTGGGTGGTACCGGTGAGCAATTTGTTAACTATTGGATGCATAACGGTTTTGTTCGTGTTGATAATGAAAAGATGTCAAAGTCTTTGGGCAATTTTTTTACGTTAAAAGAGGTTCGTGAAAGTTACCAACCCGAAGTGATTCGTTATTTTATTTTATCGAGTCATTACCGAAGCCCGCTTAATTATTCTAATGAAAGTTTAGACGATGCTAAGGCGGCACTCGTACGCTTATATACCGCATTAAGAAATATAAATATGACCAGTGCGGAAGTACTTGAAGAATATAAGGTAGTCTTTGAGCAAGCGATGAATGATGATTTTAATACGCCTGAAGCTTTAGCGGTTTTATTTTCTCTGACGACTGCGTTGAATAAATTAAAACAAGAAAGTAGCGCTGAGGTGGGGGTTTATGCAAATACGTTAAAAACATTAGCGGCAGGGCTAGGAATTTTACAAGACCTACCGGACTCGTTTTTACAAGATAGCGATGGTGACTCTAGTGAAGACCAACTGATAATATCAAAGATTAATCAAAGAACCGCGGCTAAAAAAAATAAAGATTGGCAGTTAGCGGATCAGATTCGTGATGAGTTACAAGCGGACGGTATTGTCGTAGAGGATAATCCAGATGGGACTACTTGGCGCCGACTCTAAGAAGGTTGCATTTTTAATAGAAGATATCTAGGTAAGGTTTAAAATAGGGAGATAACTTGACGGAAATAAAAGATAAATCAATTCAGCTTTTTCTTGAAGAGTTGGCTAGTCATGAAGCGACTCCAGGTGGCGGAAGTGCAGCCGCTGTGATGGGAGCCACTGCGGCTGCATTGACCAGTATGGTTTGTAATTTGACTATTGGTAAGCCGAAGTACAGCGCCGTTGAATCAGACATGAAGGTTTTGCTGGCCAAGTCAGAGGTTTTACGTGAAAAGTTCACAGCGATGATTAAAGCGGATGTAGAGGGGTTTAATCAAGTTATGCTAGCGTATGGACTTCCTAAAGAGAGCGTGGAAGATAAAGAACGCAGAACAGCGGCCATACAGGCGGCGTTAAAAGAAGCGACCGAAGTGCCTTTAGCCTGTGCAATAGCCAGTGCAGAAGTAATTTCATTAAGTCAGGAAGCGGCTGAAAAAGGGAACACTAATGTGATTACTGATGCGGGTGTTAGTGTGGTTTCAGCCCATGCAGCACTAAAAAGTTCGGCGCTAAATGTGTATATAAATGTTGGCAGTATTAGAGACAAAAGATACGGTGCTGAAAAGTTAGCCGAATTAGAAAAGATTCTAGTCAAAGCCGAAGTCTCGGTTGATTCGATTTATGAATCTGTTAAGCACCAGTTGTTGTAAAAGAAGCATTGGTTGGCTCATGATTGAATGGGTGTTATGTTGATGGACCATATAAATAGTTATTGACGGAAGCCTTAAATATCAGTATTATTTGCAGGCTTCGTAGCAGGGTTTCATTGCTTTGTGTCGTTGAGTATCAGTGTTCGGGGTATAGCGCAGTTTGGTAGCGCGCCTGCTTTGGGAGCAGGATGTCGGGGGTTCGAATCCCTCTACCCCGACCAAAAGAGCGCTTGTAGCTCAGCTGGATAGAGCATCGGCCTTCTAAGCCGAGGGTCGCAGGTTCGAATCCTGCCAAGCGTACCAGTTTTGATTTTATGGTGAGCGTAGCTCAGTTGGTAGAGCCCCGGATTGTGATTCCGGTTGTCGAGGGTTCGAGCCCCTTCGTTCACCCCATTTCAGCTTTTTTTTCAGTGCTCGCGACATCTGTTTTGTGTTGTGAAACTGCTTGGCTATTGCAGTCCTAATAGCATTCTTCAATATGTCTTTTGACGGCATTATGTGCCATTCTTTTTGTGATCTGTTTGGATTAATAGTTTATGCAAATATGGGTTGATGCAGATGCATGTCCTGTAGTCGTTAAAGAAATTTTATTTCGGGCTGCTGAACGTTCAAAAATAATGTTGACGCTGGTTGCTAATCAGGCGATCCGTATTCCTCCTTCACGGACTATCAAAATGTTACAAGTTGCGCATGGTTTTGATGTTGCAGATAATGAAATTGTGAAGCGATTAACAGTTGGTGACTTGGTGATTACCGGTGATATACCGCTGGCTGCTGAAGTTGTTGCTAAAGGCGGGCTGGCATTAAATCCACGAGGTGAGCTTTATACGCTTGAGAATATACGAGAACGTTTGGCGATGCGTGATTTTATGGAGACTTTGCGATCCAGCGGTGTTCAAACGGGTGGACCAGCACCCATGAGTCAGACAGAAAGGCAGGCCTTTGCCAATCAACTGGACCGCGTCATAACTAAAAACAACACCAAATAACTTAAATTTTTTATTGTTCTGCTAGGTCACACATTCAGGGTGCTCTTCTAGAGCGATAATGTTTCGTATTTCTTTTTTTGGGGTGTGCTGTATTCCCAGTATCACGCTGACCTTCTCTATTTCCAGGGTGGCTTCTCTTGGCTTTTTTCGCTTGAGTAGGGCGCTGATTCAAGTTTGATTCAGGCACATCGTGAATGGGTTCGAAGTCGTCAATTAACTTACGGGTTAGTGTTTGTTTTATTAAGCGTTCAATGTCAGACAATTGTTTGAATTCGTCGGCGCTCACGAGTGATATGGCATGGCCATTTGAGCCGGCACGCCCCGTTCTTCCAATTCTATGCACATAATCTTCAGGAACATTAGGCAGGTCGAAATTGATAACGTGTGGTAGTTGGTCAATGTCTAATCCACGTGCAGCAATATCGGTTGCAACTAAAACGTGTGTAGATAAATCTTTGAATTCTGCAAGTGCTTTGGTTCTTGCCGCTTGGCTTTTATTGCCGTGAATCGCTGCAGCTTTTATATTGTGTGCTTCAAGTTGACGGGTAAGTTTATTAGCGCCATGTTTTGTTCGTGTAAAGACGAGAACTTGCTGCCACTTATTTTCGTTGATTAAGTGACAAAGAAGTGCTGATTTTTGTTTTTTATCAACGGGGCAAATCCATTGTGTTACATTTTCTGCGGTGGTGTTGCGTGGACTCACAGATATTTCAACAGGATTGTTAACCAGTCCTCTGGCAAGTTTTCTTATGTCGTTTGAAAAAGTGGCTGAAAACATCAGGTTTTGACGTTTCTTGGGTAGAGTAGCGATTATTTTACGAATATCATGAATAAACCCCATGTCTAACATTCGGTCTGCTTCATCTAAGACTAAAACTTCCAGCTGAGAAAATGTAACAGCATTTTGTTGGTGTAGATCAAGAAGGCGGCCAGGGGTCGCAACCAGAATATCGACGCCTTTTCGTAATTTTGAGATTTGCGGATTAATCTTAACGCCGCCATAAACAACCGTGGATCGAAGCGGTAGGTGTTTACCGTAGTTTGTGACACTTTCGCCAATTTGAGCGGCTAATTCACGTGTAGGTGTTAGAATCAGTACTCTTGCATGGTGAGCCTTTGCATGCTGTCCTTGAGATAGCCTTTCGAGTATGGGGAGAGTAAATCCCGCTGTTTTACCCGTCCCAGTTTGTGCCGCCGCCATAACGTCGTATCCCTTGATGATAGCTGGGATAGCTTGTTCTTGAATGGGGGATGGGGTGGAGTAGCCTTTATCGGCAATTGCTTTTAGAATGGGCTCAGATAATCCTAAGGGGGTAAAACTCATAACAACTCTCTTAAATAGGTTTTGTGCTTTTGGGGCAAGGTTGACGCGATGGTCAGTTGGGCTTTCATGAATGTGACGATGAAAGTTATTTTTCAGGCGATAATTTTTTGTGTGCTATCGTCTTATGATCAATCAAGTAATGCAGTCGCGCATGATGTAGCTAAAGGTGTCGAGGTATCGGCTGGGACGGTAGTTTTACCGGCGACGACCGCCACGGCCTTGTTTGCGTGGGTCTTCAAATTTGACAACAAGAAGTTTGTCACCCATGCTTTTTCCGTTAAGTCCGGCTATTGCCGCACGTGCCTCGTGTCCTTCCATTTCAATAAAGCCAAAGCCTTTGTTTCGACCTGAAAAGATATCACTGGCAATTTCTATTGATCGTACGGTTCCAAATTCTGCAAATAAAGTTTTAATGCTCTCTTCAGTGGCGTCATGAGGTAGGCTACCAACGAACAATTTTTTCATGTAATCCTCAATAATAATAGTAAGTGTAAGTAAGATACCTTCCCTGCATGGAATAGTGATGCAGGGAAGGCAGGTATTTATTGTTTATGCAAGTTCAACGTCTGTTGCTTGAGGACCTTTAGGGCCATCTTCAGTATTAAAAGTGACTGACTGTCCTTCGTCTAGAGTGCGGAAGCCGTCTGTTTTTATAGATGAATAATGAACAAATACGTCAGTATTACCTTCAGAAGGCGTAATAAAACCAAAACCTTTTGCTTCGTTGAACCATTTAACTGTGCCTGTAGCCATAATAGAAATTACCTTTATTTTGAATTAAAATTAATATTGTAAAATAGCCCAAGGGAATTACAGTGAAGCACAAGAAACTGGATCGGGTACAACGGGATAAAACCAAGATAAGATACAATTACAAGCGCGCCATTAGAGCATAATCGCTGAAAAATAGCTATCTATTTGTTTTTTCATAGGGTTTGAACAAGAGGGTTTACAAGAATTAAATGATTTGTTACTGAAAAAAATTTGATTACTGTGAAAAGCGGTATATAATTAGCGCAGCTTTAAAGTACTTTTTTATGTTTGCGCACCATTTCGATGTTCTGTCTATAGTATTCGTTCTGTTCTTCATAATTAATAGCAGCACTTTTAGCTAAATAGCCTTATTTAAGGTATTAAATATTTTCGAAAAAATTATAGGATAGATTATGTCTACAACTACTGGTACAGTTAAATGGTTCAACGAAGCAAAAGGTTTTGGTTTTATCGAACAAGAATCAGGCCCAGATGTCTTTGCTCATTTTAGCGCCATTTCTGGTTCAGGTTTCAAAACGTTGGCAGAAGGTCAAAAAGTTGAATTTACAGTCACTCAAGGTCAAAAAGGACCTCAAGCTGAGGACATTCAAGTAATTTAAATAATTCAACGATCGGTAGCGTATTTACTTACGGTTTATGCATTAACGATTTCGCTTCTTTTGGAGCGTAGAAGAAAGGGCAGAGCGATTCGCGATGCCCTTTTTTTTTAGATGTTTTGCCTACGTGGTTAATTGACAGGTCTAAAGAATAACTATGGGTATTCTTTAGACCTGTGGTGTTTTTTAGTAGGCTAATTTTTTTGTACATTTCATAAAAGGATATTAGCTTGAATCAAGAGCTTTTTTCTACACTTAATTTACACCCTGATATTATTAGAAATGTAGCCACGTTAGGCTACCAATCTATGACGCCGATTCAAGCCTTGACGTTACCTTCTATTGTTGAGGGTAAAGATGTTATTGGCCAAGCAAAAACAGGTTCAGGAAAGACAGCTGCATTTGGATTGGGTGTATTACACAGTCTGAACGTTAAATTTTTTCGGGTACAATCTTTAATTATCTGTCCAACGAGAGAGCTAGCCGATCAAGTGGCTAAAGAAGTGCGTAAATTAGGACGTACGATTCATAATATTAAGGTCCTGACTTTATGTGGTGGCGTACCCATGGGGCCGCAAGTGGGTTCATTAGAGCATGGTGCTCATATTGTTGTGGGAACACCGGGGCGTATTGAAGATCATTTGAGAAGAGGCACTTTAAATTTAGAGCATGTCAACACCTTAGTGCTTGATGAAGCTGATCGGATGCTGGACATGGGCTTTCAGTCGGCCATAGATATGATCATTGAACAGGTACCCAGTCAGCGTCAAACCTTATTGTTTAGTGCAACTTTTCCCCGTCAAATACAGCATATTGCACAGCGCATTATGAAGCAACCCATCATGGCTAAAGTTGAAGAAGGCCATGACTCGAGAACTATTGAACAATACTTTTATCAGATAGATCATGTGGATTATAGATTCACAGCGCTACAATTATTGCTGCTTGAGCATCGTTCGATATCTACTGTGGTCTTTTGTAATACGAAGCGCGATACTCAGGAGGTAGCAGATCAACTCGTTGATTGTGGATTTAGTGCTTTGGCGTTACATGGAGATCTTGAGCAAAAGGATCGTGATAGAACACTCGTGCGCTTTGCTAATAAAAGCATATCCATTTTAGTTGCAACCGATGTGGCCGCAAGAGGGCTTGATATTGACTCATTAGATGCGGTGATGAATTATCACATTGCACGTGACCCTGAAATTCATGTGCATCGAATTGGGCGTACTGGCAGGGCAGGTAGCAAAGGGCTAGCTTGTAGTTTATTCGCCGAGAAGGAACATTATAAAATTTCACAGTTGGAAAAGTATCTAAACCTGACTGTTGAATCCCAACCATTACCTGCTACAACACTTTTGGGCCAATACACCTATAAACCGCCGATGGAAACAATACAAATTGATGGGGGTAAAAAACAAAAGGTTAGAGCAGGGGATATTTTAGGTGCATTAACGGGTGATAAAGGTATTGCTGGGACTCAAGTGGGTAAAATTGACTTATTTGAAAATCATTCGTATGTGGCAGTTCATCGCGGTGTTGCGGATGCAGCATTGGCCAAATTAACAGAAGGACGACTCAAAGGGCGTTCGTTTAAAGTTCGGTTGTTATAGTGATTTAATGTCTATGTACAGAGCGTTTTAATGATTGAATTTTATTTGGATACTGTTGATCTAGCGCAAATCGCTCGATTTAATGAAAGCATCCCGTTAACAGGGATTACAACTAACCCAACGATTTTAGCTAAAGCAGGTGTGGGTATAACTGAGTTGTTGCCCGAAGTTTCATCGCTCTTTGAGGCGGGGCCACGGATTCATATCCAAGTGGTTTCAGCATCGGTCAATGAGATGGTTTTAGAAGCTCAAAAGCTACATGCGTTGCCTTACGATATTGTTGTAAAAGTTCCTGCTACTGAAATAGGTTTAGCGGCAATCCGTAAGATGAAACAGTATCAAATTCCTGTTTTGGCGACGGCAATATATAGTGCAGAACAAGGTTTCCTTGCGGCCACCTGTGGTGCTGATTATTTAGCGCCTTATGTTAATCGGATGAATGTCTTAGGTATAGATGGCGTAGCGGTAGTCTCAGATTTACAAAATCTAGTCGAGTGTCATCAACTTAATTCAGTCTTATTGCCAGCTAGTTTTAAGAATTCTCAGCAGGTATTGAATGTTTTAAAGCTAGGCGTTGGAGCCATTACTTTACCCATCAACGTGATTGAAGGTTTGTTTAGTCAGCCTATAGTCCAGCCAGCCGTAGAGCAATTTGAGTTCGATTGGCAAACGGCTTTTGGGACTAAGCGGAGTTTTGAAAGCTAGTGTTCAGTTTTATCGAAAATTCAAGTCATGTTGATCAAGCAGATAGAAAGAAAATATAGGTTAGGGACTTTTATTGCTGTTAATGGAATCATTAATGGTTTTAAGTAAAACAATTAATGATTCATCAGTGGGTATCTCTTGACCGTCAGGTGTATTTTTAGGCGTTTCTTTATTGTTGTATTTAGCGGTAATAGTTGTTGCGTTGTTTTGTTGAGTAAGTATTATTTTAATTTCTTGATCACTTTCAGGTGATGTAAATAGGTCGGTAAGTGAAAAGGGTAATAGGCTCTCTTTTTCGCGCCGTGATTTTAAGTAATTATTTAAGCTAATGAGGTAAATGCCTTGATTCCGATTGCGGTCTTTAATCGGAATGGAATGGTAAGTCAGTACTTTTTCAATTAGAGACCAAGATTGGTTGAAAGGTTTTGAGACCATTAAAGAATAATCATCGTGGGTCTGTAATTGGCTAGTTGGGGTGCTCTCATCGTGCTCAGCCATAAGTGTTTGTGTAGAGGTATTATTCTTTCGTAAAGCTTGAGGGGGAACCTCTAATTCAGAGATTTTTAGGTAAAAAAGTTCAGTTTGTTTTTCTTGTGGGATCTTAATGGTATTAAAACTACATGCGGTTAAGAGTGTGGCTGTGAGTATGATGATGTATGGTTTCATTTGTTCTAGAGGGTCAATTTAGGGTCTTGCAGGAGTGTTTCTGATTATAAATAAAAATGATGCAATAGGCGTAATCATTTTTAGGTGTATAGGGTGGTTGTATTTAGTTTTTTAATGTGCCGCTTTTTCTAGTGATTGAAAGGGTTTTGTTTGTATTAACTTGAAATGATGGATTGTAATGAAAAAAGAAGATCGTCGTAATTTTTTTTGGCAGCTAGTTATAAATTTTCTTATTTGGGTAGGCATTACCGGTGTAATTGGTAGTGTATTTGTGACCTTAGGAATTATCATGATTGGCGAATATGTCACATTACTGCTGTCTATTCCAATGCTTTTGGCGAGTATAATGCTTTATCGTTGGGCCGATGCAAGAGATTCAAACGTTAAAAGGAAAAGTTAACGTTATAAATAATCATTATGCATCGGTTTCATAGTCAGCATTCCGAGTTCCCTGTAGTCGCTTAATCCAGGGTTTCTGGCCTTGTGGATCAACATCAAAAGCAAGTGATTCAGGTTTGTGCAATAAACCTTTTTCTCCAGAAGCATTGGGGTTAAGTTGGCTTTTCTCAATAAAATCAATTATTCGTTGTGTGTTGTAGATGATCAAAACACGGTTACCGTATTGGTTTCCGTAGGTCAAATAAGCAACATTCTCTTCAATGAGTGAGGGATTGAGTTTCATCAATGATTCTATTTTCTGATTGTGGTTCTGTGAAAGTTTTTTGAGTGTGGATTCAGGATGGTTCAGCATCAAGTTTTTACAGAAAGATGAAAATGTAGCATTACGTTGGTGATCGTTTATTTCTTCTTGTTGCTGCGAATTGAAGGTAAAACTTTCAGCAACTAAATAATGTTGATTGCGAGCCCCATCATTAGCAAATAATGAAATTTTGCTTAGTTGTTGATCCTCCAGAGCCGCCAGGAAAGAGCGAGGCGCACGAATATGTTTGTCGATGGTTACTACCCAAGGAAGTGCGCGACCTGTTGATTTAAATCGATCTTTAACGCTCTCAGCAACTACTGAGCGTTGTAATTCATCTTCTCGTCCTACAGGTTTAACTAGAAAAGCATCGACAGCAGTGATTTCGGTATGAAAACCGGCTAGGTAGAATTGATTAATGATATCTTTATAACGCGGGTTATAGGGGATACAGGTCCCGTCATAAAGTATGTTTATTTTATTTTTTTTGGCTTGTTCAGCGACTAGGTGACGAAGCCTATTAGCAAAAGGTTCGACATAAATATAATCATCACTGTGATGGTTTGCGGCAGTTAAAACGGTATAAAGGTCGCTTTGCTTACGAAAATCATCGAGTGAAGCAATAACAAAATTGTCACTGCATTGTGCTTTAGCAATTTCCTCAACTGCCGTTTTACCCGCACCGGCACCGCCCATGCACATAAATATTTTTGGGTTGTTGACGCTGGTCTTATGTTCAAAAATATTAACGACAATGGTATTTAACTTTTTGATGACTTTATTGAGCCGGTTGTAGCCAATTTCGATACTACGTTCGAGCCGAGCATCCCCATTAGCCGCTTTTAGCAGCTTGTTTTTCAATGTTGGGTTGTTAGCAAGACTGAAAATAACGTGTTTATTATTACCTTCAATTCTTTTTAAAAGTTCAACTAATTCAGTGTGGCTGGGGGAGCGAAGCCCTGTAAGCATATTGACATCAAGACAAAATAGTGGCGCTGCTGTAGGTTGTGAAAGGCCGATGCCATCAATGTCTTGTTTTTCTGAGGTTCTCAGTTGTTCGGTGCCAGGTAAATAACCAATGATTTTATCCGAGGTATCTAAGGGGGTATCTGCAAATTGGCGGCCTTTGATAAAGATGTTGTCTTTGATGCTCTCTAGTGGAACTATCGCACCATTAATGGTGACCAAGCAACGAATACCATCAGCTGTGGTATGGGATAGAAAGGGAATTCCTGAAATAAAGATTTTATTTTCAGGCCATTGACCGTATTGATTTGCTATGTTTTCAAGCGTCTTAGTTAGGGTTGGGTTGAGTGCATGTTTAAAGGCAACAGTGACTTCAGCAATAGAACTGTCAGGGTGATGTAAGACAGTAGTATCCTTTTCTTCTAAGCGACGGAAATCAATGCCTTGTTCGTAAACGGCCTTAAAAGCAGGGATTTTTCCAAGGGTAATAATAAAGTAATTTAGAGTAATCCTGTTGCCATAATCAAAAGGACGAACAGAGCGCATTTTATGGTAAAAGTTAGCGAGTCTGTCAGCGATGTTATCGGTTCTGATGACAAAGCCGTTGTTGTCAAATAGCGCAGAATTTTCATTAAGATCATTTTCTAAGACCAGGCCCTGTATGACTTCTCTGAAAACACGTCTTTTGTGAGCATGAGGCATATAGCCTGGGCGGTGACTAGCAGTCGCTTGTCCTTGCCAATCATGATGGATTTCGCGGTGAATTCTATAAAATAATTCTGTCAAGTAAGTAACGCGCTTAGCTTGGTCATGAGATACCGTACCTTCGGTTTCACGTTGCAGTGTAGCGAGTAATTTAGTGCCTTGGAAAATACCTAGTGCACGACGTAATTTTTTAAGTTGTCTTTTATGCGTAGTTGTCGTGTTATTGATAGTGGGCATTTACTTTAGTGAATCCAGATTGGGGATGCGCTATAGCGCATTGGCGAACAAAAGCTGTGGTTTATGGCTCAGTTTGCAGTGAAAGTAGTCTGAAAAGTAATTGGGCGTGTTCAGCGCTGGTGTGTCCTAAATCAGTAAGGTAGCCACCATCGGGGGCCGTTACTAGGTCTTTGTCAAATAATCGTTCAATGCCAGAAATTTCTTCAGCAGTGGCTGACGAATGAATTTTAATGCCCAGTTGTCTGGAATCTAAATTAAATTTAAGAAGTAAGTTTAATTCTATTATTTCTTCTTGCGAAAATGTCATATAACCCCCTTTTTGATTAGATTATACGGTTTGTTGTTAAAATCTTCTAATGAATATTTTGAGGCAATTAGTTAACGTTTTGTTCGGGCAGGTTATTTTTTAGATAATATTTTATATCATCAGTTAATTTAGTTTTAATTCACCGGCTCGGTCAGTAGGGTACTATAGGTTTGTTGTATGAGTGACCTTGAAAAACAGATCGGGCTGTTGTAATATTTACAGCTTACGTCTTATTTTTATATAAGAATTTTTTAGTTAAATTAGAGTGGGAAATTGGGTGAAATGATGGATTTGTCACAAGCTTTGGGTATATCTGGTAAAGAAAGTGAGTCTGTATTAGATCAAGAGGAATTGCATGAATATATAAATCTAAAATTAGCGTCTTGTGGGCAACCTGTTTACGCTAATGATGATATATCGGGGATTTCTTTAACAACTCAGGATATGATGCGTAATTATCTTGAGAAGAGCCGTCAATTGGCTTCTACGCGTTACCCTGTAGATCAACGGATTCAAGATTTTTTAAATGATTATTTGTCGGATCTAAATTTAGAGCAGATTCCGCAGTTGCCTACGATTAGTTTTGAATTAGATCGCCATGGTATCGCCAGAGAGTTATCGATCACTAAAGGTGAACAAACTTTTAAGTCAGATTATGTAACTAGTTACAAAATAAACCAAGGTGTTTTACATAATCCTGCCAGTGATCGCAGAACAACGAAAGGCTCATTTCATGTGGCGTCTGGAGGATTACCCGTTGCCGGTGATAAAAAAGAAGTTCCAAAAGAGACTTTTGCTTGGTTATTAAAGCATGCGATTGATTCAACACCTGATCTGTTATCTATACCTTTTTGTTCAAATCAGCCCGAAACGGCTCAACTCTTTGCATCATTACTTTTAAGACCGACGGTTTGCCCAGAAGTCCCAGGTTTTGATTACAAAAAATCGATGGAAGTGCGTTTCTTTGCACCAGGTAGTCTAGTGAGTAACTTAGATTTTGTTGAGAGTATTTTTGGAAATGCTGGCAACCCTGCTTTACCTGATAATGATGCTGCCTTGGATATAAAGCACTGGAGTGGTCATACCGGTTGTGTGATTCTGGCGCCGCATTTAGTTAATTTTACTAAACAAGAACTTGGTTTACCGCATTGGAATGAAGCAACTGAGCGGCAACGTCGTGATGAGATGTGTTGGCAGACAGAGGATGAGCTCTACAATGGCGGTCAAGCATTTAAACTTACAGCACGAACTGATCAAGGTGTCATTATTACACTGATAGCCGATAATTATTTTGGTTATTGTAAGAAAGAAGTTAAAACTCAAATTACTTATGCCGCTAATTTATACGGATTAGCTGAAGAAGAGCATGCCGGTGGAGCATTGGCTTTTTGCCGTAGAAATCATGGTGAAGAGTATGGCATTGGGAGCCCTACTCGTCAGTCTGGGTATGATTTCCAAAATGTTGCGATGCAATTTGGTGATGTTATTGATGTTTTGTCCGAAGGATACGGGATTGATAAAAGATATCCTCAATTAATCTATGTGCCGCAAGATTTGCGTATGGATTTAAATGCACAAACCATCACTTGGTTTAAAGGACGTGATAAACACTCTATTCGACTTCAACCTGGTTTTGTTTATATGCAGCCCAATGGTTATAAGATCGAAATGGAGAAACACCCTGGCGTAGACAGTTGGTATCTAGTTGGTACTGATCCTGAAGGTACGTTTTGTCATAAACCCTGTACCGTATCTGGTGGAGGGAAATCTGAAATCTCTAAATCAATTGAGGATGCTATCTTATATAACCCCTTGTTTGTCAATGATTTGCAACAAGATTTGGATAGTGTTCAGGAGATATTTGATAAAGATTATACTGGGCGCTTTAAGTCAGGGCATGAGTATGAGGATCACGATCCAAGCCGTATGCCTTTAAGCGATGAGCGAAGTTTAGGTTCTGTCATTAAGCTATTATCGGGATCTTCTAGTCATACAGATGAATATAATGCGTGGCTGAAATCTATACCGCCTTATATCCTAGCATTAGTGTTTGTGGTTAAACGTTTTTACCGGTCTGAGTGGGGTGACGATTGGCGTCAGTTCTTTTCAGTCGATACGGTAGATGGTGCGCCGGCTCATGAGTTACGGATGAATTACCACAAAATATTAGCCTCCTATTTACGTGTTGGATTTGATCAGAATGGTGGTTGGCGGACATTTAAATTACGCCAAGATTTTATGGCCGCTGAAAAGATCCAAATGGAAGATGATATAAGTGCTTCTGTGGTTGTGCCCAAAGAGATTATTAATGATTTTTGCGCGCAGACCATTCCTAATGAGAGTGTGAAATTAATAGAGAATTGTGAGTTTAGATTATTTCAGCGCCCAGATGATGCGATCATTCCAGGCTATGATAAGCAAACAGAATTTAATTTAGCTCAAAAGGGAAATTTTTTGGCTAATTATGAACCATTGGTCGGGGACAGTTTATCTGAAGTCGTTAGTGATGTGATTAAGTTCACTAAGTTTACGGAGCCAATGCACTCACTCTTAACCGATAGTGTTAAAAAATCGGATAGATTTGTCTGTTCATCGGCCCATCCTCGGATAGTGGATGGTGCGCCATCAAAGAACCCGCGTTATTTAGAGACTCGTGTTGATATTCTTGATCCTTCAAGAAAATATATTGCTGAAATGGGTATTCGATTGCACCGAAAAATAGCACTTGATACACCTATTTGTCATCCAGTCGATGCAGTGTTAACGGGGCGTCGAAATAATCCGCGTGAGCCTGGTATTAGACCTTTGGCCGTTTATAATCCGATTCATTTTCAGGAGTTGCCAGAATTGTTTATGGATTTTGTTAGTTCATTAACCGGCAAATCCCCTTCAACAACTGGAGCGGGCAGTGAAGGTGCCTTAACAAAAGGTCCTTTTAATGCGCTGAGGACGACCGCTGACCTAAATAATGCCTTGGTTTCCTTTATTGTGACCGGCTATGCAGGGTTTTCAAGTTCAGCAGGTTATATTGGTACTAATATGCGTGTGGATCATGATGTAAGCCTACTCATTCCTGAGATCTGGACACGACTTAGTGTTGAAGAGAGAGACTCCGAGTATATGATTAAAAATCAATATTTAGAGTCTGTAGAAGATTTTGAGTATAACGGCGAGCCAGTCCTAGGGAGTCGCTTAGGCTACCGGATTACCGAACATTTTGTGCATGATTTTTTTGGAAAATTATTTGATAATCCTGTTGTTGTTTTTACCGATGAGATTTTAAAACCCGAATTACAAGGCCTTGACGATTATGTGGATGGGATCAATAATATTGTTGAAACACATGAGCGTGTGGCGCAACAATATATTGATGATGGCAGTATTGAGGATGCTTGTCCTCCTTTAAAAGCATTGTTGACTATTATGGCTACTGGAACCTATGAGGGTAAAACCATTCATGATCCTGAGATTCGTCAACTGTTTACCAAAGAATACTTGTTAGCTTCTGGTTGGTATCAAGAGCGTCTTGAAGAGAAACAACGCAAGGATATCGTTCTATGGCAACGTCATCTTGAAAGTATTGAAAAATATGCTGAACAAACCCATGGCTTAAATGGCAGTAATCCGATTAACACCCAAGAGTTGTTATCAATTACCCAAGAAAAGTTAGCCGCTGTGAGTAGTCCTGACTATTTGACATTTTTACAAGGAACGATTGGTGCTGATCTACTGCGGCCCCCAATGTCTTCTTAAGCTATTACTCGTTAATTCACACTGTTATTCAAGGTATTGAATGACAGTGTGAATAGTTACTTTTTTGATTTAATTGAATGCAGATGATATGAACTTATCCCCAGAACTCATTGAAAAGGAAATTCGTGAGGCTGGTGCAATTGCAATGGATTATTTTTCCAATTTAAACGATCTTGCAATTAGTAAAAAAAGCCCACGTGATCTGGTGACAGAAGCTGATGTTGCCGTTGAGTCCTTTTTACATAAAAAACTGCAACTCCATTATCCTCAATTTGGTTTTTGGGGGGAAGAAAGTGGCAAGAGTAATAATCAATCAAAACGGTGGGTTGTTGACCCTATAGATGGAACACATTCCTTTTCTAAAGGGCAGTATTTTTGGGGAATTAGTGTGGCGCTCGAGATTGATGAAGAAATTATTTTTGGTGCCGTGTATGCACCTGCTTTAGATGATTATTATATGGCTCAAAAAGGGCTGGGTGCATGGAAAAATAATCAGCCGATCAAGGTCTCTTCCGAGGGGGATTTGGCAAATGCTATGATCTCAACGGGTTTTGCTTGTTTGAGAGATTACATGGACGATAATAATTTAGATCGGTTTTGCCGTGTTGCACGAGCGACAACGGGGCAAAGACGCTTTGGTTCAGCAGCACTAGATCTATGTTTAGTAGCGGATGGTCAAGTCGATGCGTTTTGGGAGCAGGCGCTTAATTTATATGATGTGGCGGCAGGCGCTCTGATTGCACAAGAAGCCGGGGGATCTTTGACTGATTTTAAAGGCCATAAAGGTTTGTTTCCAGAACAAATATTAGTAACAAACGGTAAGCTGTTGGATCAACTTTTAGTGCTTATGTGATGATTGTGCCCTTGTGGGTATAAGCAGAAAAAAAGGCCAGCTAAATAGCGCTGGCCGATAGTTTTTCATTAACGTGGTTTCAAATTACATCACTTTAGTTTCATCGTCGTATGCGATTAAAACAACATCAGCCGGTTTAATGGCAAACAATCCAACGGTAATGACACCGGGAATATCGTTAATTTCTTTTTCCATCGCAACTGGATCGCTGATGTCCAAATTGTGAATGTCGATGATTTGGTTGCCATTATCAGTGATAAAGTTTTCTCGCCATTCTGGTTGTCCGCCAAATTTTGACATGACTTGTCGAGCGACATAGCTACGTGACATGGGTATAACTTCAATGGGAAGTGGAAAGGCGCCTAAGCTATTAACCATTTTTGATTCATCCACAATACAAACAAATTGATCGCAAGCATCGGTGATGATTTTCTCGCGGGTCAAGGCGCCACCGCCACCTTTAATGAGTCGTTTAGAGGGGTCAACTTCGTCTGCACCGTCAATATAGACTTTGACTTCATTAACATCATTAAGATCAAGGACCGGAATTCCAGCATCTTTAAGTCTTTGCGTAGTACCTTCAGAGCTAGAAACAGCGCCGTCAATATCAATTTTATAATCAACTAAACAATCAATGAAGTGATTAACCGTTGAGCCCGTACCGACGCCAATGACGCGAGCGCCTTTGATGTAATCAAGTGCAGCCTCAGCTGTTTTACGTTTTTTTTGATCTTGTGGTGTCATAACAATACCTAATAAGAATGAGCAATTTAGGCTTTAAGGAGCCTATATGAAAGAGGCTAATTATTCAGCCTGAGCAAGTTCCGAGCGCATTTGGTCAATAACGTCGCGGTAATTAGGTTTGCCAAAGATAGCAGAACCTGCAACAAAAGTATCTGCACCAGCTTCTTTAATTTCACGAATATTGTCAATTTTGACTCCGCCATCAATTTCAAGGCGTATATCATAGCCGCTGTCGTCGATCATCTTTCTAACTTGACGTAGTTTGTCGAGGGCAGAAGGTAAAAAGGATTGACCGCCAAAACCAGGGTTAACAGACATCAGTAGAATAATATCCAACTTATCCATGACATATTCAAGGTGGTGAAGCGGGGTGCCAGGATTGAATACAAGACCTGCTTTACAACCTTCATCATGAATGAGTTGTAGAGTTCGATCAATATGAACTGAACCTTCAGGATGGAAGGTAATGATGTCCGCACCGGCTTTAGCAAAGTCAGGAATAATTCGGTCTACCGGGTCGATCATGAGATGAACGTCGATAGGTGCTGTGACGCCATGTTTTCTTAGCGCATCACACACAAGTGGCCCAATTGTTAAGTTGGGAACAAAGTGATTGTCCATAACGTCAAAATGCACGACGTCTGCGCCAGCAGCCAAAACATTATCAACTTCTTCGCCTAAACGTGCGAAATCAGCTGAAAGAATTGAGGGCGCTATCCAGTTCTCAGTCATTTTAAATTCCTTATAAATAAAACTTTGCATTATAACGTTTTTCAGTGCTTTTGTGGATAATGACCGTTGGATAATCTTTATTTGCTTGAAATAACAATTTATAATGGTTAGCTAAGTGGATCAAATCGATTGTATATACAATAACGGCTAAATCAAGATGGCAGCAACCAATTCAATAATGATGCCTTTAGGCACTAGCGCACCGGATTTCAAATTGTTGGATACGGTGACCGATTCTGTGATGAATTTGGATGAATTGAAAGGGCGTCAAGGTACATTGATTATGTTTATTTGTAATCATTGCCCTTATGTTATCCATATCAAGTCACAATTAATTGCTTTAGCTAACGAATATAGAGCGGAAGGGATTAATTCAGTGGCAATAAGTTCAAATGATAGTGTTCAATACCCGCAGGATGCGCCTGATAAAATGGCAGCATTAATGGCCGATTGGGGTTTTCCTTTTGACGCGTACTTGTTTGATGAATCACAATCAGTGGCTCGTCGTTATCAAGCGGCTTGCACGCCCGATTTTTATTTGTTTGATGATTCTTTGCGCTGTATTTATCGTGGTCGGCTTGATGGGTCCACACCCAAAAACAGTATTCCTGTAACGGGAGTAGATTTGCGTAATGCGCTAAACGATTGTGTTGCTGGCAATACGGTTAGTGAAGAACAAATTCCAAGTATCGGTTGTAATATTAAATGGAAATAGTGCGTTTTCTTAGACATTAATTCTTTTTCAATCAGATCACAGGGCATCATCACTTATTGCCTGTATGTATCTATAAGTAGTTTTTTTATGGCTGAATGTTGGCCACTCACTAAAATTTAAGGTAAAAAATGAAAAGTTATTCAATTGCTGTGCTTGCCGGTGATGGTATCGGTCCCGAAATAACCCGTGAAGCCATTAAGGTGCTCGAACTTATCGAAGAGCGTAATGACGTAAAGTTTGAATTATTACCTGCGGCTTTTGGTGCCTGTGCTTACTTTGAGTCTGGTGATGCGTTTCCACAAGCTACAATTGATATTTGCGATCAAGCTGATGCCATTTTAAAAGGGCCCATTGGTTTAAATCATGAAGACTCTAAGCGTATTCCCATCGACAAGCAACCCGAGCGAGGTGCGTTACTGCCTTTGCGTCGACGTTATAATACTTATGCCAATTTTCGTCCGGTTTCTTTGCCCAAAGAATTAGCGCATTTTTCACCATTAAAGCCGGAGATCATTGGTGATGGTATAGATTTAGTAATGGTGCGTGAATTGGTCGGCGGGCTTTATTTTGGTGAAAAAATAGCCGGTGTGAATGATGAGGGTTTACGTTATGTGAAGGAGTCGTTGGAATATGATGAAAATCAAATTCAACAAATTATGCATCAAGCCTTTAAGTTGGCCAGTAAACGTAAAAAGGTCCTGCATAATATTCATAAAAGTAATGTATTGAAATCGAGTGTTTTGTGGAATGAAGTGTTGGCCGAAGTTGCAGTGGATTATCCCGAGGTAGAAGTTATTCATATTTTGGTGGATGCGGCAGCAACATTGCTTTGTTTAAACCCGACGCAATTTGATGTCATGGTGATGGAAAATATGTTTGGTGATATCTTGAGTGATCAAGGCGGTGGTATTTTAGGCTCTCTCGGGTTGATGCCATCAGCTTGTTTAGGGGATGAAAAAGCTTATTATGAGCCTTCTCACGGCTCAGCACCTGATATTGCAGGTAAGAATATCGCCAACCCTTATTCGATGATCGGGTCAGTCGCAATGATGTTAGAAAATAGCTTTGCGATGGAGGAAGAAGCTAAAAATGTTTGGGCCGCGATGCAAGGTGTTTTTGCAGACGGCTATTCGACGGCTGATTTATCAAAACCGGGTTCAGGTGTGCAAATGATTGGTACTGATGAATTTGGTGATAAAGTGGTAGAAAAATTACGCGCCATGCCGGTTATCAGTTAAGACAACATTTTACAACAATGCCTTGTTGAGCGCATTTTAGCGCTCTTAAGGTGTTGTCGTGTTATAACCTAACTTTTTCAGGGTGCAGGGAATCTAAGCGGAGTTAAGCTCTTGCAGATGAATATTGATAATTTTTAAGGTAGCCAGAACTGAGGCAAAGACTTGATTGGCATGAACGCCGCGC
>CAJVZC010000008.1 GCA_913019935.1 uncultured Methylococcales bacterium
TTATAGATGTAACTTCCCAAGATCTTGCTCTTTTGTTTAATAAAATGGAAGCATTGTCTTTTCAACGTAAGCAAGGGGCTATGTTGTGTCGAGATATCATGGTGACAGGGATCCCTACGGTTGAGTTTGGGACCGATATTGAAGCAGCGTGGAGTTTATTACACACGCAATTACTCAGAGCGCTACCGGTGCTAGATCGTACAGGTAGAGTTATTGGTATAGTGACGCGGAATGATTTTTTAAAAAGTTTTGATTTAAAGCCCTATGCAAGTTTTCAACAACGGTTTAAAAATTTTATCCACAAAACGGGATTCTTGCATTCAGGAAAGCCGGAATCGGTAGGTCAGATTATGTCTGATAAAGTGGCTAGTATTTCAGCAGATGAACCGATTGCATCGCTTATTCCCTTGATGGTGCAGCAACTTCATAAACAAGTCCCTATTGTAGATAATCAGAATCGGTTGGTGGGTATTGTCTATAGTAATACGTTGATCGCTGCACTGTATAACCGAGCAATTTATAAAAATTCGGTTTTATTTCAGTGAGTTAATAGCAGAGTCATCCATTTTTTTTATTAGCGCGAGCACTTTAATTTAACCCTAACGACAGATGATTTATTCGTTTCTTTTGGAAGATAAATTGATCTGAATATGGGGGGAATCTTCATTTTTCCTTCATGGTTTTGTTAGTCAGAACGGTTAGACTGAAATCGTAATATGGAGGACTCACTATGATTCAGAATGATGATGAAAAAATATATTCAGTTTTTGTGCCACTTGAAGATCCGAGTTTGGCAAAAGAAGAAATTATTGTTCCCTATAACCCCGGGCTTATTTGTATTGATTGGTTAGCAGTAGAGCTCATTGATATTGCGGCATGAGCGGCATTGAACACGCTGAAAAAGAATATTAAAGCCGAGTGTTTTTAGGCTTTTTGATAAACAAGTGCAACTAATTTAGAACAGCTGACTAAAAACTGTTCGCGTTCAATATGCGTTAGTCGAGTTGCATAGAGGGTGTTGTTGATGGCTAAGGTTTCCTCAAGTAAAGCAGTGGTTCGACTAGGGTCAATGTGTTGAATAATGTTAAAACTTAAATGTTTTATTTCTGAAATAAGCGTGTTGTGCTGAATGGTTACTTTCTTTTCGGGATGATTTATCGATTGAAAAGGTGTTTGATCATAAGATTGGCTCATTGCGGAAACGCAACTTAAGAGAGATTCGCCGAGAAAGGTCATGTCGCTTTGTTCTTTTTCCAGTCTGTCAGCATAAGAAGGGGTTAAGAAAATAGTCAATAAAAGAATAAGTATATAACGCATGACAACCCCCGTATGATTTCTACTGTTACCACTATGTGCGACCTCAAGGAAGGTATAAAGTTCTTAATAAAAAGAGTTAAATAGCATATTTTTGTAGTTTTTTCTCGTTACTATGAGAAACCAAGAAAAAACCAAGGAGACGTGTAAGGTGAGTACCCACTGTTTCAATATGAGTAATTAAATTGATATTATCGATAAAGGGTGCTGTGTGTCATAACTTCAGCCGATACAAGATGTTTTTGGGTGCCTATTTTTTGAAGCGATCCTCACCTGAATGAACGGTGGGTTTTTTATGGGCATCATTTTTATATTTTATATCTGCCCTGATAGAGCGCGGTAATAAGCCGGGTGGGAGGTGTTTTGGTAGGTTAAAATTACAGCAGGTACCGCGGGTGAGTGGTTTGAGGAGATAAATAATTGAGCATCGAGTTAATCGAGTCATTAGGGTTTAGTCAATTAAATCGTGATGAATCTCAGCGTTTATTTCATGGTCGAGGGCAGGCTTTTCAAGATTTTGAAGGTATTAATATCGATTGGTATCCGCCGGTGATATTGATTAGTGTCTACCGTGAAGGTTATACGCAATGGCTGGATACTATAGCTGACAGACTTATGGACACTATTCCTGAAAGTCAGTCGGTATTAGTCCAATACCGATATTGTCGGCGCGATTCTTTTGAACACATTCGTGGTAAACGTATTTCAGAACTCATTACGTTGGAAAACGATCTTCGATTTAAAATTCAACTAGGACCATCCCAAAACAGTGGCTTGTTTTTAGATATGCGTCAAGGTAGGGATTGGGTTAAGCGTCATTCCTTGAATAAGAAAGTGCTTAATTTATTTGCTTATACCTGTGCTTTTTCTGTTGCGGCTATCGCCGGTGGCGCGGAGCAGGTGGTTAATTTTGACACGAATAAAGCTGCATTAGCAAAGGGGCGTGAAAATCATCGGTTAAATCAGCAAAATACTAAAAAAGTTATTTTTGAAGGCATGGATATCTTCAAGTCTTTTAGTCGAATCAAAAAACACGGCCCCTATGATTTATTGATTTGCGATCCGCCGTCTTATCAAAAAGGGAGTGTTGATATAAAACGAGATTACAAAAAGATAGTGAGTCGTATACCACTGTTTATGAAAAAAAATAGCTTGATCTTATTGTGTTTGAATTCACCGGAATTAGGGGATGACTTTTTAACCGAATTAGTCTCGCTAGAATGCCCGGAATGTCAGTTTGTTAAAGCGATAAGTCCACCTGCGGTTTTTAAAGAGAAAATACCGGGGCGAGGGTTAAAGGTACATGTTTATCGTTTTTAATTTTAAAGTATTAACATGTGATGCCTAGGCAGATAGGGCCAATATTTTTGGTCAGTAACAAGTGCCTTGGAGGGGCTATGAATTTACCCGCTCGGCCAAGCGAGCGGCTGTAAAAAGTGTTTAGGCAGACTAAGCACGCGACATGAATTTTCCCGTTTCAGTATTTATTTTTATAATTTCATCCGTTTCTATATATTCAGGAACTTGAACTTCCAGTCCTGTGGAAAGTAGGGCAGTTTTAGTTCGTTTTGTGGCACTTGAGCCTTTCATTGAAGGAGGCGTTTGGGTGATTTGCAGTAAAACGCTGGTGGGTAATTCAATGCCTAAGGGTGTATCATCTTGTAAGAGCATGATAATACCTTCAAGACCTTCTGGCATATAAGCTATTTGATTTTCGAGGTCCTCAGTATTTAGAGTGTATTGGTCGTAGCTTTCAAGATTCATAAAGGTGTAGGATTCACCATCTTGAAATGAAAATTGAACCGGAATCCGTGTGCAATCAGCCTCTTTAAGAAAGTCATCGCCTTTATAGGTTTGATCGAGTTTTTGTTTGCTTTTCATGTGGGCGTAACGGATTTTGTACAGGGTACTGGCGCCACGTGAGGTTGGGTTTCTGACTTCTATATGTTTGACGGCATAGGGCTCACCATTAATTTCGATGGCGGTTCCTTGTTTTAAATCACTGGCTTTAGGCAAGATATACTCCGGTTCAATTTTGGGTTAAGTTTATTATGCGGTATTGTAGTTAAAGTTTCAAAGTTGGCGAAAAAATAGAGGCTAAAGAGTGGTTAAGGCACGTCGTTGAATCGGGTGTTTTTACGGCGGATTTAGTATTCACTTTAGATTATGCCTTGGTTGATATTAATGACAGTTATGATTTTAAATTAACATATGAAAGCGAGTCACTGCTCGGTTTGTCAGCAGGTGTTTTCCTGTGAGTATAAAGCGGGAACAGAACAGTCATGTTGGTGTTCTCAGTTACCCTTAATGATGACAGTGGATAGTGTGGATGATTGTCTGTGTTATGACTGTTTGATAGCCGTGTTAGCGGCGCGTATTAAAGCGCTATTACTGGGCAAATCATGCCTTGAGTCATTAGCGATAGCAAAGCAATACCCCCCGGATACTTGGATTGAAAATATCGATTATACCGTTGAAAATGGCAAGTGTGTTTTTAGTGCGTGGTACCATTTAAAACGAGGTCATTGTTGTAAAAATGGGTGTCGTTATTGCCCTTACTGACTAAAATAAATAGCTGATGGCCTTATCGATTATGAGGTGTACTCGGTTAGAGTAAGCATTTTTTAAGGCGATGATTCTCTCGTAGGAAATACCAGAGTGTTTTGCATGAGAGGGTTATTTAGTCTAATCATCGCTTGAATTTCTGCAACATAATCCTTTCCACGTTCGGAATAATTTTCTAGTCCAGTAGCCAGTATTTCAGCATTTAGTGGGCGGTGTAAGTGTCTTAATTGGCTGCGTAAAATGCGTAGTTTTTGGTAGGCTGGATGCGTATTGATGTTATGTAGATAGCTGCGAATTGAGGCATTAATATGTTTAAACATGGCCACCTCGTGTGTTTTACCCGGTGTTCTATTCAAAGGAATTATTCCACAGTGTTGCGTTGAGCACCATTGTCCAAAAAGGTTATTTCCTTTGCGGGCAAAGCGTGATTCTCCCCACATGGATTCATTAGCGCTTTGGGATAAAATGAGTTCAATAGGGAGTATGTCAACCCGGCGCAGTAATTCTGGGTAATCATTAGACTCAGTAAGTTGGTATTGTGATGCTAACGCATTTAGCCATGGCAAATCATTTTGTTGGTTAATGGCTTTGATTAGGCGATTACGTTGGTTAACAATGATGTTGGTCTCTTGCTGGATGAATGGGGATAAAAAAGCAAAAAAACGTTTTTTCTTATCCACAGTGGACAGTCCTTGTGAGGAAGGAAGTTCATTGACTTGGTGAGGCTGCTGTAGGTCACTGGGGACAGTATCGGTATGATGTGAGAGACGGGTTTCTGTACAACCAATCAATAGGCTGACCAATAAAGTGGCGGTAAAAAGTTTAATCATCAGAATGAGATGGCGCTAAATAACGAAAATAAAATGAATTATCGTAATGTTAGACTTTATTGGGCAAAATAAAAGCATGACGTATAGAGAACAAGAGGGATCAATGAAGTTATTTGAGTCGAATACGAGTGCCTTGAGTAGCAGATTCAATAGCTGCAACTAGAATGTTACAGTTTGTTTTTGCATCTTCAAGTGATAGCTGGGGTTCTGTATCATGAAGGATACAATCACTAAAATGCTCGACTTCCAGTTGAAAATGGTTGGCAGTGGGTAATGTTTCTTCGGGTTGGGGGCCATCGGTTTCGGTCCACCATGAAATAACCGGCTCTTCGGTGGGTTTAGCCCAGACATTGTGACATTTTAGTCCGCCAAGGGTACCGATAATTTCATATTCAGCGCGACGAGCATGCTCAAAGCTAAAAGCAAACTGAGCATATCTACCTTGACCAAAATCCATTATTCCACTGCTGCTTAAATCAGCGCCATTTTCGGCAAACTTGGTCATTGCGATGACAGATTCAGGGGTGTGAACGCCAAAAGGAAGGCGGGCGGCGTGAATGGCATAGCAACCAATATCCCAGAGGGCACCACCGCCATTGTTGATCGGGGCTTTTAAACGATAGTGGCGAGAGGGTTGTATCATAAAGGAAAAACAAGCGCGAACCGATCTTATTTCACCGAGATCACCGCTAGCGATAATATCGTGTACTCGAGTGTGTTGGGGGTGGAATCGGTACATAAACCCTTCCATGACCTTAAGATTTTTTCGTTGGGCAATGTTTTGAATGGCGTCAATCTCAGTAACAGTCAGCGCCATCGGTTTTTCACATAAGACATGTTTGCCAGTTTCTAGGGCTTTAAGTGTCCAGTGCGCATGTTCTGAATTAGAAAGTGGTATATAAACAGCTTGAATAGTCTCGTCAGCCAGTAAATCTTCAAAGTGATTAAAAATACGAACATTTTTTTCTTCAGGGGCATAAAGCGACAAAGTCTCTTCTGCAGCACCTGGTCGGCGACTGGCAATAGCAACTAGGTCACTGTTGTGTGCCGAAACAATGGCGGGCATGAGTTGTTGATTAATGCGTGCACCGCCGAGTATTCCCCAACGAACTTTACTTTGATTAGTCATGATTACGATGCTCTGAAGTAGTTTGACAGTTGCCAACAGTATACTGCGTCAATGAGCGCTGGCAAGAGAATTAAAGTTATCTAATGCAGGAATGGGTAAATAAATGGGGTTACCACTGCAGTGGTTTTCCATGGCGAAAGAAGCCGCCACTGGGGCCCTTTTTTTTCAGTGTTGCAGCCCAGATAATACCGCGTATGCCTTCATCGATACTCAGGGTCGCTGATGGCCCCCCCATTTCGGTTCTCACCCAGCCAGGACAAACGGAATTGACTTTAATCCCTTGTTCATAAAGTTCGTGATGCAATAACTTGGTGGTTACATTTAGCGCCGTTTTAGAGATTCGGTAGGCGGGTGAGCCGCTATCCATTTCGACGATAGCACCCATACCTGAACTGACATTGACAATAATGCCTTCCGGGCTTTGTTTGATGAGGGGTAGGAATTGTTGTGTTATTTTGAGTGGTCCCAAAGTATTGGTAGTAAAGGCTTCAAGGATTGCTTGATCATTAATAGTGGAAATGTCAACAGTGCCACTGGTATAAATGCCGGCATTATTGATTAAGGTGTCGATTTGTGGGTAGTGGTTAGCAATGGTATGGTGCGCCTCGATGATACTGTCAGGTCGTGTTACGTCTAAAGGAATAAAATCCACAGATGAATGCTGGTGAGAGAGTTGTTTTTTTAAGATGCTGAGCTTGTGATTGTTTCGGGCGGTAAAAATAACGTGATGACCTTGTTCAGAGAGTTTTATGCCGGTTGCAGCACCTAAACCACGGTTAGCGCCGGTAATAAGGATTATTCTTTTTTTCATAGGTCTTTGAAGAGTCGTAGGTGTAACTTTTTCTGAACCATCTAACTTATAACTACTCAATACAACAGCTTGAGTAGAAACCAGGCGTCAGTTGTAGGGTATACGGACCGCCAGAACGTCGCATACGGTGTAATGTAACACGCTATTAGCGGTAGAACCCAGCAGTAAAGAAAATCCATGGCGACCATGTGATCCCACAACAATGAGGTCGATGTCGTTTTCTTTGGCAATACGGATTATTTCAAGTCTAGGCGTACCTGATCTTATCCAGATATGTTGTTTGTCGATCTTGAGAGTTTTGGCTATGGCGAAAATTTTATTTTGAGCGGATGCTAGTGATGGAGTCGTTAAATCAATCTCTAACGGAATTATAGGACCATAAAGAGATTCGGTAATCGGTAAGTTATCAATAATATGAACGATACTTAATGAGGCGTTGTATTTGCAGGCTAAGTCGTACGCGCATTCAGCAACGTGCTTCCAATGCTCGGTTAAATCAGTTGCTAATAACACATGTTTATATTGGAACACAGTACTTTCCTACGTTAGTTATACCGTAAATTGATTAATAGAGTTATGACCGGTGTTTTGAACGTTTTGTTCAACGGTGAACGGATTAATGCCAGTATTTGGTTTCTTAAGGGAGGGTTCTTTGACTCATTTGTTTATGGAGTTCCTAGCGTTTGTCATGACTTTATTTTTGGGTTAGATTACTATCGGTGAGGTTGAAAAACAACGGTCGAACGGTGTAGTAAAGTCGTCATTTTGCATTCATAAGAGGAGACGTGACAGCCTTAGTTAGGGGGGTGATAATTAGCGAATCCAGAGTGTTGTTTTAAGGTATGCTAACAGGGAAAGAGAATCCTCAATTTAAACTATTTAGATAGCATTATCATTATGAAAATTTTAAAAAATAAACCCATACGCACTATTTTGAGCACAGCAATTATTTCTTCAATGGTTTCAGGGTGTGCCGTTATGAATGAAAATCCTTTTGGCCTAACTGAAATTCCCAAAAGTAGAGCAACTACAGAGAAATCAGAGTCAATGGGTCATGGCGGATCAGCCGCAGGCGTTCAAGAGCATGCCTGTGGGGAAGGCGTCTGTGGCGGACATGGAACATGTGGCGCACAAAGTCCTGATAAGAACTAATCTTATTTTTTCAAGTAGTGGATTTAGTTTATGCAGTTATCAAAGCAGAAAATGGTAGTAAAAGTTTTCATGATTGTGTTTTGTTTGTTGATATCAGCGTGCAGTTGGGTAACGACGAGTGAATTAAATGCACAACAAGGAACAGCTCGAGAGCAATTTGTTTTGGCAGAGCAATATTTTAACGGGCAACATAAGGCTCAAAGTTATCCTTTGGCCTTTAAGTGGTATTTAAAGGCAGCCAGTCGAGGTAATCTCGAGGCACAGATAAAAGTTGCTCAGTTGTTTTATGACGGTTTAGGGACAACAGTAGATTATAAAGCGTCGGCCAAATGGTTTCAGTTGGCTGCGGAGCGAGGGCACTTAGCGGCTCAGAAAACAATTGCCAAGATGTATCTTGATGGTGGAACCGTTGTAAAAGACCTTTATTTGGCCTTTTTTTGGTATAAACAAGCCGCCTTTCAGGGCGACTATGAAGCGATACAGATTTTGAAGGAGATAACGCCGGTGGTGGCAACCCAGCGTGATAAAGATCAGAAAGCTAAAAATAGAAAAGAGTTTAAGAATTTTCTAAAAACGTTGGTGATGCCAGGCTTTGTTAAACGCCAATAAGCTAGCCGGTGTGAGAAGCGGGCGAATGTAATAAGCCGTTTTGTTTGATTATCGGTATTTTTGTTCAGTTTTACGCCTGATAAGAGATTAAAAGAGTTTTTTAATGGTCTAAATGAATAATTATGATCATTCTAGGGATTTCTGCGTATTACCACGACAGTGCAGCGGCTTTGGTTGTTGATGGGGATATTGTTGCCGCCGCCCAGGAAGAACGTTTCACGCGTAAAAAACATGACCCGAGCTTTCCTGACCATGCGATCGCTTATTGTCTTTATGAGGCCGGTGTTGAATTAGCGGCCGTGGATTATGTGGTTTTTTACGATAAGCCGCTGGTTAAATTCAACCGTCTTCTGGAGACTTATCTGGCCTATGCACCGAGCGGTTTTAAATCGTTTATTGCGGCCATGCCTATTTGGCTGAAAGAAAAGCTATTTCTTAAGCGTACGCTTAAGAAAGAATTGATGGCACTTAGTCAGTTAGAAGAGAAACAACTGCCGGTACTGCTTTTTACCGAGCATCATCAGGCTCATGCCGCTTCTGCTTTTTATCCCAGTCCTTTTGAGAAAGCCATTGTGCTTTGTTTGGATGGCGTGGGTGAATGGGTCACCAGCTCAGTGTGGTTGGGTGAAGGGGCGCAATTAACACCGCAGTGGTCGATTAACTTTCCACACAGCTTAGGACTCTTGTATTCGGCGTTTACTTATTACACAGGTTTTAAAGTTAATTCGGGTGAATATAAATTAATGGGCTTAGCGCCTTATGGTGAACCTAGGTATGTCGATTTAATACTTAAGCATTTAATTGATGTTAAAGAGGACGGCACTTTTCGGTTGGATATGCGTTATTTTAATTATGCTACCGGATTAACGATGACGAACCGTCGTTTTGATCGTCTTTTTGGTGGGCCACCGCGTCGGGAAGAATCTGAAGTGACCCAGAAAGAGATGGATTTGGCGCGTTCTATTCAAGTCGTGACCGAAGAAATTATTTTAAAGTTAGTTAAAACGATTCACCAAGAGCTTCAGTGTGACTATTTGTGCTTAGCCGGTGGTGTAGCTTTAAATTGTGTTTCAAATGGACGAATTTTGCGTGAAGGACCTTTTAAAGACATCTGGATTCAACCGGCTGCCGGTGATGCGGGCGGTGCTCTGGGTGCAGCACTGAGTGTTTGGCATGATTACTTGAGTAAACCACGGAAAGTGCACAATGGGCATGACCGTATGCAAGGATCCTATTTGGGTAAACGTTTCAGTAATCAGGAAATCAAGCAGTATTTAGATAATACCGACGGTGTTTATCAAGAATTAGCAGATGATGATTTGCTGCCTCAATTAGCTGATATTCTGGCCGATGATCATGTTGTGGGTTGGTTTTCGGGGCGTATGGAATTTGGCCCGAGGGCATTAGGAGGACGTTCTATTATTGGCGATGCCAGAAGTCCTAAAATGCAATCCATTATGAATTTAAAAATCAAATACCGAGAGTCATTTAGACCTTTTGCGCCAGCCGTGAAGGCTGAATGTGTTTCTGAGTGGTTTGACATTGACCGCCCCAGTCCTTATATGTTGTTAGTGGCCCCGGTTAAAAAAGATAAATGGTTGGCTATGAGTGATGATCAACAGACTTTATTTGGTATTGAACGATTAAATATTGCGCGGTCGAGTATCCCAGCAGTAACCCACGTTGATTATTCAGCGCGCATACAAACCATTCATAAAGAAACGAATAGTCGATTTCATCAGCTCATTGATCACTTTGAACAAAAGACACAATGCCCGGTACTGATTAATACGTCTTTTAACGTGAGAGGGGAGCCGATTGTGAATACGCCAGAAGATGCTTATCGGTGTTTCATGCGGACTGAAATGGATTATTTGGTGATGGAAAATATTATGTTAACCAAATCGGATCAACCACTAGTTGACCAGGATGAGACCTGGAAAGAACAGTTTGAACTGGATTAGGCTTATGAATAAGGCGACAGATCAAGTGAATCAGAAAAAAGAGCTACGTAGTTTTGGGTTGTTAACGGCGGCTCTTTTTATCATTATTTTCGGTTTTAGTTTGCCGCTATTAGTTGAGCCGGAATCTGCTACCAGTTTAGATGTCTGGCTTCTAGAACAACTTAAATCGTTCCCTGTTCATCCATGGCTTGAGTTATATGGCCTGCCTTTATGGCCATGGGGTTTGGCTATCTTTTTAGGGTTTTGGGCACTTGTATGGCCGATTTTTTTATATCCATTTTTTCGGTTTTGGATGGCATTGGGAGATATTCTGGGGTGGATTAATACCCGAATCATTTTAGGTTTTTTATTTTATGTTATTTTTATGCCGTTAGGGCTAATAATGCGGGTATGCGGTTATGATCCGATGTTACGAAAATTGACTTCGCAAAAGTCTTACCGTCAACAAAGTGCTGTGTTAGAAAAAAACCATATGGAGAAACCTTACTGATGTTAGAGCTAATTCGTGATTTATGGGGCTTTATGCGCGTTCGCAAGAAGTTTTGGTTAGCGCCTATCTTGATAGTGATGTTACTACTGGGCGCATTGATTGTCTTAACGCAAGGGACTGTCGTCGCTCCTTTTGTGTATACCTTATTCTAATAGGTTGGCTTGATTTTTATGGCCGGCGTAGCATTACCAAAACGTTTCTGGTATGCCAAAATAATGATTGGCTTGTTCTTAGTAGGCGGGTTATATTTTTTAGCTTATAGCTATGGGCGTGCTGAGTTAATTTATCACGGTCATGAAAGTGCGAGTGTTCAAAAATATTACTTAATCGCTGTAGTGGGAATTGTTTTTTGGAGTGCGGTTCTTTTTTTGAGTCATGAAACGCAGTTAGCATTAGTATTGATAACAAAATCAATTATATTTGCGTTCTATTTAATAGAAGGTATTGTCTTCCTGACATTATCCTTTTCCGCTTCACAACCGCTTAAAGAAAATCATTCAGGCATTTTTTTTGACACGCGATCAAAACAAGAGGTTATCAAAGACTTTAAAGACCAAGGTATTGATGCGGTCACATCCGTTCACCCTTGGGCGCTTATTGATGATTACGATTTTCTTAACTCCATGACCACGCCGTTGTTACCTTTAGGGGGTATTGCTAATAAAACTGTGGTGCATTGTAATGAATCAGGACATTATGCCGTTTATCAAAGTGATCGATTTGGTTTTAATAATCCTGATTTTGTTTGGGGGCACAAAATGATCGACTGGTTTTTAATTGGCGATTCTTTTGTTCATGGGGCTTGTGTCTCCGAAGGGTTTGATATTGCAAGCCAGATTCGTTTGCAAACAGGAGGTAGTGTGATTAATGTAGGTTCGAGTGGCAATGGCCCGTTAATTGAGTTAGCAACATTGACTGAGTATGCAGAGGATCAAAAACCTAAACATGTTCTATGGTTCTATTATGAAGGAAATGATTTAGAGCGAAATCTTAGAAAGGAAAAGAAATCGCAGTTATTAATGCAGTATTTAGAAAGTGGTTTTTCTCAACGATTACGGGCAAAACAACCTAAAATAGATACCCTGCTGCTTAATTATATTAGTCAGCAGAAGCAGCGAAAAGAGGCAGTCGATTATAAGCGCTTATTACGCTTATTCCATTTGCGAGAGCGGCTTGGATTAAATCGATTGGTAGTCAATGTTGAGCCGTTGTTTATTGAAATCATGAGCCATGCAAGAGATCGAGTTAGGAAATGGGGCGGTGAATTATATTTTATTTATGTGCCTGAGTTTTATAGATATGCAGGAGATATTAAAGATCATGACGGTTATAGAAAGCGCAAATTGGTTATAGATACTGTTGAAGCTTTGGGTATTCCCGTTGTTGATTTACATCAAGATTTTTTTAGTAATGCTGTTGATCCCCTATCTTTTTTCCCACTTAAGATGGCAAAGCACTATACAGCCCAAGGATATCAGCAGGTTGCCAAAACGGTTGTTAACCAAGTAAATTTATTTTCGCATCACTAGAGGCAGTGGCATGGAAGAAAATACTGAGAGAACTATGATACAACTTTGGGCGGGTCAGCGGGCTGATGGTGAATTAGTCTTTGAACAAGTTCCTGCCATAATGAAAGGTGAGAATTGCTATCAATTGTTACTGTCCCCAGTATTTGCTAAAGGAGCAGCAAAACATGACTTGATACGTATTCAAATGGCAGGGAAGTTTATTGTTGAAAAACATAATGGCTATTTATGTGTTAGAGTTTTCTCTAGGAGCAATACAGAACGTATTCATCAATCGATGGAAAAATCGTTATTGCTTCTAAAGGCAGAGCTTGATCATAAAAATGAACGTCTGTTGGTCTACAGCATCCCTGTTGAATCTGGTTTTGATGCAATTGAGTCTCTGTTTAATACGTTATCAAAAGGGTTTGAACAGACCCAGTGGTTGTATAGTAATGTTTATGATCCAGATGATGGCCAGACACCATTGAATTGGTGGCATGATTATTTAGCCAAGTAAAAGGATAAGTCAATGTTGATGGTTGTTTCTCCAGCGAAGTCTCTTGATTTTGAAAGTACATTAGCAACTACGAAATTCTCACAATCAGTTTTTTTATCCGAAAGTCAGCAATTAATTAATGAGATTCAGGATTTATTGCCCGAAGATCTGGAACAACTAATGGGGATCAGTTCAAAATTAGCAACCCTCAATTACGAACGTTTTCAGGATTGGTTGTTGCCTTTTGATGCCACCAATGCAAGACCAGCAGTCTTAGCGTTTATGGGTGATGTCTATCAAGGTCTACAGGCAGCTACATTTACCGATGAACAATTTAATTTTGCACAAGGGCATTTACGTATTTTATCAGGCTTATACGGTTTATTAAGACCTTTGGATTTGATCCAACCTTATCGGTTAGAGATGGGGACGCGTTTTGAAAATAGCCGAGGAAATAATCTGTATGTTTATTGGGGCAATCAAATCAACCAGCAATTAACACAGGACCTTGACCAGTCAGGTTCTAATGTTTTAATTAATTTAGCCTCCAATGAATATTTTAAAGCGGTAAATTCGAGGCAACTATCTGGACAGGTGATTACCCCCGTTTTTAAGGATTATAAAGGCGATCGTTATAAGGTCATCAGTTTTTATGCGAAGAAAGCGAGAGGACTTATGGCCTCATATATTATAAAGAATGCTATTAATGAGCCAGAGGGCATTAAAAATTTTGACGCGGCGGGTTATTATTTCAGCCTTGAATCTTCCAATGACACGGAGTGGGTTTTTTTACGTGATGACCCAGCTTCAGCATGATATTGATCAACGATAGCGTTATCAGGTATCACTAGTAATGTTTTTTTCTAAGGACGAGATTTTTTAATAGGTATTTATATGAGATTTGTTCTACTGATTATTTACTGTTTTGTGAGTCCTGCTGTGATTGCAGGTATGGATTATGATCAGCGAAAAATAATATCCACAGTGACACAACTGACGGCATTTAACGAAGCGTTAGATGTAATTGAAAGTGATAAGGCGCATGAAGCCGCATTAAAACAATTACTGAAAGATCAGGTCAGTCAGTTAGATCAATTAATGGTGTTACTGAAAAAGACATCGGTGCGAAAATTGCCGAAAATTGCTAATCAGAGTCAATTGAGTTTTTTCCAATCACGAATTACTGTTAATAATGAGCGAGGCAATGAATTAGCCGTATTGAGGGATAAGCTGCATATTGAACATTTGAATGCGAGTCAGGCTATAAATAATTATATTGAATACTTAATTGAGGCGTCAGACGGTTATAAAAGCATTCAAAGCATTGTTGATGATTCACAGAGTGCATTTAATAAAAGTCAACAGATTGAGAGCTTGTTGCAACTGCCTGAAAGTAAAGAAGGAAATCAAATCCTATTGGATGTGAAAAAGAATCACCAACTGTTTATACGGGTGAATACGACTTATCAGGATATCTTGAAGTATGTGATTAATAACCCACGTAAAATTGCCTCGATACATTGGTTTCAACAATTCTCATTACTTTCCGTGATCTCCTCTATAAATAATTTTGAGGTCATTCGGTCAATTAACTACAAGTTGATTCCCTTCAATGTTGATGTTGGGGGGGTTAGTTTATCGTTTGTCATTATTGCTTTGGTTTATTTTAGTTACCCACTCTTTTTTAGGTTCACTAATTGTTTGATCAAGAAGTATGTTACTGATGATGAAGATCATCAGGATCTAGATTATCGACAGGTTGTACGCCCAATACGGATGGGGTTGATGTTTTTTGGCATAGATTTAGCCACCTATGCATTTTTCTATAAAGCCGATTACCGAAGTGCCATAGAATCAGTCAGTTTTGTCGTTTTCAGCCTGATATTTGTTTGGTTGTTATTATGCATCATCAATATTGTTGTAATGGTGCATCTAAATAGGCTGACACGGATAAACAAGGATCTGAGGAAAGAATTGGTGATTCTTGGTGTTCAGGTGGTGAAGGCAATTATTATTATTGTTGTTATGGCCGTAGTTTTAAGTCATTTTGGTATTAATGTTACGGCGATATTGTCAACACTCGGTATTGGTGGATTAGCTTTTGCATTGGCTGCGAAAGACACGTTATCAAACCTTTTTGGAGGGATTACCATCTTGTTTGATAACGTTTATCGTATGGGTGATTGGGTAAGAATAGATGATGTGGAAGGAACAGTTTCTGAAATTGGTTTGCGTAGTACAACCATAAGAACGTTTGATAATGCTCTGATTGTTATTCCTAATGCTGTGGTCTCGGTTTCGAGCGTCAGGAACATGGATCGTCGTTTAGTCGGTCGGCGAATTAAAATGTATATTGGTGTGACCTATGAAAGTAATATGAACGATATACGTAAGGCCTTAGATGACATTAGGGATATGTTAAAAACGCATCCGGATATTGCTAATCCAAGAGAGCAACACAGAGATAGTCGTAAGAAAAAATTAAAGTTATCTTCGCATGAAGATTCTGCAGGCATTAAGTCGACACAGTTAGTTTTTATGGATCGGTATAATGATTTTTCTATTGATATTTTAATTTATTGTTTTTCTAAGACGACTGATTGGGCTCAATGGTTGTCTGTTAAAGAAGATGTTCTTTTCAAAATAGCTGAAATATTACATCACAATCATTTGGAATTTGCGTATCCAACACAGGTAAGAATTCACAGAAATCCTGATGCAAACGAACCCCCCGAGTTTCTCATTCAAGAATAGTTGTCCTTTACGGCGGAGTGAGGAAGTTGTTGCCATTTGTTTTTGAGCTGTATGAGTTTGGCTTCAGGAATATTATGACTGTTAGGGTAATTCCCTGTTGCTTCTATAATCTTGTAGCTCACATTGAAGTGATTGGCTAATTTAATGTAGCGCTCGAGTTCCCAGAGTTGTACGAAGGTGTTGCTAACAACCACATCCATATTGTTTTTAAGGGCAATTTCTGTTTGAGATAAACACCATTGATGGGCTTTTTGTAGTTGATGCTTATCGAAGTTATAGTGTTCATTTTTAATGAAATACATATCTGCTTCGAGGTGAAGGCAGTTGTATTGTTTGGCTAAGGTCGTTTTACCTGAGCCAGGTAGGCCTCTAATTAATCGTAACATAAGGTGCTTTTATTGATTAGTATGGTCGGTCTATGTTTGCACTGTACCACTAAAACAAATTTTATGATTCAGTGTATTAAAAGACCACAGAGATATCTTGATATTTTTTGTAGTGACTTTAAGTTAAACCGTTTTAATAATTCCTGTACTATCAAGCAAGACGATTCAAGTAGTTGAGTGCATAAAAATAATTATAAAGAAGTAGGCGTATGAGACATATATCGGTAATTAATCGACTTTATTTGTTGATATTGTTTTTTTTTGTTGCGATATTGACCGGGATTAACAATCATTATTTATACAGTTACATCGGTTATGAAACCCTTGAAGAACAGCATGTCTTATTAAATTTGGTGCAAAACCAGTTTGATAGTTGCCTCATTGAAGATGTTGAAGGAGAGAAGTGTGTTGCTATGATGCTTTCAGGTCTTAGTTCTACCGCTCTTACCAGTGAATTAGAAGTCTCTGAGGATGGTGAAAGGTTGTTCTCGAACCGGCTCGATATTTTTACCGAGCGCAGTGAAATTCACTCGACCAATACGATTAAATATAAACAGCATGAGATTACATTATCACTCTTTAAGAGGCCAACCCCGCCAATTCTAGTCAGCGTTTTTCAGAGTATGACTTTTTCATTACCCGAATTGATTCAACGCATTATTGATGAGGACTGGGATGGAGCTAGAAATTTCATCTATACGGTGGCTTGGCCACGGAGTCGCCCTGCATTTTGGTTGGCCGTTTTTAGTTTATTTTTATTTCGCATGGCTTCACTCCGTGAGCAAGTTTTAAAACGGTTGTTAAATATGCGTGAAAGAGAAGTTGTTAAAGCACGGAATGACTTAAAAGGTCTTAATGAAAAAGTCGATGAATTAGGGGGTGCTAAAGAGATTAACGAAGAAGAGTTACTTAAGGCGCAACGTAATATTAAAAAGTTGCGGTTAAGTTTAAAGAATACACATGATATCGACCAGTATGAAATAAGTCAGTTAGAGGGTGAGCTGGAGAAAGAAAATCAATTTGCGTTGGAATTAATACAGGAAAATGAAGATTTATCTGTTGAGTTGAGAGCGATTCAAAAAGCCACTTTGAAGAAAGACCGGCAAATTCGTAAGGATGAGGAAACTTTAGATTATGGGCTAACGACAGAAAAAATTCGCATTAAGAATAAGATTTATGAGGCACTCAGTAAAAATCCATTAATCACGAATAATGATGGTTTGATTAAAGTGTATCAAGGGAAACATCACAGTAAGACTTTTGTACAACAAGTCGCTCGTGCTTTAGATAAGAACACGTTTCTTAGAGAACAGGTGGTGGCGGTTTATTCGATCCGATATAACCGTAGGCTACGGGGAAAAATAGTGGTTTTGATGGATGAGCACAGTAAAAATTATGTGGCTAATATTTACGATTATTGTGATGAAGGGTTTGGCGCTCAAATTGATTTAGGAACGACTAAAATATGGGAGGCCTGCTTAAAGGCAAAGTGTATTATTAATTTGTCAGATATGTTTAAAAAGTATGAGTTAAGGGTTCATGAAAATGGGGATGTTTTGAGTGAGTCTTGAGAATTTATTTTACGGTTCTCTAAAGTTTTGTCATTGTAGATTGACAGGGGTTAAAAAATGGGTGAAGTTATTGATTCTACAATAATATTTTTCTTTAAATAGCTAAAAAGGGGGGGTATGAAAACGAGAGTCCAAGAATTTATCGATAGGCTGGATACCCAAGACTATCTTTTGATGAAGGATATTGGTAACTATATTATGTATTCATTCCTTGAAATGCATAGCAATGAAACCCCTAATATTATGAGTCAGAGAGAGTTTAATGAGACGGTTTCAAGGTTACTTCAAAACTGGGGTGATTTACCTGAGCATAAGGATAAATGTTTATTGAAGAAAGACTTGTTGTTAATGGGTGTGTGTCTGCCTTATGATGCAGCGGTTTATCCCGAAGGCGTCAGGCAGATAGCAATAAGTTGGGCGGCGTCTATAGTTTCTGAGCAAGTGCATTGAAATGGGATTTAATCATATTGCCCGGTAGCGTTAAACTTTATTACTTTGTTGTTGCAATCGATAGGGTATAGAGGTATAAATAAAGTCCGCCATCTAGATGTATTGGCGAATAAAAATAAAAAAAGAATAATAATAATTTTAAGAGTCACTTAGTTTCGCTTCAATAGCGTTAACAGTACTCCCCCCAAATAGAAAGATCGGAGATCTTTTAGTTATTTCTATTTAACAAAACAAGGCCTGATAAATCGGGCCTTTTTTTTTGTTTTTTTTTAGTGGAAATAGGTTAAGTTTTTTATAGATAGGGGCGGTAATAGTGGTTAAGTTCAAGCGAGTCTGCTACGGCCTGGTTAGTTATTCTGCCTAAATAGGTATTAATACCCTGTGCAAAACAGGGGTCTTTACTGGCTTTGATGAGGCCATTGTTAGCTAAATGTAAAATATAAGGTAAGGTGGCTTTCTCTAAGGCGCAGGTCGCTGTTCTTGGGTATGCTCCAGGCATATTACTGACGGCATAGTGGATAATGCCGTGTTTTTTGAAGATAGGGTCTTTGTGGGTGGTGATATGAGAGGTTTCAATACAGCCGCCTTGGTCAATGCTGACATCAACAATAACCGAGCCAGGTTTCATTTTTTTTACCATATTATCTGTTATTACCCAAGGTGATTTATGGCCTGGAATTAAAATGGCACCGACAACGAGGTCGGCTTGTTTAAGTCGTTGGATGATGATTTCAGGGCTGGAATAGTAATAAGTTATTTTGTTGAGTAATAAGTCGGAAAAGAGGGGAAGGTTTTGTTTAGATAACCCGATTAGCTCTACAGTTGCCCCCATTCCGATAGCCGTTCGCGCGGCATGTTGACCGACAACACCATCGCCAATAATAACAACATGCCCAGAAGGCTGGTCATTGATACGTCCTAATTGTATGCCAGATCCACCCTGTGGAGAGGCTAAAAAGTAGTTGCCGATTGCAATGCTCATATTTCCAGCAATAGCGCTCATCGGTGCTAATAACGGTAAATGTCCTTTTGGGTCTGTGACTGTTTCATAGGCGATTGCAGTCGTTTTATTGTTTAATAATTGTTGTGTAAGTTGTCGGTCAGCACCTGCTAAATGTAGGTAGGTGAATAAGATTTGTTGGGAAAGATAAGGGTATTCATCGGCTATAGGTTCTTTAACTTTAAGGACTAATTCATTGTCCCAAGCACTGGTTGTATCACAAATATGCGCGCCTGCATGAAGGTATGAGGCATCGCTAAACCCAGATCCTTCGCCGGCGCCTTGATCGACTTTGATGCTATGCCCAGCTAAGGATAGTTGTTCAACACCATAAGGTGTCAGTGCAACTCGAAATTCAGCCGCACGGATTTCACGAATTAAGCCAATTTTCATAGAATATTTCCTGAGTTATATATAGTTAAGACCTCAATTACATAGGCTTAGTTCAGGGCGTGTTTGTTATCAAAACTATCGCTATGGCAGGTAAATAAAAGGGATTGGCAAGTTCTTCTTAGCTGGGATATACTCCGCCATGAGTGAGTAATAAACAGGGATATTGAGATGTTAAAAAAATCATTGCTTTATTGGGTTATTGTTTTTGTTTTAAGTGGTGTGGGTAGTGCGGAAGTTTTCGCGGCTAAGAAATATCCGGCAAGTGACTTTAACCCGGTTGTTATTTATCAAAATGATGAGATTAAGAAAAATGTTCTGCAATCTCAAGCCCAGAGGACGAAGAAATCTTCCATCTCGACATTAGAGTTATTAATGGGTATAGGTTTTTTGGGGTTTATTGGGTTTTTGTTTAAATCGACTCCGGCACCGACAGTGTCTGCGAGTGAATTAACGACCACTGATCATGTAGATGATGTTCACGTTGTCGATAATACAGAAGACATAACGGTCGAAGAAGAAGTTGTTGTTACGGAAGAGGATGTCCCCGCTGACAATAATGTTGTCGAAACGACGCCAGTTGTAGTAGCTAAGCGGAAACGTTACGGGTATCAGGGTAGGTAATTTAAAAAGCGATATTTCTTAGGAGAGCTGTTTTGAAGGCATTAATTATATTTATAGTACTCTTTTTAACAGCTTGTAATGATATGGATAGCATGCGCATGCCATCAGAGCAGGCCTCTTTGGTGGCGTTAGATTTGTCCTGAAAGTTGTATCTTGGCCATTATAAGTATGCGCCAGAAAATTCATGGGAAAAGACAATAGGGTTACAGGTAGCAATTGTTTTCCAGCGCTTAATGTAGTCTTGTGATCAGAGTCTTAACAGAATGATTAAATTTCCAACTTTGAAGAAAAAAAAGAAATTCGTTATCAGTAAACCTAAATTAGCGCAATGGGTGGTTAAACGAATGGGTTGGAAAAACAGTTTTAAATTTGTGCGCTTTATTGCCCGCAAGAAATTTGAAGGACGACTTAAAAAAAAGGTAAATTTTTTTTCAAAATAACCGTTTGCTACCAGCCCCTCTAATAAGAGGAGTTGTTGGTTTTGTGCGTGACTACAGTCGAAATTATTTTAAATTGAGTCGGTAGCAAGGTTGGTAGGACTGGTTCGACGGCAATTTCATACGATTAGATTGAATATAGGCATTAAGTAATTCATCTATTGCGGCAAGAATAGAGGGGTCACCATTAATAGTAAAAGGACCTTTTTCTTTAATTTGTTTAATGCCTTCAGGTTTAACATTACCACTAACAATTCCTGAAAAAACATGAGACAAATTCTGTGCCAAATCATGTGTGGGTTGTTCCGCTTTTAATTCCAATGCGGCCATGCTGTGATGCGTTGGTGTAAAAGGTAACTGCGCTTTTTTATTAATGGTTAACGCCCAGTTGTATATAGGTGAAATACAATGACAAGCACGGTAAGCTTTGACTTCAGCAAGACCGATCTTAATATATTGAGCAACAGCGCGGGCATCTGAAATAATAATTTTATAACGTGACTGGGCCTCAGGACCTAATGTTTTACCGATAAAAGAATCAAGCATTTCAAAATAATAAATTGATTCTGCAGGTCCTGTAAAAACAAAGGGAAAAGGAACGTTACAATTGTTGTCTTCTAAGAGGATGGCTAACAAATAGAGGATTTCTTCAGTTGTTCCTACTCCGCCCGGAAACACGATGATACCATGAGCCATTCTCACAAAGCCTTCTAAGCGTTTTTCAATATCGGGGAAGGTAATTAAATCCTTAACAATTGCATTAGGAGGTTCTGCAGCAATAATGCCGATCTCAGTAAGGCCGATGAGTCGTTGTTTATTTAGCCTTTGTTTAGCCCAGCCAATAGTCGCCCCTTTCATCGGTCCTTTCATCGCACCGGGTCCGGAACCGGTACAGATATCGAAATGCCGTAAGCCTAATTCGTAACCCACTTCTTTACTGTAATTATATTCGACAGGATTAATAGCGTGCCCACCCCAGCAAGCAACTAAAGATTCGCCGTTTTCATGATTGATAATATCGGCATTGCGGACTTGATGAAATACGCTATTGGTAATGTCATCAGAGGTTAGTGTTTTGCTAGAATCCGTCGTTTCAAGTTGTTCGATAAAAAGGATATCACGAATAATTGCAAATAAATGTTCTTTGATCCCGGTAATAAGTTCCCCGTCCACAAAGGCATAACTTGGGGCATGATTCAGTTTAATATTAAGGCCACGGTCGGTTGCAATAGGTGTAATTGTGAAATTGGTATATAGATGGTGCATGACCGTTGGATCATCGGTGGTTGAGCCGGTATTTAGAACGGCAAGGGCACAATGGCGTAGGAGTTGGCCTTTATTTCCGGCATTTAATGAGGCGATGGTTTTTATTTCATATTGTGAGAAATGGTGTCCTTTTCTTAATGGGCTAATGATGATTTCTTCAATGTACTCAGCGCTCATTTTGTCCTCTGAAAAATCTGTTGTAATGCCCTGTGACTGGTAGTGATTACTGCGTTATTATAGTAACAGAGTTTTTTACGTAATGAATCCAAGCACCAAGCATTTATTTGAGCACTCCTCGCAATGATTTAATCTGTAAAAGGGTAGTTTTTGAGTGTGGGTGTAAATTTATTTTTTAAAATTTTATGAGTCATCTAACTACAGTATGGCAGTAAGTAAACCACTTCCTCTCGTTTTTCAAACTTTTGGGGACGCTAAAAAACCCCCCTTGATTATTTTGCATGGTTTTTTTGCGTCGGCCAGAAATTGGCGATCTGTTGCGAAACGATTTTCGGATAAATTTTATGTGTATGTTTTAGACTTAAGAAATCATGGTGAGTCACCGCATTCAGACATTATGGATTATCCAGCAATGTCACAAGACCTTTTATTATTTATGGACCAGCAGGGTTTATTAAAAGCTAATATCCTTGGTCACAGTATGGGTGGGAAAGTGGCTATGTGGTTTGCATTACACCATTCGCAGCGGCTATTGCGTCTTGTGATTGCTGATATTTCACCAAAAACTTATGTGCATTCCTTTGATGCAACGATTAGGGCTTTGCAACAGATTCCTTTGGCCCAGATAACTATGCGGAAAGAGGCTGACAATTATTTATTGGCGACCATTAAGGATAGTAATTTTAGACAATTCTTATTGCAAAACCTAGTCCTTGATAAGGGGCGTTACCGATGGCGTATTAATTTGCCTGTTTTTTCTCGATGCTCTGATAACATTGTGGCTTTTCCTCGGATAGAATCCGAATTACAGTGGAGCAATTCAGTCTTGTTTTTGGGCGGGGCGGTATCCACTTATTTAGATTCCACTGCTATTTTAAAACTGTTCCCAAATGCAGTCATTGATACGATTCAAGAGGCAGGGCATTGGCTTCATGCAGAGCAACCCGATTTGTTTTGTGAACGAGTTTTAGGTTATTTGGAACAGGGCGTTTAAAGTTGTATCGTGTTTATTAATGATAAAAATAATGTGTTGTGGGGAGTGTAGTGATGGATTATGAGTTATGGAGCATAAGATGAAGATTTTATTTATTTGCACCCACAATCGGTGCCGCAGTATTTTATCAGAAGCGATTACCAATCAATTGGCGCAAGGTCGAATTGTTGCACGTAGTGCTGGAAGCCAGCCAGTTGGTGCGGTTCATCCATTGTCAATTCAGTACCTTCTGGAAAATAACTTTTCAGTCGCAGGTTTAAAGAGTCAGTCTTGGGATGAGTTCTCTGATTTTAATCCCGATTTGATTATAACCGTATGTGATAAAGCGGCGAGTGAGGTTTGTCCTGTGTGGTTTGGTCAATCTACTCAGGTGCACTGGGGGCTTAACGACCCGTCAAAAATAGAAGGGAGTGCTCAAGATATAGCGGCCGGCTTTCAAGAAGCCATTGATGAGATTAGTTTAAGAGTTCAGGCCTTATTAACGCTTGATTTAGATGCGCTTGACCCCGTTCATTTAAAATCAGCCATGTTAAATTTAGGAGCTATTTAGTTGATAGACTCGCCTTTTAGCTGAGCTAAATAGGAATTAATAAATAGAGCCGGATCAACTTTGGCTTTATTTAAATAAATATTCCAGTGTAGGTGTGGTCCGGTGACTCTGCCGGTTTCACCCACGGTACCGAGGATTTCACCGCGGTAAACTCGTTGACCCGGTTTAACGTGAATAGCGGACATATGAAAATAACCGGATATTAGGCCTTGGCCATGGTCAAGAAAGACAGTTTTCCCGTTGTAGTAAAAATGTCCGGTTTCGAGAACCTTGGCGGTTGTTGGTGCCGTAATTGGAGTACCTTTGGGCGCTGCTATATCTAGGCCGCTGTGAGGGTTTTTGGGTTGATTATTAAAAAACCGCCTTAATCCAAATAAACTGCTAAGTCGGCCGACTACCGGTAAACTAAAATCAGTCTCTATGCGATCCTTTTCTGACCATGTGTTTAAGGCACGGTTGATGGGTCTACGTTCTTTCTTGATGCGCGCTAGGTTAGTCGCATTTGGGCTTACCATTTGAGTGTTCTTGAGCGTTATATATTGTGCAGGGTAGTCTTTCGCGCTAATGGTGAACGGTACTTTTTTATTTTTCTGGTGACTTGTGGTTACTTGGAGTTGGTGAACACCTGGCTTTAGACTCAATGGTATGCCTACGATAGCGGTCCAGTGGTCCTGATTTTTAACGATCAAGACGCGGTTTTCTAGAAAAGAGGCGGTGGGTTTTTTAGTATGACTAGGGGCAAGTTGTTTGATGACTATTCCGCCAGGAACGGCTAAAGACTCAGGCAGTGAGGCCGCGTTAGCAATGAATGGGAAAAAGAGCAGTAGTATGATTTTTTTTGTCATGATTTTATTTCTTTAATTTGGCTAATAATCTGGCCTTCTGAAAACTGCGTATTTATTTTATCATCGATATTTAGGTTTTTTATTGAGGAGATTATTTCACCTGTTTCGGGCCGGGTAATGAGAGCATAACCACGATTCAGTGTGGCTAAAGGACTCAGGGAGTTTAATGTCTGGCTGTAATGAACCAAATGGTGTTTTTTTAAGGATAATTGGTCCTTAATAGCATGCCTTAATCGGTTAGATAAGAGTTGGTTATGATATTTTTGGGTGCGAATTCCAACTTTTGGATTGTTTGTTAGTAATTGTGTTTTTTTGATACTGAGTTTAGCGTGCAGGGCATTAAGTTTTGTAATCAGCGTATTATTTAAGCGAATTTCTAAGTCATCAAGACGTTGCGCCCGGGTTAATAATTTTTGCCTAGGGTCTGTCTGCTGTATTCGGTTTAAGAGGGTAGCTACTCGTGCGTCAAAAAAACTTAAACGGTTTAATGTTAAATGAATAAATTGTTTTTCAAGGTTTAATAGTTTTAGCCTTAATTCCTTGCCATCAGGGCTGACTTGTTCAGCAGCTGCGGAAGGGGTTGCCATTCGTTTATCAGCAACAAAATCCGCAATAGTAAAATCAGTTTCGTGGCCAATTCCAGTGACTATGGGGAGTTGGCTACGATTGATTGCGCGGGCGACAATTTCTTCATTAAAGGCCCATAAATCTTCTAAAGCCCCACCCCCACGAGCAATAATTAAAACATCACATTCTGCTCTACGATTAGCGGTTTCTATGGCATTTACAATAGCGTATTTAGCCTGACTGCCCTGTACAGGTGTTGGATAAATGACCAGGGGTATAGCTGAAAAACGGCGCTTTAATACAGATAGAATATCTTGGATGGCTGCACCTGTTGGCGAGGTGATTAAGCCGATTTGTTTAGGAAAGGCGGGTAGTTTTTTTTTAAGTTCTTGGGCAAATAAGCCTTCAGCTTTAAGGTGTTTTTTTAAGGCCTCAAAAGCGCGGAGAAGTTCGCCTTCACCTGCGGGTTCTATTTTTTCAACAATTAGTTGGTAGTCACCACGTGATTCATATAGGCTGACTTGCGCTGTTACAATAATAGCAATGCCATTAGTAGGCTTAAAAGGTAATTGTCTAGTTGATAGGCGAAACATGGCGCAACGAATTTGGGCGTGTTCATCTTTGAGTGTGAAATAGAGATGGCCTGAAGATGGAGAGCTTAAATTGGATATTTCGCCTTCAACACGAATTCGGAAGAAGTTTTGTAAGAGGAGTTGTTTGGTTTCACGATTAAGCGCTGAAACAGAATAGATAGATTGAAGATTCATAATTGAATTTTAACATGTACGGGTAATGAGTATTGTTTGATAAATTTAAATGCTTTACTTAAACTTACTGTATGAAAACACTGATTATATTAGAAAGTAGAGTGATAGGTTATGTTGCATATAATTTCTAAGGTGCCATTGACCCCAAGGCTCTTTGATCGGTTGGGGACTGATACAAATGACAGTGTGATTATTACCGGTGATGCCGTTATTACGGTAATGCGGGAAGGGGAATGGGCTAACCACTGGGCAGTCGTCGTTACGCATATGCCTGTTAATGTCTTGTCGGTTGATTTGGCTATCCGTGGTATTGTGAAATCTGACCTTGTTGGTGGGCTGAAATTGGTGGATTATTCAGGTTTTGTGGATTTGACAGTTGTACATTCGGTCATGCATTCGTGGCATTAAAGCGACTAGGGAAAGATATTGTACTGACTGACGAAGGATTTTTATGTAATCTTCGCGATTGGTCACCTGATATAGCCTATGTTCTGGCGGAAAATAATGGTATTCAGATGACCGATGCGCATTGGGAGATTGTTGATTATGCTAGAAGCTATTATTTGACCTATAAGCATTTACCCAATACTCGCGTTTTCATTAAAGGAGTCAAAAAAACATTCGGGCCCGATAAAGGTAATAGTCTTTATTTACATCGATTATTCCCAGAAGGCCCCTTGAGGTATGCCTGTAAACTCGCGGGATTGCCTAAACCACCAACATGTTTATAGGATAAACGGGTTACTTACCGGTCATTGGCGAACAAACCGATGAATCTGTCGACGTTCTTTTTTATTCGGTCGATGCTCTTTGTGATGATCTTGCAGGGCCTTTTTTTCACGGTTAAGCGCTATTTGTTTTTGTCTTTTATCAATGCTTTCTTGGCTTTCCTCATAAAGCAGTAATGCTTCTTTGGAGGGCTTACGGTGTTTGGCAAGCGAGACAATGGTAATATTCCATTGGTATAGATCTTTGGTAATAAATAAATGTGCCCCAATTTTAATTTCTTTTCCAGGTTTTGTGCGTTGTTCATTAAGATGAACTTTACCGCCGGAAACGGCCTCAGCGGCAAGTTTTCGGGTTTTATAAAAGCGAGCAACCCAAAGCCATTTGTCTAGTCGGATGGCTGCTATTTCTGTGCTGTGTGTTGTTTTGTGTTTATTCACAGAGTTTATAAATTAATTGAGTTCAATAAGGTATTTTGGAGTATTATTCTATTGTAAATCATAACTTAATTTTTACTGAATAGATTATTTCCTGGAGGAAATGGATGAATCTAGAAAAAGTCATTTTCGGTTTTTTCATTGTTTTAGCAATGACCCTAAATTTCGGTTTTTTCCTGGGTGAAATTTCTAACCCGGCACATCATAATGTTAATGAATTGTTTGCTGTGGTGGTTGTTAATTTCATTGCAACAGGGTTGAAACTTGGAGACAGATCGCAGGTGGGAGCTGTTTTGTTATCAACCAGTTTAGTTGCCGACCTACAATTAATTGTGGCGGTATTCTATTGGACATCAGCCGTGCATATAAACATGGTTGGATTAACACCTGATGTAATGACGAGCATTGTGGCGCTATCTGGTGGTGCGCTTTTGGCGAATGTTGTTTCTGTTGTTATTTTAGTCGTCGATACTCTCATGTCACGCTTATAAGCGTTTTCTTTATTTAATTCTAAGTGCAAAACAATGGCTGCTTCCGTTGATCTGAGTCGTGTGACCTTTATCGTGTTACGGGAAATGCGTAAGCCAATTTTGGCTATCATCATTGTCTATTCCCTTTCGATTGCAGGCATGATAATCATGCCAGGTCCTGTGGTGAATGGAGAAATACAATATTTAAGCATTTTCCATGCTTTTTATTTTATGACTTATACGGCCACAACGACTGGGTTTGGTGAAATACCATTTCCCTTCAGTAATGCGCAGCGTTCTTGGGCTATTATTTGTTTGTATATTAGTGTCATTACTTGGTTTTATGCCATTGGTAGCATTATTCGATTAATACAGAACCCATATTTATCGAAAGCGCTCGCTGAGCATGAGTTTTCTAATAAAGTTGAGCGAATTTCAGGTGAGTTTATTATTATCTGCGGGTTTGGTGATACCGGTAGTGTTTTGGCTCGAGGGCTCAGTGATGCTCGATTAACGGCGGTTGTTATTGACAGTAATGAAGAGCGCATTAAAGCACTGAAATTGCGTGATTATAAGGTTCCCATGCCGGGGTTATTTGCTGATGCGAGTGTGCCAAAGCATTTGATTGAAGCAGGGATCAGGCGAGCTGATTGCAAAGCCATTGTTTCAGTAACCAGTAATGAAGAAACCAACCTTAAAATTTCAGCCCTAGCTAGGATTTTAAATCCTAACATTGATGTGATTACTAAGTCTAAAGTCGAGATTTGGGAAGAAACATTGGCAACTATCGGCGGTAAGGTCCACATTATTGACCCGTTTAAAACCTATGCTCAGTTGTTAGCATCCTCTATTGAGCAGCGTTATTTTCATTCTTTTAACAATTGGCTAGTGGGGGATAAATCAACTGAGTTAAAGCAGCCACTATGTCCACCAAAGGATGGGCTTTGGATTATTTGTGGTTTTGGTCGTATGGGGCAAGAAATTAAACGGGCATTAAATAAACAGGGCTTGAAAACGGCAATTATTGATCCTAAACCGATTAGTCCAGATGAGGATAATGTTGAGACGTTTGTTTTAGGGTTAACGACAGCCAGAACACTGAAATTGGCGGGTATTGAACAGGCAGTAGGTATTGTGACTGGGACGGATGATGACGGGCAAAATGTGGGTATCTTATTAAATGCGCGTTCAATAAATCCGCATCTTTTTACCGTTGTTAGACAAAATTCCCATGAGAATGCAGCCGCTTTTAAGGCGGCCAAAGCAGATATGATCATGCAACCTTCATTGGTTGCCGCAAGGCGTATTATGTTATTGTTGAAAGCACCGTTGTTGAAACCATTTTTTAAGTATTTTGTGGTTAATCAGGATCGTGCGCATGAAATGAATGATGTGATCAGTTGGGTGCAGGAAAGTATCGGTGATAAGGTGCCATTGTTAACGTCATTTCATGTAACGCAGAAGAATGCAAAAGCATTAGCCGATTTTTTAGAAAATGATTCGTTTCAGTTAGGTGATTTACTGAAAGATCCTAGAGATAGAACGCAGTTATTAGATTTAGTGGTATTGGTTGCTAAATCAGCGGGTGAAAGCGTTGAAGTCTTGCCCGGAAGTAATTATTCAGTAAAAATAAATGATCAGTTGTTATTATGTGGGACGGATTTTTCTTATCGATTGTTTCGAGCCACTGTTAATAATGAATACAAGCTATATCATGTTCGGACAGGGTTGCGTCAGCCACGAAGTTATTTTATGCAATGGTATGTGCGTAAAATGGGGCGCGAAGGATTGTAGGTTATGATGGCTTGATAGTAAAAGGGTAAGGGAATAAAAAAAGGCGCTGTTAATTAGCGCCTTTTTTGTCGTCGTATGGATCTACAGATCTACAGATCTACTGAGAGGAAATGTGTTGTCTGAGTTCTTTAGGAAGCGAGAACACTACTTTTTCTTCAATGCCTGCATTTTCTTCAGCGGTTTGGCCGCCCCAATTTTGAAGTTGTTTAATGACTTGTTGAACTAGAACTTCGGGAGCCGATGCTCCTGCCGTGACCCCAACAGTATTAATGTTGGAAAACCATGTTTGATCAAGGTCCTCGGCGGTATCAATTAAGTAAGAGGGTTTACCCAGTTGATCGGCTATTTCTTTGAGTCGGTTGGAATTAGAACTGTTGGGTGAGCCGACAACTAAGATCAGGTCAGCTTTACTTGCTAAGTCAGTAACGGCATCTTGCCGGTTTTGTGTGGCATAACAAATATCATCTTTCTTTTGTTCTTGGATGGCGGGGAACTGTTTTTTAAGTGCCTCAACCATAGTATACGTGTCCGTCATGGACAAGGTTGTTTGGGTCACATAAGCCAAGTTATCAGGGTTGTTCAGTTTAAGTGCACTAACATCTTCGGGTGACTCCACTAGGTAAATGTTGCCATTTTCGGTGCATTTTTCATATTGTCCCATGGTTCCCTCTACTTCAGGGTGACCTTCGTGACCAATTAAAATGACTTCTTTATCCGCTTTAGCATGCTTGGCAACTTGTATGTGAACTTTTGTCACAAGAGGGCATGTTGCGTCAAAGACAGTTAGATTGCGTTCTTTAGCTTGCAATTGAACCTTTTTGGAAACACCGTGGGCACTGAATATTAAGTAAGAGCCTTCCGGAACGTCGTTAACATCTTCAATAAAAATGGCTCCTTTTTCTCTAAGACCTTCTACAACTGTTCGGTTATGAACAACTTCATGGCGGACATAGATGGGGGCGCCAAAAGCATCAATGGCATGGTCAACAATATCAATTGCACGGTCTACACCGGCACAAAAACCACGAGGGTTAGCGAGTATTATTTGCATAGTAAGTTTAGACTTGATTATTAATAGGTGTATTCTACCTTATTCTTTCTTTAGAAACGACAATACCATCAGAATCTGAATAGAGATAATGTTCGGGTTCAAAAGATATGCCTGCAAAATAGAGGGTGGTTCCTTGGGATCCCAAACCATTTTTTTGTGATTTTAGTGGGTGGGCTGCGAGCGCCTTAATACCAATGGGGATCTGGTTGACTTGTTCGGTATCACGAATGCAGCCATTGACTATGATGCCTTGCCAGCCATTTTTATGGGCAATGAGTGCCAAATTATCTCCTAACAAGGCGCACTTTAGGGAGCCTTGTCCATCAATGACTAGAACGCGGTTTTCGACGCATTGCTCAAGGGTATTTCTGACTAGCACGTTATCTTCGAGGACTTGAAGGGTGGTTATTTGTCCTGAAAATTGGCGGTTACTGCCGAAACTCTTGAAAATAGGTTCAGCAATTTGAAACCCTGCTGCTGAACTGTAGGCATCACATAAGTCTGTTGTAAAAAGAGTCATATTATTTGAGTAAAAGTCGTTATTATACCGTAGTGGGTAAATGAACCTGAAGGTGCAATTTTATAGGCTATAACGAGGTAATAAACGCTGGATTCAGTCATCTATAAATTCGTATATTAGGCGGTATTTAGAGTGATAGTGGTTAGATTTAGTGAAAAACTTAAGTAAGAATCATGAGAGGTAAGATGATGGGGATTTTTTTTGCAATTTTAGCCGTAGTCTTAATTATTGGCAGTGCTTTGATTTTATTGCGTAATGCAAAGTCTTCTAAAGTACCTGATACGGTAAAACCAAAACCCTATGAGGAAGATGAAACCGATCATTGGTGAAAAAGGGTATTGCTTTTACTCTGTAATGTAAACGTTACCGGGCCATCATTGGTTAAACTGACTTGCATATCGGCTCCAAACAATCCGGATTCAACGGTTGAATACTGGGATTGGGCTGTAGTGATTAAATGATTAAACATTTTTTCACCATGGGCAGGGGCTGCTGCTGGTGTAAAACTGGGGCGATTTCCAGTGTTCGTGTCTGCAGCCAGTGTGAATTGAGGGACGAGTAGTAAGCCACCATTAATTTGTTTTAGAGACAAGTTCATTCGATTGTTTGAATCACAAAAAATACGATAATTTAAGATTCGTTGCAGTAGTTTTTCAACGCGAGGGGCGTCATCTTGTTTCTCAATGGCAACGAGAGCCAGAATGCCTTGATTGATTGTGGCTATGGTTGCATTGTTTACAGTGACGGAGGCTGATGATACGCGTTGTATAATGGTAATCATAAGAATGAGTTAATTATTTTAAAAAATGTTATTTTGTCATTGATTTATAAAATGCTGAAGAAAAATGTCGTGTTAATGAGTGTATTGTTAATCTTTTTTTCTGCTGACAGTTTCGCTGCAAAAGTCTTTTCTTGGCGTGATAATGATGGGCAGCGTTATTATTCGGACAGTAAGCCAGTAGGCTTGGGGGTAAAAGAAATGCCCTTGGTGGGGCGTGTTTTATATTCCGTCACTAGGATCTATGATGGCGATACCGTGCTCTTAGACGATCACTTAAAGGTGCGCTTGTTAAGCATTAACACTCCGGAACTAGAGCGCTACAATAAGTTAGGAGAGGCGGGTGGAGAAAAGGCTAAAGAGAGGTTGCGCACCTTATTGTCGGGACAAAAAGTGCGTCTTGAAAAAGATCTGGAACACCAAGATAAATACGGGCGTACATTGGCGCATATTTTCACCGTAGATGGGGTGCACGTTAATCTTGAAATGGTTAAGAGCGGTTGGGCAACAGTTAATATTCATCCCCCTAATGTCCAATATTCACAAGCTATGCTGATCGCTCAACAAGAGGCGCAAGTGTTACATTTGGGTCTCTGGGGGATGGACGATTACCAGCCTAAGCGCATTGTGACAGTTTTAGAGAATAAGCATTATGGGTGGCAGCGATTAATAGGGACAATACATTCGGCACAAATTAAGCGTAAGTATGTTTATCTTGGTATTGATAAACTCATGGTTAGAATTCCCCGTGCTAATTTGTCTTTTTTCCCTGATGTAATGACTTATATCGGTAAGGAAGTGGAGGTCAGGGGCTGGGTCTCACGGCGGGGTAAAATACGTTCGGTTTTGGTTCGTCACCCCAGTGCATTGTTGGTTCGTTAGTGTGGCGGAAAATAGAGATGCTGAAAAGGGACAGCGGTTGTTAATTTTTTTGGTGAGTGTGCTTTTGTTACAGCGCTCTTCGGAGGTTAAAGAAAATCGAAAGTTATTTTAACAACGTTTTTATAAATTTTTTCAAAACAAATGATCGGCCAAACAATTTTTTTTCCATCAAGTCGAGTAATCTATTTTCTCTGGCTTCTGATGTTTCTTTAAGTTCTGTTAGTTCTTTTTGTAGGCGAACAATCTGTTGTTGAAGAAACAGTTCATTGCTACTGCTCTCGTATGATTGTTTTCTGTCTTCTGGTTCGTCTGTTGTACTCGGGATAAGGGTAGTCGTGGTAAAGGCTTGTGAATTAGGTGTGACATCAACGCTTTCTTGGTGTGGCAGTAGTGTTGTTTTGTGGGAAGTATCCTGAGTATTAGTGTTAGATTGTATTTGACGATAAACAGTGCGTGTGGTTTTGCTTACAAGGCGAGTTGCTTTGGCAATTGATATGATTGAAATAATGGTGGCAATGGTTAAAACTTCAGTAGATTTACCGACTAGTTTAGAGGAGAGTAGGATTTTTTTAAAGGCCATGGTTTTTTTAAATAACGTCCAGTATTAGTTGGTGTGTGGGTCAGCACTTAGCGTAATAGATTGAAAAAAGTATTAAATGTAAAGACTTCAGAGTTTATACGATTATTACTGTAATGGGTATATGTGAATGGCTCAGGTGGGGAATTAAAAAAGACTTTTCTACTTTATGATGAAGCCCGTTTGGTGTTCGTTTTTTGTTATAATTTAGTATCGAGGTCCCCGTAGCATAACTGGATAATGCAGACCCCTCCTAAGGGTCAGATTAGAGGTTCGAATCCTCTCGGGGACGCCATAAGTTGTGATGTTAGGACGGGTGTTGTGAACAGGAGCATGCCGATGGAGAAGCAAGTTTCTTCCTTAGTCGTTTTCCATAGCGGTTATGAGTAAGCGATAGGGTGTCTTGATTGTTTAGCTATAACGGGGTCGATACTGAGTGTTATAGGGGTCTTTTATTGCGAGTGAATTATGTTACCTACCGCCGTTATTTTTGACTTAGACGGAACCTTGTTAGACACCGAGCGATTGTACAGTTTAGCAACGCAAGAACTGATTGATCCCTATGGAAAAACATTTGATTTGACGCTTAAAAGAAAGGTGATGGGCGGCGATGCCCGCGTTGGTGCAGCCTTAGTTATTGAAAGTCTTGACTTGCCTTTTTCGGTTGATGTTTTTTTAAATAAAAGAGCTGTAATACTTGAAAAGTTATTGGCCAATACACAAGAGATTCCGGGTGCTGGAGAGTTCTTATATGAACTCAATAGACAAGGAGTGCCTTTAGCATTAGCAACCAGTTCTAGCAAAGCATTGTGCCAATTGAAGCTGTGTCGGCATCGGTGGAAAACACTTTTTAGTGAGATAGTTTGTGGTGATAATCCGAATTTAAGAAATCCTAAGCCGGCCCCTGATATCTTTCTGATGGCCGCGCGTGGATTGGCCCAAAGGCCTTGCGATTGTCTGGTATTTGAAGACTCAGTGAGTGGTGTTGCCGCTGCTGTGGCCGCCGGAATGACCGTTGTTGCAATTGACAGCCCTTATGTTGAGCGTGATGATTTAAAAGAGGCGAAAGTCATTATAGAAAACTACCGACAATGCAGTACTTTATTTGATTCATTAATAAGGTAATACTGATAACGTCTAAAAGTAATTGTTTAGGGTGGTTATCATGAAGAAATATAATCCATATTTTGTCGGGTAGGTGAGGGCTTGGTGCGTTAGCCTTGATATAACGGATTGGATAATGAATTCTTTGTTAAACATTCGGTTATAGCGACAAAGGTTTTTTGAGGGCATGTGCTATGGTGTTGTACGGTTGATTGACGCCGCTAAAATTTGAAATTAAATGATTTTATGGGGGATGATCTAGGTATAATTTTTTTATCGATTGAATTAAAAATAAAATATGGCTGATAAAAATTTATTTAGCAATGAATCTGTTGTTGAATCATTAAAAGTTCCACCTAATTCAATTCAAGCAGAGCAAGCTGTCTTGGGTGGCCTCATGTTAGATAATGAAGGCTGGGATAAGGTTGCGGAAAATGTAACGGAGGAAGACTTTTATCGCAAAGAACACCGCTATATTTTTCGGGCAATTAGTCAATTAGCTTCAAAGATGGAGCCTGTTGATGTGGTCACAGTGTCGGAAATGCTCGAAACCATGGGTGAAATTGACACGGTGGGTGGCTTGGCCTATGTCGGTATGCTGGCCAAAGATACACCAACGGCAGCTAATATCGACTCCTATGCAAAGATTGTTCGTGACCGCTCAGTCCTTCGGCAATTAGTCCATGTAGGGACGACCATTTCGGGTTCGGTCTTTAATCCTGATGGCCAAGAAACATCACAATTATTGGAAAATGCGGAACGGCAGGTTTTTGAGATAGCCGAGCAACAACAGCGTGGTAAGAGTGGTTTTATTCCTGTTCGTTCGCTGTTAGCCAAGGCGGTAGATAAGATAGAAAGCCTTTACGAGCAAGATAACCCTATTACAGGGGTGAGTACTGGGTTTACTGACTTCGATGAAATGACTTCAGGACTGCAAGCCGCTGACCTGGTGATTGTTGCGGGTCGACCGTCAATGGGTAAAACAACCTTTGCGATGAATCTGGCTGAAAATGTTGCCATTAAGGCAAAAAAACCCGTTGCGGTTTTTAGTATGGAGATGCCCGGTGACCAGCTTGCGATGCGAATGATGTCTTCTTTGGGGCGCATTGATCAACATAAAGTACGCACCGGAAAGTTGGATGATGATGAATGGCCGAGAATGACATCGGCTATTAATTTGTTAGCGGAGACACAGCTTTTTATTGATGATACGCCCGCTTTAACCCCAACAGAAGTTCGTTCAAGGTCTCGTCGACTGATGCGAGAACACGGTCAATTAGGTTTAATTGTCCTTGATTATTTGCAATTAATGCAGTCGCCGTCAAGCGGTGAAAACCGAACGCAACAGATTTCAGATATTTCACGTAATTTAAAAGCACTCGCAAAAGAGTTAAATGTACCGGTAGTTGCACTCTCCCAGTTAAATCGAAACTTGGAGCAACGGCCCAACAAACGGCCCGTTATGTCTGACTTAAGAGAATCAGGCAGTATTGAGCAAGATGCAGATGTGATCGTCTTTATATATCGCGACGAGGTTTACAATGAGGACAGCGCGGATAAAGGGGTTGCGGAAATTATTATTGGTAAGCAGCGTAACGGTCCAATTGGGACTTCGCGGTTAACTTTTCTGGGTCAATATACTCGGTTTGAAAATTATACGGGGTATCAATATGACAATGAGGGGTATGAATGACCCCAGTTACTTATGGCGTTTTGGATTTGACAGCGTTGCGTCATAACTTAACACGAGTGAGAACATTGGGTGGTAGGGCAAGGGTTTTAGCAGTCATTAAGGCCAATGCCTATGGTCATGGGTTAATAACAGTGGCTAGGGCATTAGCATCGGCGGATGGCTTGGCTGTTGCCAGAGTTCATGAAGCGATTGAATTAAAGCAAGCGGGTATAACTTCGCGTATTGTCGTGTTAGAAGGTTTTAGTTCGGTGGATGAATTAAACCTTCTTATTGCTCATGACATTGAGGCGGTTGTTCACAATGACCAGCAAGTGAGATGGTTAGAAAATTGTTCTGAGATTGACGCTATTACCGTGTGGCTGAAATTAGATACGGGTATGAATCGGTTAGGATTCTGTGTCAATAATTTTCAGGCGGCATATCAGTGTTTAAGTGATTGCTCAGTGGTTAGATCAAAGATGATCTTGATGACTCACTTGGCCAATGCTGATTCAATTGGTGATGCCATGACAACACGGCAAATTAACCGATTTAATAGCACTGTGCAGGGCTTGAGCGGTGAGAAAAGTATTGCAAATTCAGCAGGTATTTTAGCGTGGAAGGACTCTTGTGTCGATTGGGTTCGCCCGGGGTGCATGTTGTTTGGTGCCTCTCCTTTTTCGGATAAAGATTCGTGCTTTTTTAATCTTAAACCGGTTATGGGGTTTTATTCGCGATTGATTGCTGTGAAAAAAGTGCAGAAAGGTGAGGCTATTGGCTATGGTGGACAATGGCGGTGTAAGAAGGCAACGCTATTAGGAGTGGTTGGTGCCGGGTATGGCGATGGCTATCCGCGTCATGTTCCTTCAGGAACACCCGTTTTAGTTAATGGTGTTCGGGTGCCATTGATTGGTCGAGTTTCTATGGATATGTTAACGGTTGATTTAGCGGATTGTTCTGATGCTGTTGTGGGTGACCCCGTTACCTTGTGGGGCGTTAAGTCATTATTAGTGGAAGAAATTGCCAGGTATGCTGACACCATCCCATATACGTTATTGTGTGGGATCACCCAGCGTGTTCAGTTCCTAAAGAATGTCGATAATGCGCTTAGCATTAATGACGATTAACGGTTGTTTTCCAGTTAAGATGGCTAAGCAAAAAATAATTTTTCAATGTACTGAGTGTGGCTCTCGCTGTTCTAAATGGGCAGGGCAGTGCTCAGGTTGTACCCAGTGGAATACTTTGGTTGAGGTGATTGATGAAGGGTTGCCTACAGCAAGTCGGTTCTCAGGTTTTGCAGGCAGTGCTGGTCAGCAAGGTGTTATTAGTCTTTCTGAAGTTAGTGCTGATGAAGTAGCGCGTTTTTCCAGTGGGCTTAATGAATTAGACCGTGTATTAGGCGGAGGAATGGTTCCGGGCTCTGCGGTTTTGATTGGTGGAGACCCTGGTATTGGTAAGTCAACATTGTTGTTACAGGCTATGGTTGCATTAAGCCAACAACTAAAGACGCTATATATAACGGGTGAGGAATCTATTCAGCAATTGAGTCTACGTTCTCAGCGATTGCAGTTAGAAAGTGATCAATTACAGGTGTTGTCTGAAACCGCATTGAGTCGAATTTTTGCCGTTGCGCAAGAATTGCAGCCCAAGGTGATTGTGATTGATTCTATACAAACGGTTTATACCGATCAATTGCAGTCAGCCCCAGGCGCTGTTGGCCAAGTCAGAGAGTGTGCGGCACAATTGGTGCGTTTTGCAAAGCAAACACAAACAACCATTTTTCTGGTTGGACACGTGACCAAAGATGGGGCCTTAGCCGGGCCGCGAGTACTTGAGCATATGGTTGACAGTGTGTTGTATTTTGAAGGCGATGCAGGGAGTCGGCATCGAATTATTCGAGCGATTAAAAATCGTTTCGGGGCTGTTAATGAGCTCGGTGTTTTTGTTATGACTGAAACAGGTCTTCAAGAAGTTAAAAATCCATCGGCTATTTTTTTGTCACGTCATGACAGTGAGGTTTCGGGAAGTGTAGTGACCGTGACTCGGGAAGGTAGTCGACCCATGTTGATTGAGGTTCAGGCCTTAGTGGATGAGAGCCATGCGGGTAATCCGCGCCGAGTTGCATTGGGGATGGAGCAAAATAGACTGGCAATGTTGTTAGCTGTATTGCATCGTCACGGCGGTGTTTCTATGGTGCATCAAGATGTTTTTGTTAATGTGGTTGGCGGTGTCCGCATCACTGAGACAGCGGGAGATTTAGCCGTTTTGATGGCGATTTTGTCAAGTTTTAGGGCTAAGCCGATTCCCAAAACCTGGATGGTGTTTGGTGAAATAGGGTTAGCTGGAGAAATCAGGCCGGTGCAAAATGGCGAGGAGCGTTTGCGAGAAGCCAGTAAGCAAGGGTTTAATAAAGCCATTATCCCGCGTGCAAACGCACCTAAGATGTTTGATTCTGCACTCGAAATTGTTCTTGTTTCTACGCTGGAAGAGGCGTTATCTGCATTGATTCAAGATTAGTTTTTCGATAGGAATTTGACTTGGGTGATTAGATTCTCATCACGTTTAATGATCTCGATGGTATGGCCGTGCAGGCGTAAACTAGTGCCAGGTTCTGGAATGGTTTCCATAAAATCAATAATGAGTCCATTGAGCGTTTTCGGACCTTCGGTTGGAAGAGACCAAGTGGTAATGCGATTTAACTCGCGGATAGTGATTGAGCCATCGACTTGACGGCTACCATCCTTGTTAAGGATGACTTCCATGGGTTTAGCCGTAATCTCGCTGATTAATTCATGGAGCAAATCATATTGAGTGACTAGGCCTTGGACGTCACCATATTCATCGACAACCAGAGCGAGTTCTAGTTTCTCATTTTTGAAGTTATGGATTTGTGCATGAAGCGGCGTGGTGTTGGGAATAAAGTAGGGCTTAGTTAGGTTTTTGCTGATGGTTTTAAGGCAAAAATCATGGCTGTACGTGTGAGCAATTATCGTTTTTAAATGAATGATACCAATCACATTGTCGATGCTTTTTTTGAAAACCGGTAGTCTTGAGCTTGGCGATGTTCTAATTTGTTTGATAATTGTTTTAATCGGGTCGTCTAAATCAATGCCATTAATTTCATTTCGAGGTGTCATGATGTCTTCAACAGATGCTGATTCTAAATCTAGAATACCGAGAAGCATTTTTTTATAACGTTCAGGAAGTGCGGTATTTGCTTCAGAAACAATGCTTTTTAATTCTTCCGTATCTAATTGCATTTCGTTATTAGGTTGGTTTCTTATTCCTAATGCTAGCAATAAAGTATTAGCAATCAAGTTGATTACCCAGACTAAGGGGTAAAATATTTTGAGTAACGGGGTGTATATACAAGCGGCAAAAAAGGCCAGTGATTGTGGTTTTATGGTCGCGAATGTTTTAGGTGTTACTTCTGCAAAAATGAGGATAATAGCCGTCAATAAGAGTGTTGCAAAGGCAATCCCTGGCTCCCCGTATAGTCGAAGTGCGATGAGTGTAGCCACCGAAGAGGCCAGAATGTTGACAAAATTATTGCCAAGTAGAATTAAACCGATTAATCGATCGGGGTTGTTCAGTAGTTTTTGTGTTCGTGCAGCACCAGGATGGTTTTTTTTTGCTAAATGTTTAAGTCGGTAGCGATTGATTGTCATCAAAGCCGTTTCAGAGCCTGAAAAGAACGCGGAGAAAACAATTAAAGCAAAAAGAAGTGAAAAGAGGTAGCTCAGGGGTATGTCGTTCAAGGATGTCTGGGTAAAAGAGTTAAGTTGCTATCTAGTTTCTATGATTAGTGATTTTTGTCAAGTTTATTACTGAAATTAGGGTTGAATTTCTTAATTCGTGGGTCAGGATAAACAATTTAAAAGGTGTTTAAATTGACGGTGGCTTGTGAGGAACTGTAAAAAAAGACAGGGGAAAGTGGCTAAGGCCGTATAGCTTGTGGTGTTGGGAGTATTTATAGTATAATTGAACGTTTAACTTTAACCACCTTGCTCCATCATCACTAGATGAGGGGCTACTAACCGAAAGGAGAAAAAATGCGACATTATGAAATTGTCTTTTTAGTGCACCCAGACCAAAGCGGTCAAGTGTCAGCGATGGTAACACGCTATACAGCAACCATTGAAGCAGCATCAGGAAAAGTTCATCGTTTAGAAGATTGGGGCCGCCGTCATTTAGCTTATCCAATTAACAAAATTCACAAAGCACATTATGTGTTGATGAATGTTGAGTGTGATCAAGCTACATTGGAAGAGCTAGAAAGTGGCTTCCGCTTTAACGATGCTATTTTAAGAAGTTTAACCTTGGTAAAAGATTCTGCTATTACTGATCCTTCACCTATTGCCAGTTCAATAGAAGAAGAAAAGAAAGCGGCGCAGAGAACACCCGTCAGTGAGGCGCCTAGTAAGCCTGCAGCTGAAGTAACCCCAAAATCTGTGGAAAAAGAACAGGACAAATCTAATGAGAGCTAAAAATAACAAACCAAGAAGTAATAATTCACGGCAGATGAAACGCAAAAGATTTTGTCGTTTTTCTTCAGAAGAAAATGTTGTAATTGACTATAAAGATCTGGACTTATTAGGTGAATATATTACCGAGACCGGAAAAATTGTTCCAAGTCGTATTACGGGAACAGCAGCTAAATATCAACGTCAATTAGCGATCGCCGTCAAGCGGGCGCGTTTTATTGCCTTGATTCCTTACTGTGATGCACATAAGTAATCGTAGCGTTTAAAAAGGAACGTTGAGTGTATTTTTTAGCTGAATATATGATGAAGGGTCGTATGCAAGCCGTATTAATGGCGACGACTTTTGCATTGCTGTCTCTATTGTTTCCGCCCATTACTGTATTGAGTTGTTGTGTTGTATCGTTAGTAACGTTACGGAAAGGGGTTTCGGAAGGGCTAATGGTTTTATTGCTAGCAGCGACTCTTGGCGCTGTTTTCAGTATTTTTTTGGTAGATAATTTCTTGTTTGTTTTGGGTTATGGTCTGTTGATTTGGGTGCCTGTATGGCTTATATCAATTGTACTTTATGTGACTCGTAACCTAGCTAGAGCAATCGAAACGACGGTGTTATTGGGCGTTGTATCTGTTATTGGTTTTTATCTTTTAATATCAGATCCCGCTTTGTTTTGGGGTGAAACATTAACTAACCTCATAGCGCCAATGTTGTCTGAGGATAACAAACCAGAAATTTCTAGTGAGCAGTTGACACTTTCGATTCAACAATTAGCACATTACATGACAGGAATGGTGGCAGCAGGGTATATATCAGGAGTCTTGTTAAGCGTTATTTTAGCAAGGTGGTGTCAAGCTATGTTGTCTAACAGTGAAGGTTTTAAACAGGAATTTCTGGCATTAAAAACCCATAAGCGCGTAGCTAATGTTTTATTGGTTATTGTAGCTTGTGGCTTATTTGCTGAGACCAGTACTGCAGAAATAGCGTGGAATATGATCGTGCCATTCTTTGTTTTGTATACTTTTGTTGGAATGGCCGTATTTCATGTCTTGCTGACAGCTAAAAGTAATTCTCGTACGATGGTATCCCTTTTTTATGGTTTTATGTTCATGTTTAGTTTTATAACGCCTCTTGTTTTTGTGCCAGTAGCCGTCACCGGTTTCAGTGATAGCTGGTTAAATATGAGAGAAAAAATTTTAAATCAAACCAATGGTTAACAGTGTTGGTTTCTTAACTCTATGGATCATAGAGTAAAAGTTGAGAGGTTAAGAAAATGGAAGTTATCCTTCTGGAAAAAATAGGTAAGTTAGGGTCTTTAGGTGATCGTGTTTCAATCAAGTCGGGTTATGCACGTAATTATTTAATTCCCCAAGGTAAGGCTGTTATTGCAACGAAAGCAAAAATTGCTGAATTTGAGCAGCGTCGCGCTGAACTTGAGAAAATAGAGGCTGAGAAATTAGCTGTTGAACAAGCGCGTGCAGAAAAGATATCAGGTCTTGATATTTCGATTACCCAAAAAGCGGGTGAAGAGGGTCGGTTATTTGGCTCTGTTGGAACGCAAGATATTGCTGATGCAGTGACAGCAGCGGGTGTTGAAGTCTTTAAGCACGAAATACGCCTACCGGATGGTGTGATTCGCACTGTAGGTGATTATACGCTTGATATTAGTCTGCATTCAGATGTGGTCATCAGCATTGAAGTCAAAGTGGTTGCGGAATAACGCGTTGTAATGATTATTGTTACTGGCGGTGCTGGTTTTATTGGTAGTAATATAATCCATGGATTAAACCAGCGCGGTTATGATGATATTCTTGTTGTCGATGATTTAACTGACGGTGTTAAATACAAGAATCTTGTCGACTGTCAAATTGCTGATTATATTGACAAAGATGTCTTTCTTGAGCAAGTTAAGAAAGGTGTCTTTGACAGTACAGCGATAACGGCGGTGTTTCATGAAGGTGCCTGTTCTGCAACAACAGAGTGGGATGGACGCTATATGATGGCTAATAATTATCATTATAGTCAGGCATTATTAGCCTTTTGTGAGCGCCAACAAATTCCTTTTATCTATGCTTCAAGTGCGGCCGTATACGGTGATGTTCAGGGCTTCAAAGAAGACCCTGCATGTGAGTCACCGTTGAATGTATATGGGTATTCTAAGTTTTTGTTTGATCAGTATATTAGACGGCAACAGGGAAGATTGACAACCCAAGTGGTTGGCTTACGGTACTTTAATGTTTATGGCCCGAGAGAGAGTCATAAGGGTAGTATGGCAAGTGTTGCTTATCATTTAAATAATCAATTACTTGATGATGGATCAATACGCTTGTTTGAAGGCTGTGACGGTTATAGCGATGGCGAACAACAACGTGATTTTGTTTATATCAAGGATGTGGTTGCAGTCAATTTATGGTTCTTGGACAATCCAGGTAAAAGTGGAATATTTAATTTAGGGACAGGTCGTAGTCAAACATTTAATGATGTTGCGCATGCAGTCATTAATTTTCATGGCACGGGGTCATTGAGTTATATTCCGTTTCCAGAGCACCTCGTTGGCTGTTATCAAAGCTTTACAGAAGCCAATCTCGAAAACTTAAGGGCTGCCGGTTGTGGGCACCAATTTATGAGTGTAGAAGCGGGTGTTAGTGATTATTTAGCTTGGTTAAACCCTCAGGCTAACTAGAAAAATTCAAACCAGCTTAAAAATCTGCGCCGTTTTCGTGGTTGATTGAGTTGATGTTTATTCGGTTAAATAAATTTCTCGATAGCGGACTGAATGCCGTTGACATCGAGTTGGC
>CAJVZC010000009.1 GCA_913019935.1 uncultured Methylococcales bacterium
CCTGAGTTTGATCATTTATTTGATGTGCAACAAATGATTAAAGATGGTCAAGAATTTGATTTCAATAATGTTCCAGAACATATGATTGAACGTAGTTGGATTCCTTCTTATTGTAAAGTATAAATCCTATTTGTCTTAACAGGGGCCTTTTCAATCGGCTCATGTTTTTTGCGGAGCTGTTAATGGTGATAAATAATTGAGATTTTCAAATTTCTCAGTGCTCTAACTAATCTTCTTTGCTATACCGTGCGGTTCTATGGCCGCACCGTTGGCATTCAACTTTTTCAACGGTATCGCCTACACTAAATCCAAAGGTTACGGAAATAACGATATAGTCATGTTCTCCAAGAAAACAGAGGATACGGCCTAATAGTTTAGGGAGTTGTTTCTTTTTTGTGCTCATGATTATAAGTTTTTTTGATCGATTTTATTAAAAATAACGATTTGGGTGGCTACGCTGATAGTTTTATCACCGTTACGGTTCATAAGCTACACCTAATTGTTGACCCAGTTGAATTTTATCACCTGCTTTTAAGTTCGATAACCAGTTCATTTGATCTTGACCAAAAAGGACGATAATCGTTGAGCCCATATTGAAGCGGCCCATTTCTTCAGCAAGGTTTAATGTGGGTGGGTTATCAGGGTATTGCCAGCGTCTTATTTCTTTAGCACTTGGGGGCGTGACCACACCGTGCCAGACGGTTTCAATGCTAGATACAAAAATAGCACCTACTTGGATGAGCGCCATCGGACCGGTTTTGGTTTCATAAAGCGTTACCACACGCTCATTTCTGGCAAAAAGATTATCAACCGCTTCAGTAGTGGCGGTATTGACACTAAATAATCGACCCGGAATATGGATCATTTCTTTTAACGTGCCTGCTATAGGCATATGGAGGCGATGGTAGTCTTTTGGCGATAAATAAATGGTGGCAAATTGACCATTCTTAAAAATATCAGCTGTCGCCGGGTCACCGCCTAATAATGTTTGGGCAGAAAAGCTTTTCCCTTTTGCTTGGATTATTTGGCCCTGATCTATGGTGCCAATTTGGCTAATGGCGCCATCAGCAGGACTAATTACGGCATGCGGTTCTGGGCAGATGGGTCGCGAACCCGGTTTAAGTGTTCGGGTAAAAAAGTCATTGAAATGGCTGTAAGAGGTCGGGTCTGAATTAATCGCTTCCGCCATGTTAACTTTATAATGGTTAATAATTAATTTGATCGCAAAGTTTTTCCAGGGTTCAAAGGTAGACTCAGTAAAAACCTGCATCAATCGGGATAATAAGTGATGGGGAAGCAGGGATTGAACAAATGCGTTTATTTGTTGTGATAAGGCCATTTTATAAATAAAGAAAGTGGAGGGTTAAATGCAAATAGATTCAGTTGATTTTTAAGGCAGTGTGATTAAATCATCCGGTTGCCAATCCGGATTGCGGTGCTCTGCGATGACTGTTGTGGAAATTCCACCTCGAACCCAAAATTCAGCATTAACGCGCATAAAGTTAGGTGCAATGGCAGTGACGATATCATTTAATATTTTGTTCGTGACGGCTTCATGAAAAGCGCCTTGATTTCGGTAAGACCAGTAATAAAGTTTTAATGATTTGAGTTCAATGCAGGCGTGATTAGGAATATATTCAAGGGTGATTGTTGCAAAATCAGGTTGCCCTGTTTTCGGGCATAAACAGGTGAATTCAGGGGTCTCAATACGAATGGTGTAGTTTCGCCCAGGTTGTGGATTATCAAAGGATTCAAGGTTTTGAGTAGGTTGTGTAGTCATGTCGTCAATTGAGCAAGGGAATTGATTATAAGAGGTGAATGTTCTATAGTTAGTGGTCAGAAAAGTATCGTCTCGGACCTTTTTTACCGGTTTTTATCGTAATGTCAAAAGCGTCCATTTGGCTAAAAGTACACTTTAAAATAGGGATATTCTACCAGTAATGCGACTGGAAAAAATCAAACTTTCAGGCTTTAAATCATTTGTTGATCCAACTACGGTTCATTTGACCAGCAATCTTATTGGGATTGTCGGTCCTAATGGGTGTGGTAAATCAAATATTATTGATGCTGTGCGTTGGGTCATGGGCGAAAGTTCAGCTAAACATCTGCGCGGGGGTAGTATGGTAGATGTTATCTTTAATGGTTCAGCTACACGTCAACCTGTCAGTCATGCGTCGGTGGAATTGTTTTTTGATAACAATGACGGTGAATTAGGCGGTGTGTACGCACAATACGCGCAAATTTCAGTCAAACGTCAGCTTAACCGTGAGGGTCAGTCCGTTTATTTCCTAAACAACTTACGGTGCCGTCGGCGAGACATTGTTGATATTTTCTTAGGAACAGGTTTAGGTGCCAGAAGTTATGCCATTATTGAGCAAGGTACTATTTCCAAAATGGTTGAATCAAAGCCTGAGGAATTAAGAGAGCATATAGAAGAAGCAGCAGGGATCTCAAAGTATAAAGAAAGACGCCATGAAGCTGAAATCAGGATCCGTCATACGCGTGAAAATCTTGACAGATTGAACGATATTCGTACTGAGGTGGAAAAGCAACTAAGACGCTTAAAATCTCAGGCTAAAAAAGCAGAAACATTCAAGCAGTTAAAGCAAGAAGAGCGTCAATGCCGCGTTGAATTGTTAGCTTTGCGCTGGCAGGGTTATGACGGTGAAGTTTCGGGCTATGAAAATAAAATTAAGCAAATAGCCGAAACACACAATAAATCATCGGTACAACAGATAGAATTAAAGGCAACTATTACAACGACTCAGGCGTTACTTAGCAAGCACCGTGAATCTTTAACGCAACAACAAGAGTATTATTATCAGTCGATTGCTCAGTTTGATCAGTTGGCTCAGAAGATTGATCATGTGAGTCAAAATAATGAACGATTACAGCTTGAAATCACACGATTGAGAGGGCAAGAAAAGAATGTGGTGATTGAAATTGCTGCCGATAAGCAACAGCTGCAAAAGTGTCTTGATGAAAGCAGTGTCGCAAAAGCGGACTATCAACGGGCTGCTGAAAAAGAATTGCAACTTTCAACGCATGCGCAAGAAGCCTTGGTCAAACAACAACAATGGCAAGATGAGTGGGACACGTTTAATGACCGCTATGTAACCGTAAAAGGCCAGATTGAAGTTCAGCAGTCTAAAGTTATTCAATTTGAACGCCAGCATACCCAAACGCAGAACCAATTAATTCAGTTACAAAATGAAAAAAAAGAGTTATCAGATACCACGATACAGTTTGAAATTGAGGCGTTGGGGCGTTCAATTGAGGAGATTAGTGCAAAGCAGGCAGAATTTCGCCAGCAATTAGAGCAGCAAGTAGAAGAGATAACGCAATGTCGGCAACAGGTAAAAAATAATCGTGATGGACTCAATGTTCTGAATGCTCAAGCGCATGCTTTGAATGGGAAAATTGAATCGTTAATATTGTTGCAACAGCATTCAATGGGGAAAAAGAATAAAAAATTAGTGCAGTGGTTGCAGGCGAATGCCTTGATGAATGAGAAGCGGTTGGCTGAGATGATCGAAGTTGATCACGGGTGGGAGCTGGCTGTAGAGATGGTCTTGACGCGTTGTTTAGATGCAATTTATGTTGATGATTTAGACAATTATATTGATGCATTGGAGTCGTTAGAAGATGAAACGCTAACGCTTTTTACCGGTTCGTTTGAGGGTCGACAGCAGAGTGAAACCCCGTTGCCATTACTGATAGATAAAATCCAAGTGCCTGACGGAGCCGCCGTGTTTTTGGAGGGCATTTATTGTGCTGATACGTTGAGAGATGCTTTCAATGGTATGAGGACTTTATCTCAGCATGAGTCTATCATCACCCCTAAAGGCATTTGGCTAGGGAATGGATGGGTAAAGTTAACGCAGAGCAATACACCACAACAGGGCATATTGCAGCGAGAGAAAGAATTAAGAGCATTGAAACAAGAGCAGTCGCTTTTGGACTCAACGCTACGGGAACAGGAAAGCTCTTTAGCTTCATTTGAGAATCGCTTGAAGCAGGCAGAAGAGCAGCGTGAACTTTTTCAGCAAAAAGATAAGATTATCGCAGAGGAGTTGACAGCCAAGAGTGCTGAATTCAGTGCGAGTTCTGCGCGATTAGAACAACAGAGTCGTCGTTTAGAGCAGGTTCTGCGTGATATTGATGCGATGACAGTACAATTGGCCGATGTGGATTTAGCTATAAAATGCTCGAATGAAGAAAAAGTTCAAGCGGTTGGGTTAATGACCGGGTTAGAGAAAGAAAGGCAAGATTTGGGTCTTCAGAAAGATATACTTCAGGAGAAGTGGCAAGAGGCAAATCGGCAAGCGGGACAGGCAAAACAAATAGTTGTAGAGTTACAAGCGCATATTGAATCATTACAAAACACACAGAATTTAATTCAAAAACAAATTGATCGATTATCAGAAATGTCGAAACAGGATGATGATCGACTGCAAGAACTTGAAGATAAATATAAGACCTCTATTGGGCCTTTAAGCCATGATAAAATCACATTAGCAGAGCTGGATTCTAAAAAGAAGCAAGGCCATGTGACTGTTCAGGATATGACAGAGCAGTTGCAAGACATGGAAGCAATGCTGGATCAGCATGTTAGTAACGAGGATCGACTTGATCAACAAATAAATGGTTTTAAAGAAGAATTGAACAGGCATCGATTGCTTCAAGAAGAAAGTAAAATAAGGCAAAAAACAGTTGATGAGCAATTGGCAGAATTAAATGCGTCGGTTGCAGAGATTATTAAAATTTGTCCGGAAGATGCTGAGGAGCATTCATGGAAACGCAAATTGGATGATTTAGTCAGTGCCATTGAGAAGTTGGGTGCGATTAATTTAACGGCCATAGAGGAGTTTGATGCTGAGCAGCAACGAATGAGTTTTTTAAATGAGCAGCATGCTGATTTAACCGAGGCGATGGATAAGCTCGAGCAAGCGATTCATAAAATTGATCAGGAAACACAAGCTTGTTTTAAAGAAACATTCGACGCTATCAATTCAGGCCTTCAGCAAAAATTTGAAAAGTTATTTAGTGGTGGTCGCGCCTATCTTGAATTAACAGAGGGTGATGCATTAGAGGCAGGTGTTAATATTGTGGCTCAACCACCTGGCAAGAAAACACGATCAATACACTTGTTATCAGGTGGAGAAAAAGCGTTAACAGCCGTGGCGTTGGTGTTTTCTTTTTTTGATTTGAATCCAGCACCATTTTGTATGTTAGATGAGGTGGATGCACCATTGGATGATACTAATGTTGCACGGTTTTCAAAATTAGTTGAGGAAATGTCAGAGAATGTGCAGCTCCTGTTTATTTCGCATAATAAGGCAACAATGGAAATTGCAAAGCAATTGGCGGGTGTCACGATGAGAGAGTCGGGCGTTTCTCGAATGGTTGCTGTAGATATTGATGAAGCATTAGACTTGGTGGAAAGTTAATGGATAAAGAAGTACTAAGAATGGTGATAGTTGGATTGGGGTTGGTTGTCGTGATTGCCTTGTTTGTGGTCTCGCATTTTAAAAACAAGTCCTCGAGGAGCCGGGATTTATATAAGGGCACGAGTAGCCTTGGAACAATTGATGATTCATTAGTGATAAAAACAGACCGTGATGAATTTGATATTATTCCTCTTGATTCTTCAACTGAGGTAAATGATGATCAAGTAAGAGCCGTGGATGAAAATGAGAGCCCTCAACCACCAGCCTTCATTCAGTTCAGTGTCGTAGCCCATTCAGAACAAGGTTTTAATGGGCTTTCTTTACAGCAGGAATTTGAGTCTCTGGGGTTGGTTTTTACAGACTTACAGATCTATCAAAGTATCAGTGCTAACAGTGATGTTCGTTTTAGTATTGCCTGTCTTGTTGAGCCGGGTGTTTTTCCTATTAACGAGATGAGCGCGTTTTATTGTCCGGGAGTGGTATTTTTTATGCAGCCTGATGAAATGGATGATCCGGTTCACTGTTTTGATGAATTAGTGACTTCCGTTAATCATATTGCTCAAACACTTCATGGTGAAGTTAGAGATGCAGCTCATGACCCGCTAAGTGCTGAGTCGCTACAAGCCATTAGGCATGCTTTGACTCGCAGTTGATGGAGTATTTGATCAGGAGCCGGATGATTATCTTTTTCTTAGGCTTGAACGGGACGGCTACAAGGTGCATCAGATGACAATTAAAGTTTTATTCGTTTGCATGGGCAATATATGTCGTTCACCGACGGCCGAAGGTGTTTTTAAAAAAACAATTACTCAAAGTAATGTGGCGCAGAATTTTATCGTTGCTTCAGCGGGAACGCACGCCTACCATATTGGTGATGCCCCGGATCATCGTTCTCAACAGGCTGCTTTCGCGAGAGGTGTTGATTTGTCCCGGCAGCGAGCGCGAAAATTTATCCGGGGTGATTTTGAAGACTTTGATTACATTTTAGCTATGGATCATGAGAATTTCAAAATTTTAACGGCGGCATGCCCTGCTGAATTTAAGCATAAAATCCATTATTTTCTGGATTTTGCGCCGGAATTAAATACGCGTGAAGTGCCAGATCCCTATTATGGCGGCCCATTTGGTTTCGAGGAGGTTTTAGATTTAGTAGAAACAGCCTCAGGTGCCTTTCTTGCCGAACTCATGACTCAGAAGGGTATGTTATGAAAACAGTGCTTCTGGGTGTCTGTTTGGCTTTGTTTCTGCTGTTTTTTTCTTCCTCAAGTTACGCGGGAACCGGCGCATCCAACCAAAAAATAACCCATGTGATTATTGTTTGGTTAAAAAAGCCTGGTGATGCTGTGCAGCGACAACGATTTGTGGATGCCAGTAGAAAATTGAACAATCTCCCGGGTATTATTAACCGGCATGTTGGCGTGATTAAGCCTGGCCACGGGCATGGGCAGGATACTGGTTTTGACGTGGCTGTATCGGTCACCCTTGAAAACCAACAAGCATTGGATACGTATATGAATTCGCCGGTACATCAACAGATCATAAAAAAACAATTGGCACCGTTAGTACGTAAAATGGTCACCTATAACTTTAGTGGCGAATAATCTCTTATGTCTTTAACCACCACAACCATAGACTATTACGATAGGGATACCCTTTTACAGGGCTATCTGGCTTTCGATTCTACAGTAGAAGAGTCTCGGCCAGTGGTTCTCATTGCACACGCTTGGGGCGGTCGTGATGACTTTGTGGAAGCAAAGGCGCGGTCGTTGGCAGAAATGGGCTATATCGGTTTTGCAGTAGATATCTATGGTAAAGGCGTTTTAGGGCGTGGTCCTGACGACAATGCGCAGTTGATGCAGCCATTTATGGAAAATAGGGCGTTGTTACAGCAACGCATCGGTGCGGCACTTGATACGGTGAAGCAATTACCTTTTGTCAATAATGACAAGATCGCAGCAATTGGTTTTTGTTTCGGTGGTCTGTGTGTTTTGGATTTAGCGCGCACGGGTGCGCCCATTCAAGGTGTGGTAAGTTTTCATGGCTTGCTGCTACCGGCGCATAATATACCGCAGCCCGAAATCAGCGCGAAAGTTTTAGTTCTACATGGCCATGATGACCCGATGGTGTCATCGGATCAAGTGGTTGAACTGCAGCATGAGTTAACCCAATCAGGTGCTGATTGGCAATTGCATCAGTATGGGAATACGATGCATGCATTTACTAATCCTTTGGCAAACGACCCCGATTTCGGCACTGTTTATCAGCGTAATGCAGATTATCGCTCTTGGCTTTCGATGCAGCATTTTTTGGCAGAGTTATTTGCTTAAAAGTCCACGGTATAGGTTCAAAAAATAAGCGTTTTTTGTTATAATTGTCTATGTTTTCTATCTACGCTAAATACACGTAAGGGATATGTGGCTTAGTCTGCTTCTCCATGATTTTCACAAGTCACGCCGGTTTAGTTTGTTGCTAATCCGGCATTTCTTTTATGAATAAAATATATGTCTGAATTTGCTAAAGAAATAGTACCGGTAAACTTAGAAGATGAGATGAAGCAGTCTTATCTTGACTATGCAATGAGCGTTATTGTGGGTCGAGCCTTACCGGATGTTAGGGATGGTCTTAAGCCAGTGCATCGTCGAGTGTTATATGCGATGCGTGTGCTGGGTAACGATTGGAATAAACCTTACAAGAAGTCAGCGCGGGTTGTGGGTGATGTGATTGGTAAATATCACCCACACGGTGATACTGCCGTTTACGATACCATTGTTAGGATGGCACAGCCTTTTTCGATGCGACATTTGATGATTGATGGGCAAGGAAACTTTGGTTCGGTTGACGGAGATTCTCCGGCGGCAATGCGGTATACCGAAGTTAGGATGGCTAAGATTGCGCACGAATTGTTGGCGGATTTAGATAAAGAGACGGTCGATTTTATTCTTAATTACGATGAGTCTGAAAGTGAGCCCGCTGTTTTACCGACTAAAGTCCCAACATTATTAATTAATGGTTCTACCGGTATTGCCGTTGGGATGGCCACTAATATACCCCCGCATAACTTGGCTGAGATTATTAATGCCTGTCTGGCGCTAGTTGATAACGCTGATCTTGGGCCAATGGATTTAATGACCCATATACCCGGACCAGACTTTCCAACTGCGGCGATGATCAATGGTGCACAAGGGATTCGTGATGCTTATTTAACGGGTCGAGGTAAGATTCACCTTAGAGCCAGAGCTGTTTTTGAAGAAGTGGGTGAGAGTGGTAAGCATGCCATTATCGTTACTGAATTACCGTATCAGGTTAATAAAGCACGACTGCTTGAGAAAATAGCCTTTTTGGTTAAAGAAGGAAAGCTGGAAGGTATAACGGCATTGCGTGACGAGTCTGATAAGGATGGTATGCGCATGGTGATTGAGTTGCGTCGTGGTGAAGTCCCCGCGGTTATATTAAATAATTTGTATCAAAACACGCAATTACAAACTGTTTTTGGTATCAATATGGTTGCATTGATTAACGGTCGCCCTAAGTGCATGAATCTAAAGGAGGTGTTGGCTGCTTTCATTGATCATCGTCGTGAGGTCGTTACACGGCGAACAATTTTTAATTTAAGGAAGGCGCGGGAGCGGGCACATGTTCTTGAAGGTCTTGCTGTCGCAATGGCTAATATTGATGAAATGATTGCCTTGATTAAGGCGGCTAGCAATCCTGCTGAAGCTAAAACAGGATTATTGGCACGCACGTGGGCGTCGGGTATTGTTGCGACCTTGTTAGAGCGTGCCGATGCGGAACGATCAAGACCTGAACAATTGCCTGAAGAATTTGGTATGCACGGACAAGAATACCGCCTCTCCAGTGAGCAAGCACAGGCAATACTTAATCTGCAATTGCACCGGTTAACCGGTCTTGAGCAAGATAAAATTGTTTCCGAATATCAAGGGTTACTTGAGCAAATTGATGATTATTTGGATATTTTATCCAGTACGCAGCGGTTAATGACAGTTATACGAGAAGAGCTTAACGATATTAAAGAGCAATTTGCGGATGATCGCAGAACTGAGATTCTTCAAGAACATCTTAATTTATCTGCTGAGGACCTTATCACGGAAGAAGATGTTGTTGTTACCGTGTCGCATGAGGGTTATGTGAAATCGCAATCACTGGAAACTTATAAGTTACAGCGTCGAGGCGGACGGGGTAAATCAGCCACTAAAACCAAAAACGCTGATTTTATTGATCAAATTATTGTTGCGAATACGCACGATATTATTTTATGTTTTTCCAGTACAGGTAAAGTGTATTGGTTGAAGACTTATCAATTACCCTCTGCCAGTAGGGGTTCTAGAGGGAAGCCTTTTATTAACTTGTTCAATTTGGATAAAAATGAACGAATTAATGCCATTTTACCGGTTCAAGAATATACTGATAACCAATTTATATTTATGGCAACCGCGCAAGGAACGGTTAAGAAAACACCCTTAAGCGAGTTTAAACGGCAGCGCGCCAGTGGCAAAATTGCTATTGACCTTAAAGAAAATGATCGCCTAGTAGGCGTTGCAATTACTGATGGCCAGCAAGATGTTCTTCTGTTTAGTAGTGCCGGTAAATCAGTTTGTTTTAATGAAACAGATGTCCGTTCTATGGGTCGAACGGCGGCAGGTGTTCGTGGGATTCGATTAGCGCAAGATCAGCGGGTTATTTCGTTAATTATTGCTACAGATGGGACGGTGTTGAATATCACTGAAAATGGCTTTGGTAAGCGCACCAAGTTATCTGATTTCCCTTGTCACAAGCGTGGAGGGCAAGGGGTTATTGCAATTCAAACCACAGCGCGTAATGGTGCTGTTGTGGGTGCTGTTTTGGTTTCAGATGATGATGAAATCATGTTGATTACGGATGCAGGAACACTGGTTCGTACACGGATAAATGAAATTACAGTGGTCGGTAGAAACACACAAGGTGTGACTATCATTAAGTTAGGCCAAAATGAACGAGTAGTTGGAGTAGACCGAATAGCGGGATTACCTGATGATATCTCAGATGAAACACAGGATAAAGGAGCAGAGTTTTAATGAGCAGAGTTTTAAATTTTAGTGCTGGACCATCAATGTTGCCAGAGGTGGTTTTAAATCGGGCCAAGGATGAATTTCTGAATTGGCAAAACAGTGGCCAATCGGTTATGGAGATGAGTCATCGTAGTAAGACTTTTTTATCTATTGCACAAAAGCTTGAGTCGTCTCTTAGATCTGTTATGAGCATCCCTGATAACTATAAGGTATTGTTTTTGCAAGGGGGGGCATCAGCACAATTTGCAATGATTCCAATGAATTTATTACAAGGAAAACAAACTGCCTGTTATATCAATTCTGGCGCATGGTCCAAGAAAGCCATTAGCGAGGCTAAGAAATATTGCACGGTTAAAGTATCAGCCAGTGGCGAAGACGGAGGTTTTTGCACGGTTCCAAGTATTGAACAGTGGCAGATTGATCATGAGGCAGCTTATTTACATTACACCAGTAATGAAACCATTAATGGTGTTGAATTTCCTTTTGTACCCGAAGTGGGGCTTCCTTTGGTCGCGGATATGTCATCTAATATTCTTTCACGAACTTTAGATGTTAGTAAGTTTGGTTTGATTTACGCCGGTTCTCAGAAAAACATGGGTCCAGCAGGTGTGACTGTTGTCATTGTTCGGGATGATTTGTTAGACGCACAAAATGAAGCGATTCCATCGGTCTTTAGTTATGCCCAACAAGCAGCTAACGGATCAATGTTAAACACGCCGGCGACATACAATTGGTATTTGCTAGGTTTGATGTTGGAATGGTTGGAAGATTTAGGCGGTGTGAGCGCCATTGAGAAAATTAATATCACTAAGGCGGATAAGTTATATCAGGCCGTTGATGGTTCTACATTATTCCAAAATAACATTGATGTGACTTATCGATCTAGAATGAATGTTCCTTTTGTTTTGTCAGACCCTGATTTGCTACCGGAATTTTTACAGAAAGCCAGTGAAAATGGAATGGTTGAATTAAAAGGGCATCGTTCTGTCGGCGGTGTTCGTGCCAGTATATATAATGCTATGCCAGAAAAAGGAGTGGATAAGTTAATACAGTTTATGAAAGAATTTGAGCGAACACATTAGTAGATAGCCTATTCCTATGACTTCTTTTCTACCCTTAAGCGAATTAAGAGACAAAATTGATAATATTGATCAACGTATTCTTACGTTGATCAATCAGCGTGCTGAGTTAGCCATTGAAGTGGCTAAGACCAAAATGGCTGCGGGTGATGACGGCTGCTTTTATCGTCCAGACCGAGAAGCTTTAGTGCTACGGCGGATTCGAGAAATTAACGAAGGCCCGCTGGACGACGATGTTGTTATGAGTTTTTTTCGGGAAATAATGTCAGCATGTCTGGCGCTAGAAAAACCTCTGGCCGTTGCTTTTTTAGGGCCTGAAGGGACATTTACCCAGCAAGCGGCTGTTAAGCACTTTGGCCAAGGTGCGCACTGCGTTCCGGTATCATCGATTAATGATATCTTTTGGTCGGTAGAAAATAAGCATTGTCAATTTGGCGTGGTGCCGGTTGAAAACTCTACCGGGGGTGTCATCACACATACACTAGACCGATTTACTAAGTCTGAGCTGAGTATTTGCGGTGAGGTTGAAATAAGGGTTAATCAAAATTTAATGACCCGTGAAAATGACTTAAGTGCGATTTCGACGGTTTTTTCACACGAACAATCGTTAAAACAATGTCAAAAATGGTTGGATGATAATTTGCCCGGTGTTCTACAAAAGTCTGTGAGTAGTAATGCTGAAGCTGCGAAGCTTGCAGCAGAGCAGGAAAATAGTGCGGCGATTGCGCCTGTGGTTGCTGCTGGATTATATGGTTTGAATGTTTTGCAGCGTAATATTGAAGATGAAGCCGACAATACTACGCGGTTTTTGATTATTGGCGATCAAACAGCTTCTACAACCGGTGATGATAAAACCACGTTATTAATTTCAACGGGTAATCAGTCGGGGGCATTACATAAGATCTTACAACCGTTTGCAAAATATAATATTAGTATGACACGAATTGAGTCTCGACCCTCTCGTCAAGGTCTTTGGGAGTATGTTTTTTTTATTGATATTGAAGGGCATATTGAAAATAAAGAAGTTTCTCTGGCGTTGAGTGAATTGGAAGATTCAGTCAATATGTTGACTATTCTAGGCTCATACCCTAGAGCTGTTATTTAGTTAAAAACACATGAATTTAGAAACGAATCAGATTTGTCAGTTGGCACTTCCGGGTGTCCGTGCGCTTATTCCTTATCAGCCCGGAAAGCCCATGAGTGAACTTGAAAGGGAATTGGGTTTATCCAGAATTATTAAGCTAGCCTCGAATGAAAACCCTAAGGGACCCAGTCAAAAGGTTGTGTCTACCATGCAGACTGTTTTGGCTGAGGTTTCTCGTTATCCTGATGGTAATGGCTTTTCCCTGAAGACGGCATTAGCACAGCACCTTGCCGTTGAAGCAACGCAAATCACACTAGGTAATGGCTCTAATGATGTCTTGGAGATTATTGCTAGAACATTTGTATCCGAGAGTTCTGAAGTGATCTTTTCTGAATATGCCTTTGCTGTTTACCCTATTGTGACTCAAGCCATGGGCGCTCAAGCGGTTATTTCCAAAGCGTCAGTGGGAGGGGAATACCCCTGTTATGGGCATGATTTATCTGCGATGTTAAAACAGGTCACTGAAAAGACTAAATTAGTGTTTATTGCGAACCCTAATAATCCAACGGGCACATTCTTAACATCAGAGCAACTGCATGGTTTTCTTTCTAGTCTTCCTAAGCAGGTTCTTTGTGTGCTTGATGAGGCGTATTTTGAGTATGTTCGTCCTGAAGATCGATCAGATTCAGTTGCCTGGTTAACACGTTTTCCTAATTTAATCATTACCCGTACTTTTTCCAAAGCCTATGGCTTAGCGGGAATGAGGATTGGCTATAGTGTCTCTAGTTCTGAAGTGGCTGATTTACTGAACCGGGTTCGGCAACCTTTTAATACCAATATAGTCGCATTATCAGCAGCAGAAGCCGCTTTAGCGGACATTGACTATCTTAGCGAAACTATCGCCTTAAATGACCAGGGTATGGGGCAGCTAACCACGGCTTTTAGCGAATTAGGGCTCAGTTGGATTCCCTCTAAAGGGAATTTTATTACGGTAGATTTGGGTCGCTCTGCACTGCCTATTTATGAAGAATTATTAGCAGCCGGCGTTATCGTCAGACCGGTAGCCAATTATGGCTTACCCCATTTTTTGAGAATAAGTATTGGCACAGAAGCTGAAAATTTATTTTTTATCAATGCATTAACTCGGATACTGGACTGATGTTTAATAATTTATCGGTTATTGGCGTGGGTTTAATGGGGGGCTCTATAGCTTGTAAAGCACGCGAGCAAGGGTTGGCTAAACACATCGTTGGTGTGGGTTACCCTGCGCAGGCGTTAAATTTACAGCGTGCTGAATCATTAGGGGTTGTTGATCAGGTCAGTTATTTTGGGGGCACAGCCGAAGAAGTATTGGCACAATCAGATTGTGTGATCATTGCGGTTCCGGTTGGGTCTATAGAGCAGATATTTTTAGAATTAAAGGGTGTCTGGAATCCGGATGCCGTGTACTCCGATGTTGGAAGTACTAAAGGAAGTGTGATTCAATCAGCGCGCAATGTTTTTGGCGATGTACCCGATAATTTTGTGCCGGTTCACCCGATTGCGGGTGCGGAAAATAGCGGTGTCGATGCGGCTCAACTTGATTTATTTGCCGGTAAACGGGTGATTTTTACGCCGACAGAAAACAGTTCTGCTAATGCTCTTTTGCAACTTCGTATTTTCTGGGAAAAGCTGGGCGCGCGCGTTTCTACGATGGCTATTGAGCATCATGATGCGGTTTTAGCTGCTACGAGTCATTTACCCCATGTGTTAGCTTTTTCATTAGTACGCTTGCTGGATAAAAAAGATAGCCATGATGAGATTTTTAAATATGCAGCCGGTGGGTTCAAAGATTTTACCCGTATTGCCTCGAGTGATCCGAGTATGTGGCTTGATATTTGTATGAACAATAAAGATGAGATTATTCCTCTTATTCGTCAGATAAATGATGAACTGGAGGAGGTGGCTCAATTTTTAATTAAGGGTGATTCAGAAAGTGTTTTTAAAACCTTTTCGACTGCAAAATCAGCCCGTCAACGTTTTTTAGATCAGTGTGATTAAATAAATATGTCCGATTCAATAATTTTTACAGTACAACCCGGTGGTTCTTTGAACGGTGAGATTCGTGTACCAGGCGATAAATCTATTTCTCATCGTTCTATTATTTTGGGGTCAATAGCAGAAGGGACAACGCATGTTACGGGCTTTTTGGAGGCCGAAGATGCCTTGGCAACGCTGAAAGCTTTTCGAGCGATGGGCGTTGAAATTGAAGGCCCTGACGACGGTAAAGTCACAATCTATGGTGTGGGTTTAAAGGGGCTTAAGGCACCTGAAGGGCCGCTTTATTTAGGAAACTCAGGTACTTCAATGCGTTTGCTTTCTGGTTTGTTGGCTGGCCAATCATTCAATTCGGACTTAACCGGTGATGATTCATTATCAAAAAGGCCCATGCGACGCGTAACCTTGCCTTTGGCGCAAATGTCGGCACAAATACAGACAGAAGAGGATGGTACTGCACCGCTGTCCATTACCGGAACTTCTGAGTTAACCGGTATTCATTATGATATGCCGATTGCGAGTGCTCAGGTTAAGTCTTGCTTATTGCTCGCAGGACTTTATGCGGAGGGAGAAACAACCATAACTGAACCTGCTCCGACTCGAGACCATACAGAGCGAATGTTGCAAGGGTGTGGGTACCCCATTGAGCGAAAAGGTAATCAGGTATCGATTACTAGCGGGCATCGCTTACAGGCTGTAAATATTGATGTGCCCAGTGATATTTCATCGGCCGCCTTTTTTCTAGTAGGTGCTTCAATTGCCACAAACTCATCTGTTCGTTTGAATCATGTTGGTATTAACGAAACCCGTACGGGTATTATCGATATCTTAAAGTTAATGGGTGCTGATATTACGCTAACCAATGAGCGTGAGGTTGGCGGAGAGTGGGTGGCAGATATTCACGTTAAGTCGAGCCAGCTGAAAGGCATTGTCATTCCTGAACAGTTAGTTCCGCTAGCCATTGATGAGTTTCCGGTATTATTTGTGGCGGCAGCCTGTGCAGAAGGGGTAACGGTCCTTACCGGTGCTGAAGAATTACGTGTTAAAGAGAGTGATCGTATTCAAGTAATGGCCGATGGCTTACAGCAATTACAGGTGAATGCAGAAGCTACGCCTGATGGCATGATTATTCGCGGAGGTGACATTGAAGGTGGTGAAGTAATTTCACACGGTGATCATCGCATTGCTATGGCTTTTGCGATTGCGGGGTTGCGTTCAAAAGCGCCTATAGTGATTCGCGATTGTGAGAATGTTAATACGTCTTTTCCTCAGTTTTTATCTTTAGCCAGTGAGTTAGGGCTTAATATCGCGCAAAATAAACCATGAAACATCCTGTTTTAACGATAGATGGTCCTAGCGGCGCGGGCAAAGGAACGGTGAGTCGTGTTATTGCTAATCAGCAAGGCTGGCATTATTTAGACAGTGGCTCTATTTATCGTGCTTTAGCAATTGCAGTGTTAGATCAAGCTATTGATTTAGCGAATAAAGTAGAAATTGTTCATTTAGCGCAAAGAATGGTGCTGGAGTTTTCAGGTATTGAAGTTTTGACGGTTAAGTTGAATACAGTGGATATTACCGCCCGTTTAGGGACTGAAACTACAGGAGGTGTAGCCTCTCAGATTGCAGTAATTCCAGAGGTTAGAGCCGTGTTATTGCAAAAACAACGTGATTTTAGTCAGGCGCCAGGGCTTGTGGCTGATGGTCGAGACATGGGTACAGTGGTATTTCCAGCTGCGGCGTATAAGGTGTTCTTAACGGCTTCAGCTGAAAAAAGGGCGTTAAGACGGCATAAGCAGTTGATAGAAAAAGGATTTAATGCTAATCTAGAACAGATAACTCGGGAGATAGAGGAGCGAGACCTGCGTGATAGTCAACGTGCAACGGCACCGTTGGTACAGGCGGAGGGTGCGCTTTATGTCGATTCAACGGATAAAACCGTTGAGCAGGTCATTGAAGAGGTCCTTTTATTGATCCTCTGATGTTATCAGGTGAACCTTAAATACATTGAAATTTAAGGTTTTTTTATCAACTAACAGAGAAATGTTTGTTTGAAGTTAAAACAAACGCGGGAAAGAATTATGAGCGAGAGCTTTGCAGAATTATTTGAAGAGAGTCTAGCTAAGACTGAAATGCGCACAGGAGCCATGTTGTTGGGGACTGTTGTAGAAATTGATAGTGATAAAGTCATTGTTAACGCAGGATTAAAATCAGAAGGTGTTATTCCTAAATGGCAGTTTTTGGATGCGAATGGTGAATTAGAAGTTGAAGTCGGGGACGAAATAGAAGTCGCCCTAGACTTAATTGAAGATGGCTTAGGCGCTACATTACTTTCCCGTGATAAAGCAAAACGTAATAAAGCTTGGATGGAGCTTGAAAAAGCATTCGAAGCAAATGAAACAATTACCGGTCGCATTAATGGTCGCGTTCGGGGTGGATTAACAGTCGCTATTGGCGCCTTACAAGGCTTCTTGCCAGGTTCTTTAGTTGATGTTCGTCCTATTAGAGATACCAGTTTCTTGGAAGGGCGTGATCTTGATTTCAAAATCATTAAGATTGATCAAAAACGCAATAATGTTGTGGTTTCTCGTCGTGCAGTTGTTGAGACAGAATACAGTGCTGAGCGTGAAGAATTACTGAAATCATTGAAAGAAGGCCTTATTTTACCGGGTATCGTTAAGAATTTAACTGATTACGGTGCTTTCATCGATTTAGGTGGTGTTGATGGCTTATTGCATATCACTGATATGGCGTGGCGTCGTATCCGTCATCCTTCTGAATGTGTAGAAATCGGTCAGGAAATACAAGTTAAGATTCTAAAGTATGATGAAGAGAAGAATCGTGTTTCATTAGGTATGAAACAAATGGGTGAAGATCCTTGGCAAAATATCGCTAGAAGATACCCATCTGGCGCTAAGTTATTTGGTAAAGTTAACAATCTAACTGATTACGGTTGTTTTGTTGAGATTGAAGAGGGCGTCGAAGGTTTAGTTCACGTTTCTGAAATGGATTGGACCAATAAGAATGTTAACCCTTCTAAATTAGTTCAGTTAGGTGATGAAGTTGAAATTATGGTTTTGGAAATTGACGAAGAACGCCGTCGTATTTCATTAGGCATGAAACATTGTCAAACAAATCCATGGGAAGAGTTCGGCGCGTTACATAACAAAGGCGATAAAATCACCGGTAAAATTAAATCGATTACAGATTTTGGTATCTTTATTGGGCTTAGTGGAAACATTGATGGTCTGGTTCATATGTCCGATATCTCTTGGTCAGAAAGTGGCGAAGATGTAGCTCGCGACTATAAGAAAGGCGATGAAATTGAAACCGTTATTTTAACCGTTGATACAGAGCGTGAGCGTATTTCGTTAGGTATTAAACAATTAGAACAAGATCCGTTCCAAGGTTTCTTAGCACAACATGAGAAAGGCACACCGATTAAAGGTGTTGTTACTGAAGTTGATGTAAAAGGTGCGGTTGTTAGAATTACTGATAGTATTGAAGGCTACATTAGAGCGTCTGAAGTTAAGCGTGATCGTGTTGAAGATGTTCGTACACACCTCAAAGAAGGTGATGAGATTGAAGCCAAATATATCGGAATCGACAAGAAGAATAAGTCAATTTCCTTATCTATTAAAGCATTAAGTGAAGATGAAGAAACGGCAACTATAAAGGATTATAAGAAAAAATCTTCTGGTTCAGTTGATACATCTGCACCAACATTAGGTGATTTATTCAAACAAATGGATAAATAACCATAGGACTTATTAAGGCAGCTACAGGGTGTGGCTGCCTTATTTTTAAGTGTTAAATAGGAACAATCACTTGTGACAAAATCAGAATTAATTGAAGAGTTGTCAAAAAAACAACCGCATTTATCGCCTAAAGATGTTGAATTGGCCGTAAATTGTATGCTGGAGCAGGTCAATCAATCCTTATCGTCCGGTGAAAGAATAGAAATACGTGGTTTTGGCAGTTTCTCTTTACATTACCGCCCTTCGCGTATGGGTCGAAACCCTAAAACGGGTAGCGCTGTTGCATTAGCACCGAAGTTTGTCCCTCATTTTAAGCCAGGCCGTGAACTTAAGGAGCGTGTTGATGCTTCTAAAGACAATCATAAAATAACCTGTTAAATCCTCTTTTTTTGAAGCATTGGTTTTTTTAACTAATTGCGGATAGTCTAATTTCAAGATACACCTTGTGTTACAAAAGCTAAGGCGCGGAAAATTATTTTTTGGTGTCAGGGCGCTAGCGTAGCAGCAATCAATATGATGCTCTCAGATGGAAAATAAAGTTAATTTAGATTATAATGAGAATCATTATTAATTAGAATCTTAATTAGGTTGCTCTATGGTATCGCTTATTTTTCAAGATCTTGTCGTTGGGGACAGTGCTCGAATTATTGGTTTTGATAATGCGGGGCGAGCTTACCGTAAACGATTGCTGGCTATGGGGTTAACACCAGGAACTGAATTCATTGTTTCTCGGTTTGCACCTATGGGCGATCCAGTTCAAATCAAATTACGAGGTTTCTCTTTGTCATTAAGAAAAGATGAGGCTCGTGTCTTATTATTAGAATCTGTTACCCATGACTAATTTTTCTATTGCGGTAGTCGGTAACCCAAATTGTGGGAAAACAACCTTATTCAATGCCTTGACCGGTGCAAGGCAGCATGTGGGTAATTGGCCAGGTGTGACAGTTGAACGTAAAGAAGGTGAATACTATCATAATGCTATTAAAATTGAGTTGGTTGATTTACCGGGCACTTATTCATTAGAAGTGACCGATGACAGTGTATCTCTGGATGAAAAAATAGCACGTGATTATGTGGTCTCGAATGAGTCAGATTTAATTATCAATATTATTGATGCTTCTAATATTGAGCGGAATCTGTACCTGACAACACAATTGTTGGAAATGAAAGTGCCCATGATGGTGGTGCTTAATATGATGGATACCGCCAAGAATAGCGGTATTGATATCAATATATCCACTTTGTCTGAACGCTTAGGTTGCGCAGTCGTTCCTATCGTTGCCTCAACGAGACAGGGTATTGATGCATTGAAAGAGGCGATCAATACGGCCTTATTCTCACCCAGTATCCCAGATATTATCATTGACTATGATCCTAGTTTAGAGCAGGCGATTTCTGAGTTGTCTGAACAGGTTTCTGGTATTGCTAAAGAAAAATGCAATGCTAATACCCGTTGGTTAGCCCTAAGACTTTTAGAAGGAGATACGTTAGCGAAACAATTAGTCAGTGATGAAATGGTAACCGTAGCGGGACAATTAGCGGAGCGTGTTGAATTGGCGGCGGCTGAGGAAATTGACATTTTAACAGCGGATGCACGGTACAGTTTTGCGAACAAAATAAATTATCAATGTATTCATAAGTTAACTGAGGTGTCGCGTCAGTTTTCCGATTCGGTGGACCAAATTGTATTAAATCGGTTTATGGGTATCCCTATATTTTTATTGGTGATGTATTTAATGTTCATGTTCACAATCAATATAGGTAGTGCGTTTATTGATTTTTTTGACCAATTCACAGGTGTTTTTTTCGTTGACGGTTTAAGGTTTTTATTGGAAGGGTGGAATTTCTCTGATTGGTTGATTGTTTTAATTACCGAAGGGTTAGGCGGTGGTGTTCAGGTTGTCGCAACTTTTATACCGATTGTTGGTTTTCTATTTTTGTTCTTATCAGTACTTGAAGATTCAGGTTACATGGCTCGTGCCGCCTTTGTAATGGATCGATTTATGCGATTAATCGGTTTGCCGGGGAAATCATTTGTACCCATGATTGTCGGTTTTGGCTGTAATGTCCCTGCAATTATGGCGACACGGACCTTAGAAAGTTCGCGTGATCGAATCTTAACTAACTTGATGAATCCTTTTATGTCATGCGGTGCGCGGTTACCGGTTTATGCCTTATTTGCAGCAGCCTTTTTTCCTGAGGGCGGCCAAAATTTAGTTTTTGGCTTATATTTAATTGGCATTTGTGTTGCCGTTTTAACAGGCTTAATTATGAAATGGGCCTTATTTGGTGGCAACTCCATGCCATTTATTATGGAACTACCGCCTTATCATATGCCTACGTTACGGGGTATTTTAATTAGGGCTTGGGAGCGCTTAAAAACATTTATCTTTAATGCTGGGAAAGTGATCGTTCCGATGGTTTTAGTGTTGAATTTTATGAGTTCAATGGGTATGGATGGCAGCTTTAGTCGTGGAAATAGTGAGCAATCCATTTTGAGTGAAGTGGGTCGTGAGTTAACCCCTATGTTTGAACCGATGGGTATTTCCTCTGATAACTGGCCAGCTACGGTAGGTATTTTTACCGGTTTACTGGCTAAGGAAGCGGTTGTGGGTACTTTAGATGCGCTATACAGCGAACGGGCAGTAAAACTTGAGGGCCACAGTGAAAAACCAGAAGCTTTTAGTTTATGGGGCGGTATTAGTGACGCTTTTTTGACGATACCTGAAAATCTTATCGACGTGGTTGATAATGTCTTTGATCCTTTAGGGTTAGATATTGGTGATACCCAAGATGTTTTAGTTGCAGCAGAAGAGCAAGAGGTCAACAGTGGAACGTATAAAGCGATGCAGTTAAGTTTTAATGGCAAGGCAGGTGCATTTGCGTATTTGTTGTTCATTTTGCTTTATGCCCCGTGTGTCGCTGCAACAGCAGCTATTTATAAGGAAACCAATATGGCTTGGGCTATATTTGTGTTGTTTTGGACGACGGGTATTGCTTATATGGCAGCGGTTATTTCTTACCAAGCACTGACGTTTCAGGATAATCCTTTAGGCGCTATGATGTGGATTCTTAGTTTATTAGGCTGTTTTTTGGGCGTTGTCTTATTGTTGAAGGTGTGGGGGAATAAGCAAAACCGAGCAATATCGACAGATTTTCCAGATTCAACGGGTGAAGTATGATTCTTTCTGATTTACGGCGTTATATCGAGGCGCATAAACGCGTTGCATTGATTGATTTAGTGAATCATTTTGATATGGATGCTGATGTGATTCGAGGAATGCTCGGAAAATGGATCGCTAAGGGTAAAGTCAAAAAAATGGCTATGGATAAGGGCTGTGGAACGCAGTGTTGCCAGTGTGATCCGCGGTTAGTTGAATTCTATGAGTGGGTTGAGCCAAGATAACGCAGCGGTTACCGTGTTTACTTTAGTTTGATAGTCATGATTTCAAAATAAGCGCAATAATACATTTTTTACACCAGAAAGTCCAAATCCGTTATCGGGCTGTTCAAAGCCGTCTAAGTGTTAAATAGATTCAATCTCTCGCGCCAAAAAACGACCTGATCAAGTATAATACTGCACTTTTCTCACTGAATAATTATGGCGGATTTTTTAACTGAACTACAGCGTCGGCGTACCTTTGCGATTATTTCGCATCCTGATGCAGGAAAAACAACACTCACAGAAAAGTTATTATTATTTGGCGGTGCCATTCAATTAGCGGGATCAGTCAAGGGCCGAAAAGCGGCGCGTCATGCAACCTCTGACTGGATGGAAATGGAAAAGCAGCGGGGAATTTCAGTCACTACGTCGGTCATGCAATTTGATCATAATGACAAAATTATGAACCTATTAGATACCCCTGGGCATGCTGATTTCTCTGAAGACACTTATCGCACCTTAACTGCTGTTGATTCTGCTTTGATGGTTATTGATATTGCCAAAGGGGTTGAAGAAAGAACCGTTAAATTAATGGAGATATGTCGGTTACGAGATACGCCTATTTTAACGTTTATTAATAAATTAGATCGAGAAGGACGAGATCCTATCGATCTTTTGGATGAAGTTGAAGATATATTAAAAATAGATTGTGCGCCAATGACATGGCCAATTGGAATGGGAAAGCGTTTCAAGGGCGTTTATCACATTTATCGTGATGCAGTACATTTGTTCTCCCCTAATCATGGCGGAAAAGTTGCTGAAGGTACAGTGATTGAGGGGCTTGATAATCCAGAGCTTGATGCGCTTGTTGGTGATCAGGCCGATGAGTTGCGTGAAGAAATTGAGCTCATAAAGGGTGCAAGTCATACCTTTAATATAGAGGAATATTTACAGGGTAAACAGACACCGGTTTTTTTTGGTTCTGCAATTAATAATTTTGGAATTAAAGAGTTATTAGATGCTTTCGCGCAATATGCACCGATGCCACAGAGTCGCAAGGCTATTCAGCGAACCGTTGAATCTTCTGAAAAGGATTTTACGGGTTTTGTTTTTAAAGTGCAGGCCAATATGGATCCCGCTCATCGTGACAGAGTCGCATTTATGCGGGTTTGTTCTGGGCAGTTTAGTAAAGGGATGAAAATGAATCATGTGCGCGTAGGCAAAAATATTCAGATTGGGAATGCGATTACTTTCCAGGCAGATAGCCGTAAAAATGTAGAACAAGCATTTCCCGGAGATATTATTGGTTTACATAATCACGGCACTATTCAGGTCGGTGATACTTTTTCTCAAGGTGAAACATTGAAATACAGTGGTATCCCATTTTTCGCACCTGAATTATATCGAAAGGTTGTTTTAAAAGACCCGCTTAGAATGAAGGCACTACAAAAAGGATTGGCGCAGTTAACTGAGGAAGGAGCGACACAGTTATTTAAACCACTCAGGAATAATGACCAAATTTTAGGTGCTGTGGGGGTGCTTCAATTTGATGTGACGGCATTTAGATTAAAAGGCGAATATAATGTCGAGTGTATTTATGACACGGTGAGTATTTTTGGTGCTCGCTGGATTACTTCGGAGGATCCAGAGCAATTGGCGTTATTTAAGAAAAAAGCTTTTGATCATTTAGCCGAAGATGGCGGTGGTTATTTGGTGTACTTAGCGAGTAGCCGTGTGAACTTGCAATTGGCAGAAGAGCGCTGGCCTAAAATTAATTTTAATGCAACACGTGAATTATAAGGCTGGAGTTGTTGGGTTAATAAATGATCCCTGCTTGTTGTAAGCGGTTACGTAAAGATGTGACACGGTTACGGTTGACCCCTAAGTCACTATAACCGACTCTAGAGGCAGAACGAACATCAATGGTTTGTTCTTTTTCATGAAGTAATAACGTCATGTCATCAACAAAGCGAAAAACAAGACTGGTTATTTCGGCTTTGATAAGGTTATTTGTAACCACCGTAAGTTTTGTTCTAGGGTGTTGTTTGAGTGCTTCTATAATATAAGGCCAAGCTGTTGATGAATTTTCTTTAAGGGCAAAGGGTTCTATGAAATGCTCGGTGTCTGATGGTGCTGCCCCACTTGAAACACAGTTTGGGGTATTGGGGCATGGATCTAATGGTAAGGTGTTTTGGGTGCGAGCTTGTGAAGGCATTGACATAGTTATTAATAAAAAAGTTATTAAGGTGCAGAAATGAATACTCATTTTTCAGAATTAGCTGAGAATAGAGGGGCGTTGTGTTTTGCAGTAAAGCAGAATAAGCTTCACTATAAACTTTTTCTGACTAATTAAAAATACGGCGCTTGATAATTTTTGCGCTGGAGTAGACGAGAGCGGTGCGGTTCATATGAGGCACAGTAAGGGTGCTCTATGGTATTTTTTGTTTAAGCCTGCATTTAAAAAGGCACCAATACGAATGATTTGTTCAAATAGATATGGGTAAGAAAATAAACCGGACAGTCTGTGTGGCGCCGATGATGGATTGGACAGATAAGCATTGTCGTTTCTTTCACCGTTTAATTTCTAAGCATACGGTGTTATACAGTGAAATGATAACGAGCAATGCGTTATTACACGGAAATAGAGACACGTTGTTAGCCTTTGAGCCGTGCGAGTCTCCCATTGCTTTACAATTAGGGGGTTCTGATCCCAAGGCTTTAGCAGAGTGCAGCGTGATTGCCGAAGATTTTGGTTATGATGAAATAAACCTTAATGTGGGTTGTCCGAGTGACCGTGTGCAAAATGGTCGTTTTGGTGCCTGTTTAATGGCAGAGCCAGAAACAGTAGCAGAATGCATTTTTGAAATGCAAAACAAAGTGAATATTCCGGTGACGGTTAAAAACAGGATTGGGATTGATGGTCAAGAAACATACCATGATTTATCTGCCTTTATAGAAACGGTTGCACAAGGCGGCTGTGAGGTTTTTATTATCCATGCTCGGATCGCGGTATTAACTGGGTTGTCGCCTAAGCAAAATAGAGTCATTCCTCCTCTGAATTATGCTTATGTTAATCAGATAAAGGCGGCATTTCCTGCTTTGGAGATTATTGGTAACGGTGGCGTTCAAACCTTGAATCAAATGGAGACACATTTACAAAATCTTGATGGCGTTATGATTGGTCGGGAGGCTTATCACAACCCTTATTTGCTTTCAGCGGTTGACGCTTGTTTTTATCATGACCCAGTGCCTTGTTTAACACGTCGTGAAGTTGTTGAGGCCATGATTCCTTATATCCAGAAGCATTTAGCAACAGGGGGCCGTTTAAATCAAATAACACGTCATTTGTTAGGCTTGTTCCATGGTGTTTCTGGTGCAAGAAGATGGCGGCGTTATTTAAGTGAAAATGCACATAAAGACGGTGTGAATGAATCTGTGGTGTTAACAGCTTTAGATTATGTCTAAAACAAAAGGACGTTATAATAACGCCTTATTTATCCTTATTCTTAAAAAGAGTTGAGAAACAAATATGGAAGATTATTTTTCAAAAATCATTGAATCTGTGGGTGAAGATATTAACCGTGAAGGATTGATTGATACCCCGAAGCGTGCAGCAAAAGCATTTCAATTTTTAAACAACGGCTATAATAAAAGCCTTGATGAGGTACTCAATAATGCGATTTTTGAGGCTGATAGTGATGACATGGTTATTGTGAAGAATATTGAAATGTATTCTTTATGCGAACATCACTTATTACCTTTTATTGGGCAGTGTCATATTGGTTATTTGCCACGTAAAAAAGTGATTGGATTGTCTAAAATCGCCCGTATTGTGGATATGTATTCGCGACGGATGCAAATTCAAGAACGCCTTACAAAACAGATTGCAACTGCCATCGGTGAGGCTGTTGATGCCCGAGGCGTTGCTGTTGTTATTGAGGCAAAGCATCTTTGTATGATGATGAGAGGCGTTGAAAAACAAAATTCGGTGATGGCAACTTCAGCAATGACCGGTATTTTTCGTGATGAACTCAATACGCGAATGGAATTTTTAAATTTAATTAAAGATCGGTAGTGCTTGTGTCGGTATTTTGAGGTTACAGTTGCTTGTAAGAGGGATTTAAATGAAAAAAACGGTGATGGCATCTTGGGGAGATCAACCCGCTAAAATACGTTGTGTTAAGTCAGGCGATGTTGGCGAAGGCGTTATTGATGCCTCTACTTTTGAAACTTTAGAGGTAGATGAATTATTTGATACGGTTAATTATGCAACCACTACTTTTGGTCAATCAGTATTATATCGTTCGCTGATTCAGCCTGAAGAATCATTCACTGCAGTTACAGAGAAACAAGGTGCGGTTACTGAGATTCAGGGAAATGAGGCCTTAAAAGAAAAAATAACCCATACGGTTGATCAAGTCAAAGAGCATGAGGATCGATTGTTGCAATTATTGTATGGGCAATTTTCAGGGCTGTTTGGCTCGAATAATGAAGATAACGTGGTTGATGGTTATGGGTATATGCCGTATCGGACAGGCACACGAACGGTATTGCAATTAGTGGATAATATCAACCAGATGCCTGCTGTCGATAATGCTTATCTGAAGCACTTGTTTGATACCATAAAATCTTTTTCACAGACGCGTCAATATGGGTTAATGAAAGGCCCGGTCTACGTTAGAGAGCATTCTATTCAATCTAAACATGAGCGTTCGGGCTCTTTTATGCCGGCCATGATTTTTAAACCAACATTGCTTAAGCCTCTTTTTATTGCTTTGCTTTTTATAGTTATTTGGTTATTAGATCAATTTAATCCTTTGACTGCCAGTGACGCGGCATTTAGCTTGAGTTTTGACCCTTCTTTTTTTGTGATGTTTTTACCGCTAGCCTTGTTATATATACCGGTGATAGGGGCCTTTGATAGGGATCATTGTATTTACCCGCTGCGTGATGAATTTAGAGGTTCTGACAATGTTCAAAATACGTTAGATGCTTTAGGTCAGTTAGATGAGTTACTTTCGTTTATTAAGTTAAAAGAGGATTATCCATCGGCAATGGTTATGCCGAAAGTGGTTGATAAAAAGCACTATGAAGTCAACCTAACGCAGGCGGTTAATCCTATTTTAGGAAAGACTATTAACAATTATGTTGGTAATGATTTTAGTTTACAGAAAGATCGGCTAGCTTTTATAACAGGCCCTAACAGCGGGGGGAAAACTGCTTTTTGTAAAACGTTAACGCAAATCCAATTGCTCTCGCAAATAGGGTGTTTTGTACCGGCAGCAGCGGCGTCTTTAACTATTGCCGATAGAATTTATTATCAAGTGCCGGTGATTAGCCAGTTAGATGATGGTGAAGGGCGCTTTGGTACTGAACTTAAAAGAACCAAAAATATTTTTTTATCTTCTACAGCAAAGAGCTTGGTCGTTTTAGATGAATTATCCGAAGGGACTACTTTTGAGGAAAGAATAGAAACCGGTCGGAATGTCATGGAAGGATTTTTAAAGAAAGGAAATGGCACTATTCTCATTACCCATAATCATCAGTTAGTTGATGATTTTTTTCAGCGATCTATTGGTTTGCCTTGTCAGGTTGAATTTAAACATGAGGAGCCTAGCTTTAGATTGATTGCGGGTATTTCACGTAATAGTCATGCAGATCGCGTCGCTAAAAAGGTCGGTTTTTCTAAGAGTGATATTGAAAATTACTTAAAACAAGACGGTGATCTGTAATACATAAAGCGTTTTTTACTAGCCATTTTGCCGTTTTTTATGGGTTATCAGGCTTGTAATATGTCCTAGTGTTACTAATTTTACATTAATTTAGTGAGCTTAAGAATCTCGTCAGCTATGAGGTTCTTTGTAGATAGATTAATGGGGTTGAGCATGAGTTGGGAAAATAAAAAAACTGACAATGGCGTTGTGCTTGTCGTTGATGATGCCATTGAGAACATTATGGTTATTGAAGCCATATTAGAGCAAGAGTATTGCGTTCTATCTGCAGAAAATGGTCAACAAGCAATTGATATTTGTTTAGAAGAACGCCCGCCCGATTTACTTTTACTTGATGTAGAAATGCCTGGTTTAGATGGTTTTCAGGTCTGTCGTTTTTTAAAAAATGACCCTAGAACAGTCAAGATTCCGATTATTTTCGTGACCAGTCATACTGATAAACACGCCGAAGCCTCTGGGTTTAGTGAGGGCGGTGTAGATTTTATACCCAAGCCGATTGATGTTAATGTTCTTAAGGCTAGAGTGAAGACACATATCAATTTATCGAAAACGGAGCGATTATTAGAATCAAAGGTGCAACAACGCACAGAAGCGTTAGCGCAAGCTCAGTCAGAAGTATTGTATGCATTAGCACGTGCGGGTGAGTATAAGGATAACGAAACCGGAGCACATGTGCACAGAATGAGTCGTTATGCCAAAATTATAGCGAGTAAGGTGATTAAAAATAAAGAATGGCTGGAAGCACTTTTAGTCGCGGCACCGATGCATGATCTCGGAAAAATTGGTATTCCCGATGTCATCATGCTCAAACAAGGACCGTTAGATGCTAATGAATGGGAAGTCATGAAAACTCACCCCCAGGTGGGCAATGAAATTATTGGCAATAATAATCACTCTGAGGTCATGCTGTTAGCAAAAGAGATCGCTTCTGGGCATCATGAGAAGTGGGATGGAAGTGGCTACCCGTTAGGTTTGAGTGGCGAAGATATCCCGTTTTCTGCACGGGTAGTTGCTCTGGCCGATGTTTTTGATGCTTTGACATCGAAGCGGCCTTATAAAGAGGCTTGGTCCGTAGAGAAGGCCGTTAATTGTATCGATGAATCTTTTGGCCAGCATTTTGATCCTAGTTTGGCGGAGCCGTTTCATCAGGCTTTAGCTGAAATGCTGAACGTAAAAGAAGCCTTCAAGGACGCTGTAGATTAACTGGGTTCGAGTTCAGGGTGAAAATATATTCACATTAAAATGTTCTAGAATAGATATTAATTTAATGAGTGGTAGACCGATTAATGCACTAGGGTCTTCTGTTTCTATCCGTTTAAACAATCCAATTCCTCTTTTTTCCATTTGAAAACCACCGGCACAATGGATCGAAGGTTCAACTTTGACGTATTGTTCAATGTGTTTATTTGTTAAAGCCTTAAATTGCACCGTCGTTAAATCAAGTTCGGTTCGCTGTTTACCTGAGGCGGTATTGAGCACACTGACGCTGGTATAGAATTTAACTTCCTGATTAGCGCATAACTTGAGTTGGGCTATATTGTTTATAATTGATCCGGGCTTAGTTAATTGCTGGTTGTTGAGCATGGCCACTTGATCAGAGCCAATGATGAGGTGATTAGGGTAATGGCTTGACAGCGATTTTGCTTTAGCTTGAGCCAGTTCTATAGCAAGTCCAGAGGGTGTCTTGTTTCGGTAATGCAGTTCGTCTATAGTAGGTGCTGCAGTGCTAAAGGGGAGTTTAATAGTCTCAAGCAATGTTTTTCTAGCATTGGACGTAGAGGCTAAAATAATTTCATGCATTGGGTTCTCCAACAAATTGATTGATAAAGGAATTGACGATTTGAGTCAATAAATATATCATTGTATGGTTATGTTAGATCGAATACCTGAATATGTAAATCCTTTGTCGCTAGCGGATAAGCGGCGTGAATTTAAAGGGGAATTTAGTCTCTTATCGATGCAACGATTGTCAGGATTGCTTGCTAATTGTGAAGGGAGAGTGCAATTTCACCTGTTTTTTTCAAAACAAGGAAAATTAGCGACTATAACCGGTGAAATTGAAGCTGAAGTTTATCTTGAGTGTCAAAATTGTCTGGAACCTATGTTGCATGACATTCGGAAAACTGTTCAATTAGGAATAATTAATTCGATAGAAGAGATGGGCAAGTTGGGGGACCATCTTGAACCATTCGTACAGAGTGAAGATAAGATAGCATTTAGAGAAATTGTTGAAGATGAAATTATTTTGTCAATACCAGATGTCCCGAAACACACGGAGTTGTGTTTAGAGCAGATTCTTGGGAAGGCGGAAAACGAACTGGAAAAGGGTGTTCAAAAGGAATCTCCTTTTTCGATATTGAAAGATTTAAAAAAAACCGGAGTATAAAGATGGCTGTTCAAAAAAGTCGTAAAACCCGTGCGAAACGAGGAGATCGTAGAGCACATGATAGTTTGACCGCAAAAACATTAACGCAAGATCCTATGAGTGGTGAAATGCATTTGCGTCATCATGTGAGTCCTGATGGCTATTACAAAGGTCGTCAAATCGTTTCGACTACGGAAGAAGATTAATCGTCCTTATGTTTTACAGCCATTGAGCCCGTTATATTGGGGTCAGTGGTTTTTTTGTATTTGAAGATTAGAAAATGAAGTGGGTGGTTATTCTGATTATGAGTGAGTTCCGGAGTTATTTGTGAGTACGAGTTCAATAATTGCGATTGATGCTATGGGTGGGGATTTTGGGCCTGAAGTTACCATTCCTGCATCTTTAGAGCGTCTTAAAGATAATGCGAATTTAAGCTTGATTTTTGTAGGTGATGAAAAGCAGATTAGTGCGCATTTAAAAGCACAAGGACAGCAGAATTCCGAGCGGGTTAAGATACAACATGCAACCCAAAAGGTTGAAATGGATGATTCTCCTGCAAAAGTACTTAGGACCAAGAAAGATTCCTCAATGCGTGTTGCTATTAATTTAGTTCGCGATGGTGAGGCAGATGCTTGTGTCAGTGCTGGGAATACAGGCGCATTAATGGCGACAGCTCGGTTTGTTTTGAAGATGATTCCAGGTATTGATCGACCGGCTATTATTTCTACCTTACCGTCCGTATTTGGACATACCCATGTACTTGATTTGGGTGCTAATGTTGATAGCGGTGCGGAACACTTATTTCAGTTCGGTGTTATGGGGTCGGAGCTAGTAAAAGCCCTAGATGGTATTGATAATCCAACGGTTGGCCTGCTGAATATTGGTGAAGAGGACATGAAAGGTAATGAGCAAGTTAAAATGGCTGCTCAATTGTTTGAAACTTCACATTTAAATTATATTGGTTTTGTTGAAGGTACGGCTCTAAATGCGGGTTCAGCAAAAGTGGATTTGATTGTTACCGATGGATTTGTGGGTAATGTGGCACTTAAATCAATTGAGGGTGCAGCCAAAATGATCGGTGTTGCTCTCAAAGAAGCGTTTAATAAGAATTTGTTAACTAAATTAGTAGCTTTAGTGGTGATGCCTGTTTTAGCCAATTTCAAAAAAAGAATTGATCCACGTTTATATAATGGCGCAACATTTTTAGGGCTTCGTGGTACTGTGGTAAAAAGTCATGGTGGGGCAGATGTTGTTGCATTTGCTAATGCAGTGAAAATTGCTGAAGTTGAAATAACACACAACGTAACAAAAAAAATAAGCGAACGCGTCCAACTTGTTTTATCTGAGAGGGAAAGCTAATGGCTGTGTACTCACGTATCGCCGGCACGGGTGGTTATTTGCCGGATGAAATTCGTACGAATAACGATATTTCTAAAATCGTTGATACTTCAGATAGTTGGATTTATGAACGTACAGGGATTAAAAGCCGACATGTAGCTGCACCCGACGAAACCGCTTCAAGTATGGGTGAATTTGTCGCCCGTCAGGCGCTTGAAATGGCGGAAATGGGGGCTGAAGAAATTGATTTAATCGTCCTAGCGACAAGTACACCCGACCGGGTTTTCCCCAGTGCAGCATGTTTACTACAGCAACGACTCGGCATTCGTAATTGTGCCGCTTTTGACGTTTCAGCGGCGTGTTCTGGTTTTATCTACGCATTAAGTATCGCGGATCAATATATTAAGTCGGGAGCAGCTAAGAAAGTATTAGTGGTGGGTTCTGAGCTTAATACCCGTGTCGTGGACTGGACTGACAGAGGGACTTGTATTCTATTTGGTGACGGTGCCGGAGGTGTTATTCTTGAGGCTTCGGAAGATCCAGGTATTTTATCGACACATATACATTCCGATGGGAAATATCAAGATTTACTCTATTTGCCAAATCCCCAAGCTGATATTGAATCGGATCAAGAGGGGCATATTGTTATGAAAGGTAACGAGGTTTTCCGTATTGCAGTGAATACCTTGGGGCGGATCGTTGATGAGACTTTGGCGGCTAACAATATGACAAAAGCAGAGATTGATTGGCTAGTTCCCCATCAGGCCAACACACGTATTATCGCGGCGACGGCCAAAAAATTAAAAATGTCGATGGATCATGTGGTCATGACGCTTGAAACGCAGGGGAATACCTCATCGGCATCGGTTCCATTAGCGCTTAATGAGGCGGTTCGTGATGGTAGAATTCAACGCGGTCAGACGATCTTATTGGAAGCATTTGGTGGCGGTTTTACCTGGGGTTCCGCATTAATAAAATATTAATTTGAGGTGAATATTTTAATGAATGATCAACAAAGTAATTTAGCATTTGTATTTCCGGGACAAGGTTCACAATCTGTTGGAATGCTAACTAATCTAGCGGAGAATTATCCTGAAGTTAAGCACGTTTTTGAACAGGCTTCAGACGTTCTTAGTTTTGATATTTGGAAATTAATTCAAGAAGGGCCTGTTGAGGCACTAAACAAAACACAAAACACACAGCCGATCATGTTGGCAGCGGGCGTGGCTACATGGCAAGTTTGGTGTAATCAAACGAATAGTAGACCGCAGTATGTTGCAGGACATAGTCTGGGTGAATATACCGCTTTAGTGGCCGCTGAAGCGCTAACTTTTGAAGATGCCATTCTATTGGTTGCTGAGCGCGGGCGTTTAATGCAGGAGGCCGTTCCTGAGGGCATTGGTGCAATGGCTGCTATTTTAGGGTTAACGGATGAGCAGGTTGTTACGATCTGTGAAGAAACGGCTAATGGCGAAGTTGTTTCAGCAGTAAATTTTAATTCACCGGGACAAGTTGTTATTGCAGGTCATGTTGGCGCTGTTGATCGAGCGATGGTGGCGGCAAAAGATGCAGGCGCTAAACGAGCGCTACTGTTGCCAGTAAGTGTTCCTTCGCATTGTGCATTGATGGAACCTGCGGCTAATCAACTGGCGGAGGTACTTAATCCTATAGCCATCAATTCGCCGAAGATGACATTAATTCATAATGTTGATGCTGCGGCCCATTCAGATACTGAAATGATTAAGTCGTTACTTAAAGCGCAGTTATCTCAACCCGTTCGTTGGGTGCAGACGGTTCAACACCTACAAAATCAAGAGGTTGAGCATTTTATTGAATGTGGCCCAGGTAAAGTGTTAATGAGTTTGAATAAACGTATTGCTAAAGGTAGAAATCATTTGGCAATTCTTGATTCTTCAACCCTAGAAAATGTATTGGAGACAGTTAATGACTAAAAAAATTGCGCTAATCACCGGAGCGAGTCGCGGAATTGGTCGGGCTATTGCAGAAAAACTCGCACAGGATGGTTTTTTTGTCATTGGTACGGCGACGTCGGAAAAAGGTGCTGAAGCCATTACGGCTTATTTAGCCGAAAATAATTTATCAGGAACAGGCTGTAAATTAAATGTTTCAGATTCCGAATCTATTACTGAGCTTATTAAAATGATTAACGAAACCTACGGTGCGCCAACGGTTTTAGTCAATAATGCAGGTATAACGCGTGATAATTTATTGATGCGCATGAAAGATGATGAGTGGGATGACATCATTAATACTAATCTAACCTCTATTTTTAGAATGAGTAAGGCTTGTTTGAGAGGGATGATGAAAGCAAAGGTTGGGCGTGTTATTAATATTTCATCGGTTGTTGGGTCGACTGGAAATGCGGGGCAAACTAATTATTCAGCCGCGAAAGCAGGTATGGTAGGTTTTACTAAATCAATGGCGAAAGAAGTGGGTAGCCGTAATATTACTGTTAATACGGTGGCGCCTGGTTTTATCGATACTGATATGACACGAGAATTACCCGATCAACATAAAGAAGCTTTATTAGCGTCAATTCCACTAAGCCGTCTGGGTGCACCAGAAGAAATTGCACATGCGGTTTCTTTTTTAGCTTCTGATGGCGCAGCTTATGTCACGGGCGAAACTTTACATGTGAACGGTGGCATGTATATGCCCTAAGGTATTGAAATGATAATCAATTTCAATAAGGGTATTGGATTGCAAATTTCTTGAGTGACATTTCCAGAAATTGACGTATAATCTAGCCGCAATTGCGACTATTCTTTTGGTTCGTTATGTTCCGTAGAGATAGTCGAATTTTAGAGTAATTTAAGGGAAATTTAAAATGAGTGAAATTGAAGCACGTGTAAAGAAGATTGTTGCAGAGCAGTTAGGTGTTAAAGAAGATATTGCAAATGATTCTTCGTTTGTTGATGACTTAGGTGCCGATTCATTGGATACCGTAGAATTAGTTATGGCGCTTGAAGAAGAATTTGAATGTGAAATTCCTGATGATGAAGCTGAGAAAATCACAAGCGTTCAACAAGCAATAGACTACGTTAACGCTAATAAATAAGGTTTTAAAATAGCATTAGTGGGTTTGGTTTGAGCCCCGTTCTATTTTTTATAGCTTTTTTCAAAGAATTTTAAGGTAATAAATGAGTTCTCGTCGAGTTGTTATAACTGGATTAGGTGCGGTTACGCCTTTAGCGAATACGGTCACTGAAACATGGGACGGTATCGTTAATGGTAAAAGCGGTATCACTAATATTGATTCATTTGACATATCACCTTTTGCATCTCGTTTTGGGGGTGTGATTAGGGATTTAGATATTGGTCAATATATTCCACTAAAAGATGCCAAGCGTATGGATGGGTTTATCCATTATGGGCTGGC
>CAJVZC010000010.1 GCA_913019935.1 uncultured Methylococcales bacterium
ACGTAATTCCTTAGCTAAGGGTTTAAGTTGCTCTTCTGAGAGAGCACGCAAGTCTTCCGGTTTCTCTATCTGACTCAATAAAGGGTATGGTTCGCTATTTTTCATGCTAATAATTAATATTAAAAGTCAGTAAAAGGATCAATCTTAACTAAGTTATCGGTGTTAATTGAGTTATTTGGTTTTTTTATTTTTAATGGCATGACTGGCTAAGTTCTTCCCAAGGTCCCAAATAGAACCGGGAATTTCATGGCAATCAGCAATAACACTATCAAATGAATTAACGACCCAGTCCCGGTCTTTTTCAGTTAGGTTTAATGGGGGTAATAATTTTACTACGTTCATCCCATGGCCGGCGACCTGGCTTAAAAGGTAATGTTCTTTAAATAGAGGGATGGTAATCATCTGACAAAATAGGCCTTTGTTTGCCGCTTCTAACATCATCCATGCGGTTTTGAGTGATAAGCTCTTAGGGGCGCCAAATTCAATGGCAATCATAAGACCTTTGCCTCGGACTTCTTTAAGGAACTCATATTTTTCAGTCATGGCACCCAGGCTGGTAATAATGTTTTCACCAATTAAGGCCGTGTTTTCAATGAGTTTTTCATCGTCGATAACTTGTAATGTCGCAATGCCTGCAGCCATAGCCATATTGTTTTTGGAAAATGTAGAGCCATGGACAACGGCGCGATCCATACGATTAAAAACGGCATCCATTATTTTTTGGGTCATGGCGACACCTCCGATAGGTATAAACCCACCCGAAAGGGCTTTAGCCATTAAAATCATATCCGGTTCAACATCCCAATGATCAATGGCCCAGAATTTACCGGTTCTTCCGACACCGGTTTGAATTTCATCAGCCACAAATAAGGTGCCATATTGATGGCATAACCGTTGTGCTTCTTTTAAGTAATTATCATCGGGTAAGTTAACGCCTTTCCCTTGTATAGGTTCAATGAAAAAAGCAGCCACATCTTTATTGGCTAAAGCAGTTTCAAGACGTTCTAGATCGTTAAAAGGAACGCTCGAGCAGCCGGGTAATAGTGGGCCAAAGCCTTCACGAAAGACATCTTCCCCGTTTAAGGCAAGTGCCCCTAATGTTAAGCCGTGGTAACTGTGTTCACAATGGAGTATTTTTTCTCGTTTTGTTGTATAGCGCGCAAATTTAATTGCCGCTTCAACGGCTTCAGTTCCTGAGTTGCAAAAAAACATTCGCTCTAAATTATCAGGGGTAGTTTGAAGGATTTTTTCAGCAAAAATACCGCTGAGTAACGAAACGTCCATTTGGACTAAATTGGGTAATTCTAACGTTAACGTTTCTTGTAATGCACTGATAACAGTCGGGTGGTTTCGACCCACAGCAAAGACACCAAAACCACTTAAGCAATCAAGATATTCTTTATTGTTGTCATCGTAAAGATACTGGCCGATTGCTTTTTTATAGTTGCGATTATAACCAATGGTATTAAGTACTCGGACCATTTGGTTATTAAGGTGTTGTTCGTGCAAAGCAAACTTTTCGTTGCTACGTGATTGAAGTAATTCAGTAATGCTAAGTGACATGATGTACCTTAATACGCTAATTAAAAGAGGTGGTTTTTTGCGGGCTAAATGCAGGCAGGACGATTAATGTTGTCAGTAGGGTTAATGATATCCCAATGGCCAATAACAGCCCCATGCTTGCTGTTCCAACATGTGGCGAAAAGGCAAGACTAGTAAAGCTACAAAAGGTAGTGATCGAACTGTAAAAGACCCCGCGCGCTGTACTGGTTCTTAAGAGGTTATCACTGGACTCGTTGTTGTGGGCTAAGCGGTGGACGATATGAATACCACTGTCTACCCCCATACCCATTAATAGCGGTAAGGCAATAATGTTGGCAAAGTTAAACGGGTTGTCCAGCATGACATTAAAGGCACCGGTTAATAAACCTGCAAGCAGTAGTGGGCCGATAACGAGGAGGGTTTCTTTAAGGTTTCCGAGCATGATCCATAAGAGTAGGGTTATAGCCACAATAGCGCCTACAAAAGCTTGGATAAAGGCTTTAACAACGGCTTTTCCTGATGATTGGTCCGCAACAGCTAAGCCAGTAACACGGTCATCAATAGTTTGTACGTCACCGACAAAACTAATCAACCTTTCTTGGTCCATTAAATTATATTGCGGTTGAATGAGGATTCTATAGAGGCCGTTATGGCTGACCCAATGTTCACTGATGGACGTGGGAATATCATCTATTCCAAACTCAGTAGCGGCTAATGCAGAATTCAGAAGGTCCATTGAAAAGGGCAATAACCCTAATAAATCTAGTGAGAGCTTCTTTTCTGATTCACTATCTGTTGTCGCTGTTTGGGCTAAAAAACGGTCTAGATTATCGTGTATTTTTTGTAATAAAAGGAGGTCAAAATGGGGGGATTGTAGGGCTAATACGGTTTTAATATTTTCAGTAAAACTGAGTAGTGCTTGATGGTTTTCATGGTGATCAATAGGGTTTGAAAAGGCGCCTAGTTGACTGCCTAAGATAAGGTCAAGATCTTCTACAATAATTAACTTGTCTTCTTGGTTGTCAGGGACAAAGCTATGGATAGTGATGGCTTGTTTTACCGAGTCAAGTGATTCAAATTCTTTAGCCAACTGTACTGCTTGGGTTAAGTCATCAGTTAGCGTTTCCACGGCAAAAGGTGAGTCATCAAGTGACTGTAATAATCGGTTGAAAGTGGTAACAGATTCGCTGTTGGGGTCACGTAAGTTGACCGGGTTGGAGTCAAAAGTAAGTTGACCTATAAAATAGCTTCCGCCTAAGATTAGAAAAATAACAGTAAAACGAATACCAGTACTAAAGCGAAACGGCAGCGTAGCAAGATAATCTAGTTGGGGTGTTTTGGTTTTTTTTTGCTTAATAGTTTTGATCGGTAGCACCTGCAGTAATGCAGGAAGTAGCGTAAGGGAAACAATAAGCCCAATAAACATGCCTGCACCTGAAATAATACCCAGTTCAGAAACGCCGGCATAATCGGTTGGAATAAAGGCAAAAAAGCCAATTGAAGTGGTGATTGCACATAAGATAAGTGATTTCCCAACACTTTGAATGCTTCCCTGTATAGCGTTTAGATTATTTTGTTTCTCTGCAATTAATTCCCGATAACGCAAACAAAGGTGGATAGCAAAATCGACGCCCAATCCTATATAAAGGACAGCAAATGCAATGGAAATCAGATTTAGGTGTCCGACTGAAATCGTTGCAAACCCGGCTGTTAAGATCAATCCTGTTATCAGGGACGTAAAGGTAATGAATAACAGTTTGAATGACCTGAGGGCAAAAAAAAGGGTTAAGCAAACGAGCGTAAGGGATAAGATGCCAGAGAAGATAGCGCCTTGGCTCACGCTTTCTAGCTCTTCGTGTTCTAAAGCTTTTTCGCCGGTAATGGATATTGAAACTTCATCAATGGTTTGTTCAAATTCATGAGATATTTCTCGTGCTTTGAGAAAAGCCTCCTCGGCAGGCATTATTTGATTAAAGTCCAGCAGTGGTTTGGCTAAAATGAGGCGACGATTTTTTTCCAGCGATGAGTTCTTGCCAAGAATGAGACGTTGCCACGATATCGGTTGGCTTTTACCCAGTAATTGTGCCTCAAGGCTGGCGTTAATGGCCGTTAATAACGGATTAATATCCATGGGTAACACGGTATCTTTGGGTTCAAAGGCGTGGTTTATAATGCTAAATAAGCCTTTAAGACTAAAGTTTTGTGCGAGGTACCCGACAAAAGGTTGGGCTTCAGTTAAGTCATGAGAAAGGGTGCTGAGTTCCTCGGGTTCGAGGTATAAGAAGGCCTGACGCTTGAAAAAGTCAGAACTACTTGGAGCGTAAACAGATGTGAATAAGGGCTCCTTGTTGAGGCGCTCAATGAGTAATTTAGTTGTTCTGGCGGTGTTTTCAGGGGTGCTGGCTTCAACGACAAGCAGTAGCGTATCTGCTGACTTGGGGAATGTTGCCTCTAATTTTAAGCGGTTTTTTTGGAACGGTAAATCAGGGGATAGAAGTTCTGCAACATTGGTGTTAACGCCAAGATTGTTAATAGTAAATTGGAGGCTGCTTGCGCTGAGTAAAATAAATAGACTGATAACAATCCAAGGGAACCGGAGGACGATGGAGCTCAGTGCAAACAGCGCTCTATGGGTTGGATTAAGGTGATCAGGCATGGTTGATATTTAGTTATCAGGCGAGTGAAAGGCAGTTATTATATCCAACTGATCGGCGACATGACAGAGCGACTTTTTTGCAAAATGGAAGGATAGGCCTAGTTTAATTAATTCGAGTATTTCGTTGGGGTGAGTGGCAAGATATTTGAGTAAATTATTGAGTTGTACTTCACCCTGGTCATCAAGAGAGTGGCTTATGGCTTTGGGTAGATTCATGGTGGCCGAATCGGCAATAGCTCGGATAGCAACAAAAGGGATATCGTTAAGTTGTGCGATACGGGCAATGGCTACGCTTTCCATATCGACAAGATCAGCATGGGTGGTTTTATGAAGATGTTCTTTATTTCGCCAGTGGGAAACCAGTTGCTTGCTTTCCAGTAGTTTTCCAGACGAGATTGTTTTAGGCGCTGTTAATGTGCGGCATAAATATTCAGGCCAAGAAGTGTGTAGATTAATAAGGGCGTTCTGGTGGTCAACGAGTTGTGTAGGTATGATCAAGTGGCCGGGCTTTAATTGCTTCGATAAGGCACCGGCGCAGCCCCAACTGATCAGGTGGTCAACGCCGTGAGTGATGAGTTCTTGGGCTGCATGGGAAGCATTTTCAGAGCCGGTTCCTGACCGGATTACTGAAATGTTATCGGCCAGAGAATGAATCTGGCCTTTTTTTATTTTGGCGTTAGTGAGTGAAGATAATTCTTCTGGTAACGCAACAATAATTCCAAGAATCACAACTTCTGAAGTTCGTTACGGTAACGCGCTAATGCCCATAAAGGAAAAAATTTATCGTAGCCATAGTATTTAAGATAAAAGACTTTAGGAAAACCAGGTGCTGTGAAGCCGGGGTCAGTCCAAAGACCCTCTTCAGTTTGATGGGATAAAATATAATTTATGCCATTTTTAACTTCGGGGCTATTGACTTCACCGGCTGCCAATAAGCCAAGAAGTGCCCAAGCGGTTTGGAAACAAGTACTGTTTTCGGCTTGTCCCCGTGTGCTATCGTCGTGGTAACTATAATTATCTTCGCCCCAGCCGCCGTCATTGTTTTGTACGCTTTTCAGCCACTGGACGGCTTTCGTATACATAGGGTCATTTTTGGGGACTTGGGTTTGTTCTAAGCCTAATAGAACCGACCATGTCCCATAGATGTAATTTGTTCCCCAGCGACCAAACCAAGAGCCATCTGATTCTTGTTCTTTGCGAAGATAAGTAATCGTTTTATCCAGTGTTTTTTGGTATTCAGGATGGCTGTTAAGTTGATGCCCCAGCAACATGGCGCAACGTGCGCTAACATCTGCAGTGGGGGGGTCCAGTAATGCGCCATGGTCAGCAAAAGGGATATGGTTTAAGTAGTAATCGGTATTGTCACAATCAAAGGCGCCAAAACCACCGTTTTTGGATTGCATGCCTGCAGTCCAATGGGTCGCTCTGTGTATGGATTCGTCAAGGTTGTTAAGGTCACTGGCGTTGGCCATGGCAAATGCTACAACGGCGGTGTCATCTACGTCAGGGTAGTGTGGATTTTCAAATTGGAAGGCCCAGCCACCACCATTGAGATGCGGTTGTTGGATTTGCCAGTCTCCCGGTTGTTGATCTAACTGTTTTGTTTTTAACCAGTTGTAAGCTTTCTCTCTAGAGTGTCGTGTTGCTTTTGGATCGGCTTCTTGTAAGGCTAATGCAGCTAATCCGGTGTCCCAAACAGGCGATAGGCAGGGCTGGCAATAGGCTTCTTGGTCTCGAAAAACAATTAATTTATCCATGGCTTCGCGAGCTGTTTTAACATCAGGGTGGTCGAGAGGCATATCTAACAGTAACATGGCCTGATGGGCGGCAACCATAGCTGGGAAAATACCACCTAAGCCATCTTCACCATTAAGTCTTTCGGTAATCCAGGTTAGTGCGAGGTCAAAAGATTTTTGTGTTAATCGTTTAGGGATGAGTGGGCGGGTGATTAGACCTAGCTTATCTAACCCTAAGAAAATTTTACTTAATAAGGTATCGTTAGAAAAATATTTTTTTTCTTCGTGGGGCGGTGTAGTAAATAATTCAGCAATATTGATTTTCTTAGGGTTACGCGCTTTTGCTTTTAGAGTACACAGAATAAAAAGAGGAACCATAACGGTTCTTGACCAGTAAGAAACGCGATCCAAATGGAAGGGGAACCATTTGGGAAGTAGCATAATCTCAACCGGTATGTAGGGTACGCCACGCCAAGGGATTTGTTCAAAAATAGCCAGAGTAATGCGGGTGAAAACGTTTGCTTTGGCCGCTCCGCCTTGGCTTAAGATATAGTTTTTGAGTTTAACCATATGCGGTGATGTGGTCTTGTCACCGGCTAGTTTTAGGGCGAAATAGACTTTTACGCTACAACTTAGATCTTCTACTCCTCCGGTAAAAAGAGAATAGCTACCATTGCTCGTTTGGCGAGCCCTTAGATAGGTGGCCATTTGTTCTTGCAGCGCGTCGTTCTCTTCGCCATGATAATGCATCATTATGATGTAGTCGGCGGTGATAGAACAATCAGCTTCCAGTTCAAAATGCCAGTAGCCTTGATCATTTTGAAGAGTAGTGAGTTCTGCTTGGGCAGCATGAATTGCAGAATCAAGGTTCCATGCCTTTTTAGCCGAGGCATTAATAGATTCTAGATCGTTTTTTTCATTAAATGATTCAGTATACATAGCAGTTAAAGCGCTCTATTTATTTTCGGTTGGGACAGTGTTGGGGGTGTATTGCCAATCGTTTTGGTGTAGGCCACGTGCAGCAAATTTAAATAGCCAGGTGAGCAAAAAATTACTTTTTCCGGTAATGCGTGTAGCAAGAATAGTTGCTTTAACGCTGTTGCGGGTTATTTTCACTTGAGATGACTGATCGAAATCGGTGTTGGCTTTAATTTTTTGCATATTTAAGACGGCCATGCCTAAGGCCCAGAGGCAAAAGTTTCGAATGCCGGTTTCATGGGTAGGGATTAATTTTGTATAAGTCAGTGCATTTTCAAGGTGATCGTGACCAATACTTATAAGGTGTTCTAGGCCGTGTTGAAATTGATCGTTATGATTCGAGGCGCTGAGTTGTTGAAGCTCGAAACCTGTTTCGTTGAAAACATCTTGGGGTAGCCAGCATACATTACGAGAGGCATCGTCCCAAATGTCTTTGAGAATGTTCGTCATTTGGAGTCCTTGACCAAAAGAAACCGATAATGCCAGTAGTTGTTCGCGGTGTTGGTTAATTTCTGGGGAATAATGACAGAAAAGTTTGGTGAGCATTTCACCCACACAACCGGCCACGTGGTAACAGTAGTCATCTAGATCGGGCAGGGTGTTGAGTCCTTTGCTAAGATCTAATGCCTGAAACTTGGGCATTCCCCTTGCCATGGTTTCAACACAACTGATTAAAGCGTCTTGTTGTACTTGATCAAAGGTGTGGGTGATCGCAACGACTCGGGGTATCAAGTGACACAGGGTATGTTCAGCAGGAATAGTTTGTTCTGACAACAGGGCTGATAATTCGAGAGAAAAGATTTCAGGTTGATGGGTTTCTTTAACAACGTCAATGAAATTGGAACAAAAAACCTTTTTTTGGCTAGCAGTCAGGGCGGTTTCGTCCTCAATAGTGTCAACTATACGGCAGAGTAAGTAAGCGTTAGCGATAGGTTGATGAAGTTTTTCGGGAAGTTGGGGGATGGTTAGGGCAAAGGTGCGAGAAACGCCCTCAAGCAAGTATGCTTGCAATTCATCATCTGAAAGATTCTTGAGTTGATTGCGAACGTTGCGTTGAGCGGGTATTTCCGACATGAGGATTAGTAACCGATAATCAATTAATTAATGCTTATAATAATAACTTTGTTGTGTTTTTGCAAATTGTTGTTGTTTTTGTAAGCAATAGTGTTGAAGCAATGGGTTGGTTGGTACTTAGGGTCGCGCTTATCTGTGCTTCTGATGCGAGGATAATTTTTTATGCTATTGATTTATAAGTATTTTTTAATGTTTTTGATTTTTTAGATGTTTTAGTGGTTACTTGTTGCATTATTGATAATATTTGTCTGTTGCGTGAAGTATGTTCTAGGGCAATTTTACTGGCGTTAGCGGGTGAAATAAGGTATTCTTTCGTTCAAAGTAGCATTCCTATATATAATGGTATGATTTAATAGGGTTTTACCGATAAACCACCCGAAAACAAAGAAATCGTACGGAGCAGTGTATTTTTGAATCTGTTGCTATACAGCAACGATAGGCTGAAGTGTTAATAGTTGATTTTTTTAATGTTTTTTAACGTAGATAGTTTGAATTGGAGAGAAGGCTGATGGGAGTTCCATTAAGGCAGCAAGTGAGTGTAGGCACATATCTTTTAAAGCAAAAGCTGAAAGGGGTTAAGAAATACCCGTTGGTTTTAATGTTAGAGCCATTATATAGATGTAATTTGGCTTGTGCGGGCTGTGGAAAAATTGATCACCCAGATGAGATTTTAAATCAGCGACTTTCCGTACAAGAGTGTATGGACGCGGTTGATGAATGTGGTGCACCCATTGTTTCTATTCCGGGCGGTGAGCCTCTGATTCATAAGGAAATGCCAGAGATTGTCGCGGGTATTGTCGCTAAAAAGAAATTTGTTTATTTGTGTACCAATGCTTTGCTTCTGAAAAAGAAGATTAAAGATTATACGCCGTCACCGTATTTAACCTTTTCTATTCATCTTGATGGTAACCGTGAGCGACATGACGAATCAGTCTGTCAAAAAGGTGTTTTTGATATTGCGGTTGAAGCAATAAAGTTAGCGATAGAGCGTGGTTTCAGAGTTAATGTTAACTGTACGCTTTTTCAGGGTGAAACGTCACAAGAAGTTGCTGATTTCCTAGATTATGCTATGACCTTAGGTATTGAAGGCGTGACTATTTCCCCAGGATTTAGTTACGAGCACGCACCGCAACAAGATGTTTTTATTAAGGGCAAAGATATCAAAGATTTGTTTAGAGGGATATTTAAGATTGGTAAGGAGCGTAAGTGGCGCTTGAATCACTCCTCTTTATATCTTGATTTTCTTGCAGGTAATCAAAAGTATGAGTGTACCCCTTGGGGTAACCCGACTCGAAGTGTTTTTGGATGGCAAAAGCCTTGTTATCTTTTAGCAGATGAAGGTAATGCAGATAGTTTTGCTGAGCTGATGGAAACAACAGAATGGGAAAATTATGGAACGTCTAAAAACGAAAAATGTAATAGTTGTATGGCCCATTGCGGTTTTGAAGCAACGGCTGTTGAGGATATGCTTAGTCACCCACTGAAAGGGCTGATGGTTTCATTGAGAGGACCTAGGGTCGAAGGTGATATGGTGGTAGAGCCCGTGCCTGAGTACGTGGCCAAAAATTTGGCAGATATTCCGGTTAAAGTTGACCTTAATTAGAAGATTGAGTTTGGTGAGTCATATTTAATGAAAAGAGTCATGACATGAAAGTAGGAAAGGTGTTTTCAAGCTATAAATATATTCTTTTTTTAGTTTTATGTTGTTTCGTGTTTTCGGCTAAGGCTGGCGAAGTAATATCCCCGAGGGATGTTGTGGGTACTTTTCAGACTCGCTTGATTGATGCGATGAGCGGTGGTGCCGCCTTAGGCTTTGATGGCCGCTATAGTCAAGTTGAGGTGGCCGTGAGAGAAAGCCATCATCTCGCCAAAATTGCCCGAATAGTCGTCGGAAAAGAGTGGGTAAAGTTGACTAAGACGCAGAAAATATTATTGGTTGAGCGGTTTAGTCAGTTAATTTTTTCATCGTACGCTAAGTTCTTCAGTGAGTATTCGGGGGAGGCCTTTAGTTATGTTTCTGAAGAAGAAACACGGCGAGGAGGGGTTATTGTTCATACCTTATTTGAGATTCCTGATGATGAGAATGTCAGGTTTGATTATATGATGAAGAAAAAGGGTGATTCTTGGCGAATAATAAATATTATTGCTAATGGCGTTAGTGATTTAGCCTTAAAGCGTTCTGAATATACCAGTGTTTTATCGGGCAAAGGGTTTGATGCTCTTATTGCTATGATGGAGCAAAAAATTAATTCATTTTCAAAAGAGTCATAATGTTGTGCGTTTCATAAACGAGCGGCAAGTGTGGCTGAGTCGCTGTGCTTTAGTTCTTTTAGGGTGTTGTTTGGTGGTCGGGTGTGCAACCACCCAGAAGAATGTTGCCGTTGAGGACCCTTATGAGGACTTTAATAGGCGAATTTATACTTTTAATCAAGGGGTTGATGATTATTTCTCTGGGCCGATAATCACTGTTTACGATACGATCACACCAGACTTTTTACAACAAGGGGTGGGTAATTTTTTTACTAACCTAAATAGTGTCCAAGTGGTTGTAAATGATCTTTTGCAAGGAAAGATTATCCAAGGGACTCGAGATACCGGCCGATTTGCAATTAATTCCACATTAGGTGTTTTTGGTTTGTTTGATGTTGCCAGTTATGTTGGCTTAAAGCAAAATGTTGAAGATTTTGGGCAAACGCTGGGTGTTTGGGGCGTGCCTGCCGGGCCGTATTTAGTGTTGCCATTTTTGGGGCCCTCAACGCTTTTTCAAGGCGTACCTGGTACAGCAGTGGATGCCTTGTCTAATCCGGTTACTTATGCGACAGCATTACCTTTAGTACAGGCTCTTTCGGCGGTTAATGCGCGTTCTGAGGCAGAGGCGTCGCTAGATTTTATTAATGAATCAGCCTTGGATCGATATACGTTTACGCGCGCCGCTTATTTGCAGTGGCGACAACATTTAATTACCGATGGTGAAGGTACAGCGCAGGCTAGTTTTGAGGCGCTGGAAGATGAGATATTCCTCGATGAGGATGATGACATGGAGCTTGATCTACTTGAGAGCGAGGTTGAGGAGGATTCTGCTAAATTGTCTCAGGAGACAGGTCAGAGCGCTTCACCTGAGAGTGCAAGCTTTATCGATAATGCTGATGAAAGCAGTGACGTTGACAGAACCTTGGATTTGCTTGAGGTTGAATTAAAACAATCTGCCGCTGAACACGAAGTGATGTCGGTTTTGAAAGAAAGTAACCCAGAGACGGATTTGCACACGGGTACAGAATAAGTTAAGGCGTTTATTTCGCTAAAGTGATGTTGTGGCTGGTCTTGTCAGCGTTCCTCTATATAACAACCCCTCAATAAGCAGTCAGTTGTTGACTGTTTATCGAGAGGTTGTGGTAATAGCTAGACTGATTAGAGTGTTTCTAAGATCAGTAATAAGACCAGTGTTAAACCGAGTCCGCAATGGAGCACGCCTTTAACAGAGGCCATAGGTCCCAAAATACCGAGCTCAGGTGGCTCAGCCTTTTTTATAGCCGGTATTTCTTTAAGGGCTGGGTAGGCGCCATTGATCGCAATAGGGATTATAACCATCAGGCATATCAATAAAGCGAAAGCGCTAAAGCCGTGTGGGTAGTGTGAAGATGCCCCCATTAGGAACAGCATAGGTATTGAAAACAAGGTGTTAGTTCTAGAGGCTAGGCCTGCCTTCGCTAACGCTTCTGCAGCCTCTGTGACAGTTTTCTTGGCTTTAGAACCCGATTCAGCAGCGGCAATAACAATTTGCTGATTAGGCCAGATAATTAACCAGACATTCAAGAACATAATGATGCCTAAGAGCGCGCCAATATAGAGGTCCATGGACATATTGAACCCTCTTAACAGTATAATTGCTACACCGGTAATGACGGTTGCCATGGCGCCCCAGCGGAACCACCATAGTGCTCGTGGTACTAGTTTTTTAACGGCGTCTGATTTTGCGGCCGTTTCTGCTTCTTTGAAATATTCTGTTTGTACAAAATTGAAATAGTAAAGTAAGCCAATCCATGCGATACCGGCTACAAAGTGACCCCAGCGCATTAGCATTTCAATTCCTGCGCCTGTGGTAATAATATCCATACTCCCCCCCTTAGATTATTGATGGCATAACAAAGATTTAAAAATGCATTAAAAACAAATATTTAAATCTTTCTTTTTATGTCATAAATTAACTGCATCTGTCAAGTGATAAAGGTAAGTTTTGCGGCAACGGGTAAGAGCGTAATGGGCAGTGATTTAAACTGTGTTGCTATGAGGCACAGAAAGTCAGCGCAGGGGAGTTTAAGGTCAGTTGCAGGGTAATGGAAATAATTTGCTTGGCAGTGCGGTTGTTTATTCTTGAGTTTTTAGCGCGGGAAATTTGAGGTGTTTAGGGGGTTCAGCGAATGGCTATTAGGCGTTGAAATGCAGAGCCAATAAGAAATGGTGCCCAGGGACAGAATCGAACTGCCGACACGAGGATTTTCAGTCCTCTGCTCTACCGACTGAGCTACCTGGGCACAAAGCTGATGGGGGCGTATTAAACAATCCTTTTCAGCTTTAGTCAAGGCAAATTTATCAAAGAGAGCATCTATTCAATAATTAAGGGCTAAAGGGTTCGGCGGTTGGTATCTAGATGTGAGTGGATGGCGATGGTTTCTTAGGTCAGAATCGCTAACTGTAATGAAGGCAAGCTTAAAACTAGAAATTGATGTAAAATTAACTGTTTTTATTTGGGTTAAATTTTACGATTATGGTGGACTTTAGAGGGACGACAATTGTATCCGTGCGGCGCGGTGACCGCGTCGTTATCGGTGGCGATGGGCAGGTAACTTTAGGCAATACAGTGATGAAGGGCAATGCTCGAAAAGTAAGACGATTGTATCATGATCAGGTGATTGCTGGTTTTGCGGGTGCAACGGCAGATGCTTTTACGTTGTTTGAACATTTTGAGGGTAAGCTTGAGAAGCATCGAGGCAATTTAACGCGTGCGGCGGTTGAAATGGCTAAAGATTGGCGAACAGATCGAGCGCTAAGACGGCTAGAGGCCTTGTTGGCTATTGCTGACTCGAAGGTTTCATTAATCATTTCAGGGACCGGAGACGTTATTGAGCCAGAGCATAATTTGATAGCGATTGGTTCTGGAGGACCTTACGCGCAATCAGCAGCACGTGCATTATTAGAAAACACAGAATTAAGTGCTCACGAAATTGTTGAAAAATCGTTAACGATAGCGGGAGACATCTGTATTTATACCAATCACAATTTACGTATTGAAGAACTTGCAACGGAATCAGAATAATTAATTTGCTATGACACAAATGACACCAAAAGAAATTGTACATGAACTGGATAAACACATTGTTGGCCAGGCTAATGCCAAACGTGCTGTCGCTATAGCACTTCGTAATCGATGGCGGCGATTATTAGTAGATTTATCACTCCGTGATGAGATAACGCCTAAAAATATTTTAATGATCGGGCCGACCGGTGTAGGGAAAACTGAAATTGCCCGTCGTTTAGCGCGATTAGCGAATGCACCTTTTATTAAAGTCGAGGCCACTAAGTTTACTGAAGTAGGTTATGTCGGGCGTGATGTTGAATCCATCATCCGTGATTTGGTCGATACGGCTGTTAAGATGAATCGTGAGGCAGAGGTTAAGAAAGTTCAAAACAGGGCGCTGGATGCCGCTGAAGACCGTGTGTTAGATATTTTGTTGCCTGCAGCGGATAATACCAATCTATCGGCATCAGAAACGGCGACGCGACAAAAAATGCGTAAGAAGTTAAGAGAAGGCGACTTTGATGAAAAAGATATTGAAATAGACGTGCAGGAAAATAATGCTGGTGTGGAAATCATGGCTCCTCCGGGCATGGAGGAAATGACCAATCAGCTGCAAGGCATGTTCCAGAATATGCATGCGGGGAAAACCCATTCACGGAAATTGCCGATCAAAGATGCGATGCAACTTCTAAGGGATGAAGAAGCGAATAAAATGATTAATGAAGAAGAGTTGAAGATGACGGCTGTTCGCTTAGTGGAGCAAAACGGAATAGTTTTTATTGATGAAATTGATAAAGTTTGCAAACGCTCTGAAAGCGGTGGCGGTGATGTTTCTAGAGAGGGTGTGCAACGCGATTTGTTGCCGATGGTTGAAGGCAGTACAGTCAATACGAAATATGGCATGATTAAAACCGATCATATTCTTTTTATTGCGGCCGGTGCTTTTCATCTTACTAAGCCATCTGATTTGATACCTGAGTTACAAGGGCGTTTTCCTATTCGTGTTGAATTAGAACCTCTTTCAGTCGAAGATTTTGTGCGTATTTTGACCGAACCTGATGCTTCATTGACCGATCAATACAAAGCATTATTAGCGACAGAAGGTGTCGCGTTAACGTTTTCTGAAGATGGAATACAGCGTATTGCAGAAACGAGTTGGCATGTTAATGAGACCACAGAAAACATTGGTGCGCGTCGGCTGCATACTATTTTGGAGCGATTATTGGAAACAATTTCCTTTGACGCGCCAGATTTAGTTGAAAGCACCTTAACCATTGACGCGGCTTATGTTGAACAACACTTAACAACATTTGCTGAGGATGAAGATTTAAGTCGTTATATCTTGTAGTGCGATTAAGAGGTTTAGCCGACTACGACGGAAAGGCTCTGGTATTGATCTTGGTATAGTTAACGGGATATAGATAAACAAAAAGGAAATGAATTTGATGAGTGATGAAAAAACAACGCATTTTGGCTTTAAGCAAGTTAATACGGAAGACAAAGTTAATTTAGTTAAAGGTGTCTTTGATTCTGTTGCTGATAAATATGATGTGATGAATGACTTAATGTCATTTGGGATTCACCGGGTCTGGAAACGTGTCGCTGTGCAATTGAGCAATGTTAGAGAAGGCCAGCAAGTACTTGATTTAGCCGGAGGTACTGGCGACTTGACGACATTGTTTTCTAAGCGGGTTGGACGCTCAGGCCGAGTCGTTTTATCTGATATTAATCAGGCTATGTTAGCTACGGGGCGAGATCGCATGATTGATCGTGGGCTGGTTGACAATATTCAGTATGCACAAATCAATGCTGAAAAGCTCCCTTTTGATGATAATACGTTTGATTGTGTTTCTATTGCCTTTGGATTAAGGAATGTAACGGATAAGGCGGCAGCATTGCGATCAATGCATAGGGTTTTGAAGCCGGGTGGTTGCGTCATTGTCTTGGAGTTTTCTCACCCGACTAATGAGGTTGTTAGCAAAATGTATGATTTTTATTCATTCAATTTGCTGCCCACAATGGGGAAGGTAGTCGCAAATGATGCCGAGAGCTATCGTTATTTAGCAGAGTCTATACGCATGCATCCAAAACAAGATGAACTAAAAACGTTAATGGAAGAGTCAGGGTTAGAGCGGTGTGATTATTTTAATATGACCCAAGGCGTGGTAGCGGTTCATCGTGGTTATAAAATTTAATCCACGTTTCTATGATTAAGGCATTACTTACGGATATTCTTGAGCGGTTATTAACACAACTGTTATCTTTAGATAGGGATGTTGCTGAGTTATTGGTACCGTTGTCAGGTAAAGTCATTGCGGTTAACTTTCAACCGATCGATCAAACAATCTTTTTTTGTCCGACTGATCAAGGTATTCAGTTAGTCGGTGATTATTATGGGGATGTCGATACGCATATTGAGGGATCAGTTACCACCATGGCGCTAATGACGTTCAATACAACTTCGATGCGGTCAATTTTCACAGGGGATCTGAAAATTTCGGGTGATATGGCGGTTGGACGAAATTTTCAACGCTTTTTTAAACAATTAGATCCAGATTTTGAAGAGCGATTGTCACAGTATACCGGTGATATAGCCGCGCATCAGTTAGGTAATGTAGTTCGAAGTAGTTTTCGTTATAAACGGGATGCATTGAAAACGTTGCAACTCAATATGACCGAGTTCTTACAGGACGAAACTCAAGATACCCCATCAGGTCCTGAAGTTGATGTGTTTTTTAAGCAAGTTGATGATTTACGATCTGATTTTGATAGGTTGGTTTTACGGGTCAATAGGTTGCAAGGTAAAGTCAAAGAAAAATAGGCATCAGTTCTTTTACGATTGAAAGGATTGATATTTGGTAATGATTAATAATTAAGGACATGACGTGATAAATCCCAAGCTGTTTGTGCGCTTGTTACATATCAATTGGGTATTAGTTTCCCATGGGTTGGATGAAATGGCCCAAAAAATACATTTGTTTCGTCCGGTACGGTATTTAGCTAAAGTCAATTCGAGTTGGACTGCACGTCGAGAGGCGCCTGTGGGTCAGAGGATTCGTTTGGCGTTAGAAGATTTAGGCCCTATTTTTGTTAAGTTTGGTCAGGCACTATCCACGCGAAAAGATTTGCTTCCGGAGGATATTGCCAATGAACTCGTTAAATTACAGGATAAAGTTCCGCCTTTTTCAGTGACGGAGGCACGGCAATTAATTGAAGCCGAGTTGGGGTCGTCTATCGACGAAGTTTTTTCAGAATTTGATAACGACGTGTTGGCTTCAGCATCGGTCGCGCAGGTACATGCAGCGACATTAAAAACCGGTGAAGATGTCGTTGTTAAAGTTTTAAGACCGGATATTGAGCAGCGAATACGCATTGATATTGGTTTGCTTTATGAAATTGCTAAACTAGCAGAGAGATTTTGGCCTGAGGCTAAACGATTGCGACCGGTTGAGGTCGTTGCTGAGTTTGAAAAAACAATATTGGATGAGTTGGATTTAATTAGAGAAGCGGGGAATGCAGCTAAATTACGGCGTAATTTCGAGCAATCTGAGGTTTTATATATTCCGAAAATCTATTGGCCTTATACACGAACCAAAGTTTTGGTCATGGAACGTGTTTATGGTATTCCTGTGGGGGACATTGAGAGTCTGGAAGCGGCCGGTGTTGATTTTAAGGTATTGGCAGAGCGGGGCGTTGAAATATTTTTCACACAGGTTTTTAGGGATAATTTTTTCCATGCGGACATGCACCCGGGTAACATTTTTGTCACCGCACCGGCTAAATATATCGCTATAGATTTTGGTATTGTAGGAACGTTGTCTTTATCTGATCAACGTTATTTGGCTGAAAACTTTTTAGCTTTTTTTAACCGTGATTATTATCGGGTTGCTGAAATGCATGTGGCTTCGGGTTGGGTGCCGAATACGACACGAATAGAGGAGTTTGAATCAGCCATTCGTACTGTGTGTGAGCCTATTTTTGAAAAGCCGCTTAAAGAAATTTCATTTGGGTTATTTCTTTTGCGATTATTTGAGACGGCTCGTCGTTTCGATATGGAGGTTCAGCCGCAATTAGTTTTATTACAAAAGACGTTGTTAAATATTGAAGGGTTGGGGCGAGAATTATACCCAGAGCTTGATTTATGGCAAACGGCAAAGCCTTTTTTAGAGGATTGGTTTAAAGAGCGGTTAAGTCCCAAAGCAAAATTAACGAAAGTAATTGATAAAATGCCTTTGATGGCTGAACAGTTACCCGAAATCCCTGCTTTGGCTTTTCGAGTATTAGATGATGCCGCTAAAGGGAAGTTGCATGTTAATTTGACAGCTAAAGACCTAGCGAGTCTTCGGAATCATTTGGTAGATAATCAACGTCGAATTGTTTCTTCTGTTATCGGGGCAACTTTTGTGTTGGTGGCGACAATGCTAGGTCTTGCAGATTATGTTGTATTGTCGAACAGTGATGAATCGTCACTATGGCCTTGGTTTTTGGCTGCGGTTGGTGGAATTTTTTTTATTCGAGCCAATCAACATAGTTAAGTAGTTTTTTATTAGCGAGTAAGTGGTTTTAATTATATTTTGAGGAAAGTGATGTCAATTAAAAGAATGATCGATTTAGATTTAACCGGTAAACGTGTATTAATAAGACAAGACTTGAATGTACCCATTAAGGACGGTGTGGTTACCAGTGATATTCGCATTCAAGCCAGTTTGCCTACGATTGAGGCGGCATTGGAGTCTGGTGCTGCGGTGATTCTTTTATCGCACTTAGGGCGTCCAGTTGAAGGTGAATATGATGAACAGTTTTCTTTAGGCCCCGTTGCTAACCATATGTCAACATTATTGGGTCGGCCAGTACGATTAAGAAAGGATTGGTTAGACGGTGTTGCAGTAGAGCCAGGAGAAGTCGTTCTCTGTGAAAACGTAAGGTTTAATGTCGGTGAAAAAAGTAACGCCAGAGGCTTAGGTCAGAAAATGGCTGCTTTATGCGATATTTTTGTGATGGATGCTTTTGGAACCGCTCATCGTGCGCAAGCATCAACGCATCGCGTGGCAGAACTTGCTCCAGTCGCTTGTTCTGGCCCTTTATTAGCCAATGAATTAGATGCGCTCGGCATGGCATTAGAACAACCTAATAAGCCTTTAATTGCAATTGTAGGGGGCTCCAAGGTATCGTCTAAGTTAACGGTTCTTGAGTCATTATCACAAAAAGTCGATCAATTAATTGTAGGGGGCGGAATCGCCAACACGTTTATTGCTGCAGCGGGTTTTTCGGTTGGAAAATCGTTGTATGAAGAAGATCTTATTCCAGAAGCAAAGAAACTGATGGCACAGGCCAAAGAAAAAGGTGTTGAAATACCCGTTCCTGTTGATGTGATTTGTGCGAAGGAATTTTCAGCAGATGCGGAGGCCTTTGTTCGTAATGTGGACGATGTTGAGGCGGATGATTTAATTTTAGATATTGGCCCTGAAACAGCCGCTCAGTATGCTGAAATGCTAAAGACTGCGGGAACTATTGTTTGGAATGGTCCTGTCGGTGTTTTTGAAATTGAGCAGTTTGCTCAGGGAACTGAGATTTTGGCTAATGCCATTGCAGAAGGTGCTGCTTTTTCAATTGCTGGCGGTGGTGATACATTGGCGGCGATTGATAAGTACGGTATTGTTGACCAGGTGTCCTATACCTCTACCGGTGGGGGTGCTTTTCTTGAGTTTTTAGAAGGCAAGGTTTTGCCTGCTGTTGAGATATTAGAAAAGAGAAGTTAAACCTTAGCTTTAACTAGGGGATAACATTTTAAAATTTTGAGTAATAATTATTGAAGGTGGAATTATGGCTAGAGTGACTGTTGAAGATTGTTTAGAAAAAGTAGATAACCGATTTGATTTGGTGTTACTTTCAAGTAAAAGAGCGCGTCAATTAATGGAAAATGCAGACCCATTAGTTTCTAGGGAGCGTGATAAAGATACTGTGGTAGCGTTGCGTGAAATCTCAGAAGGGCTTGTGAGTGCAGAAAACATTGAAAGTCTTATCGCTAAAAGTGATGAATATAGTCTTCCTGAGGGAGACGTTGAAACAACGGTTGAAGGGTAATTTGTAGGTGTTCTTATGACTATTTTAGCAACTAAGCCGGCTAAGGACGAGGCCTTGCCCGAAGACCAGTTGGTTGTTGAATTATGTGACAAGCTTAGTGACTATCTTGAACAAGAGCAGATAGATGATGTTGTAAGGGCTTTTGAGTATGCTCGTAGAGCGCATTTCGGGCAATATAGAAAAAGTGGCGAGGCTTATATTTGTCACCCCCTTTCAGTGGCCATATCGCTTTCTGGAATGCGTATGGATGTCAATGGCATTATGGCGGCAATTTTGCATGATGTTATCGAAGATTCGCCAACGACGAAGAAGGATTTAGCCGTCGTTTTTAATGAAGAGGTTGCCGAATTAGTCGATGGTGTTAGTAAATTAGGGACCATTGAAAATAAGAGTAAGCAGGAGTCTAAAGCCGAAAGTGTACGTAAAATGATCCTTGCCATGGCTAAGGATTTACGCGTCATTATGGTTAAGTTAGCGGATCGCTTACACAACATGACAACCTTAGGGGCCATGGTGCCTGCTAAGCAACGTCGGATTGCCCGTGAGACATTGGATATTTATGTCCCGCTGGCAGCCAGATTAGGGATGAATGATATTCGGCATCAGTTGGAAATGTTAAGTTTTGCCGCACTATACCCCATGCGTAATCGGATTCTTGCTGAAGCGGTAAGGAAGTCTAGAGGTAATAGGACCCAGATCTTAACAACTATTGAGAAGTCAATTACCCAGCGCCTGAATGAGTGTGCTGTGGTCGCGAAAGTGAGTGGTCGTGAAAAACATCTCTACAGCATTTATAAAAAGATGCAGAGAAAGAAGATTTCATTTTCTGATGTATTTGATGTTTATGCCTTTAGGATTTTTTGTCATGATGCCGATACTTGTTATCGAATACTGGGGATAATTCATAGTTTATTTCGGCCGCTTCCGGGTCGATTTAAAGATTATATTGCCTTACCTAAAGCTAATGGTTATCAGTCACTTCATACCATTATGGTTGGGCCTTATGGCATTCCGTTAGAAATACAAATTCGTACCTTTGAAATGCACCAACTATCTGAAACAGGTATCGCGGCACATTGGTTATATAAAAAAGGCGATAAGAAAGCATCAGAATCGAAAGAACGCGCTAAGGCGTGGTTACATGATTTGCTTGAATTACAAAAAGAAGCAGGAGATTCGGTCGAGTTTATTGACAATTTGAAGGTTGATTTATTCCCGAAAGAAGTTTTTGTTTTTACCCCTAAAGGACTCGTTGTTAAGATGCCAAGAGGGTCATCTATTGTCGATTTTGCTTATGCTGTTCATACAGATGTCGGTAATAAATGTGTCTCGGCACGGGTTAATCGGCGTTTAGTGCCGCTACAAACACCGCTAGGAAATGGCATGACTGTTGAAGTAGTTACCCATGCTAAGGCAGAGCCTAACCCCATTTGGTTGAATTATGTAGTTACTGCAAAGGCGCGTTCTGCAATACGAAGTTATCTTCACCACCTTCAAAAAGGTGAGGCGACTAATCTGGGTAAACGGTTGTTTAAGCGAGAACTCAAAGCTATTGGCTTGACTAAAAAGTCAGCCTCTACAGAGCAGTTAAATGAACTGGTCCATGCTTTTTCTTTTGATACCTTAGAGCAACTTTATGAAGCTATTGGGTTGGGTGATCGTATGCCATTTGTTGTGGTTCAGCGTTTGGTAGAGATTGCATCTTTGGCTGACCAGACACTGGTGTCTTCAAAACAAAAAACAGATTCTCCGCTTCTTATTAAAGGGACTGAGGGGATAGTTATTTCATTACCTCAATGTTGTCGACCACTACCAGGTGACCCTATTATTGGTTATTTTAATCCGGGGCGAGGTGTCGTTATTCATCGGCTTGAATGTAAAAATAGTAATGAAGATAGAAAAAAACAAAATCAGTGGTTGCATGTTGAGTGGAGTGACAAGATTCAAGGGAATGAGTTTTCTGCAGATATTCGGATTGAGTTATTAAATGAGCGAGGCTCATTAGCAACAGTTGTTTCAACTATTTCTTCAATGGATTCAAATATTGAAAATGTTAAAATTATTGAGCAAGATGAGCGGGTTTCGGTGGATTTGATCACTATAACTGTCTTTAATAGGGTTCATTTGGCGGCTATTATTCGTAAATTAAAGCTCCTTTCTATTGTGTTAAAAATTATACGGGTAAAGACTTAAGCTAAATAGCGGGTAACTACAGGAGATAAAAAAGGCAATGAAAAAGGAAGTCATAGCGACTGATCAGGCACCGTTGGCTATAGGAACGTATTCTCAGGCAATCAAAGTCAATGGGATGGTTTTTATCTCAGGGCAGATTCCATTTGATCCCCAGACGATGACTCCTGTCGCGGGTAATATGGACAAGCAAATTAATCAGGTTTTTAGTAATCTAAAAGCGATTACTTATGCGGCGGGTGGAGATTTATCAATGATTGTGAAGTTAACGATATTTTTAACAAACCTTGATGATTTTGAGGCTGTTAATAAGGGGATGTCCGTTTTTTTTGAGCCGCCTTTCCCAGCCAGAGCCGTTGTGGGTGTGGCGTCATTACCGAAAGACGTCAGTATTGAAGTTGATGCTATTTTGGCATTGGCAGATTTATAATTTTTTGTGCTGTTGTTGAATGGATGCGGTTGATATTTTCAGCCAACCGGTTGAGACTCTCATCGGTATTGGACCGCAGATTGCCAAACGACTCAATAAAATAGGCATTTTTAATTGCCATGATTTATTGTTTCATTTACCGGTTCGTTATGAAGATAGAACACGGCTACATGCGTTAGGCAGTGTGGAGGATGGTGATTCGGTTTTAGTGACAGGGTCCATTATCTTAACCGATATTCTGGTTAGAAAACGTTCGATGTTACTTTGTCGGATCAGTGATGGAACGGGTTTTTTAACGTTACGTTTTTTTCATTTTTCTTCGCAACAACACCAGCAATTAATAGTTGGAAAACAGCTGAGTTGTTTTGGGGAGGTTCGTATGGGTTATGATGGGTTAGAAATGGTGCACCCTGAATACCGGGTGGCTCGTGACCCAACCCTTATGATTGAACCTTGTTTAACGCCTATTTATCCTTTGACAGAAGGGGTGTCTCAGTCGTTACTCCGCAAAGCGTTGAAACAAGTTTTACCTTTTTGTGACGATACGCATGGTTTGTTAAAAGAGTGGTTGCCTATGTCGATTCGTAAGCAATTGATGTTGCCGACATTAGCAGGGTCACTTAAAACATTGCATGCGCCAGATCCTACACTAACGTCTTCAACAATGATGGCACGTGCACGACCGGAATTTAAACGATTAGCGACTGAAGAATTGCTGGCACATCATTTTTCCAGAATGCAAGCGAGAAACAACGTGCGTTTAGCAACGGCACCGGTTTTTTCAGAGCCTCTTGAAATGAGTAAACGGTTTACAAAATCATTAGGCTTTTCATTAACGCGTGCCCAACACCGCGTGATTAAAGAAATCACTGATGATTGTAAGGTCGCGATACCGATGATGCGATTAGTTCAAGGAGACGTGGGCTGTGGTAAGACTATTGTCAGTGCCTATTCAGCTTTATGGGCGGTTTATTCGGGTTATCAAGTGGGCGTCATGGCACCCACAGAATTATTAGCGGAGCAGCATTTTAGTAACTTTAAACAATGGTTTGAACCTTTTGATATTCAGGTTTGCTTTTTATCCAGTAAAATTAAAGGACAAGCTCGTCTTGATAAGTTGGTTGACATTAAGACGGGTAGTGCACAGGTCATTGTTGGAACGCATGCACTTTTTCAAGTCAACGTTGAATTTAAGCGCTTAGGATTGATCGTTATTGATGAGCAACATCGGTTTGGCGTTAATCAACGGTTGGTGTTAAAAAATAAAGGCCAAGTGGGTGATTTTAAGCCGCATCAATTAATGATGTCAGCAACACCTATTCCAAGAACATTAGCCATGCTACGTTATTCGGATTTAGATATTTCTGTCATTGATGAATTACCACCGGGTCGTACACCTATCATTACACGTGCTTTACCGGCACAAAAGCGAGCGCAAATTATTTCTCGGATTATGGGCTGGGTCAAGCAACGCAAACAGGCTTATTGGGTTTGTACTTTGATTGAGGAGTCAGACATATTACAATGCGAGGCCGCTGAGAAAACTTGGGCGACTTTAAAAACGTTATTGCCAGAGGTCAAGATTGGGCTAGTCCATGGGCGATTGAAAGCAGCTGAAAAAATGCAAATCATGGCTGATTTTAAGCAACATAAAATTGATTTATTGGTGGCAACGACGGTTATCGAAGTGGGTGTTGATGTCGCTAATGCAGGCTTGATGGTAATTGAGAATTCTGAGCGGTTAGGCTTGTCACAATTACATCAACTGAGAGGTCGTGTGGGGCGTGGTAAAGAAGAAAGTTTTTGTATCTTAATGTATCAGTCGCCTTTGTCGAAAGTGGCGAGAGAGCGGCTGAGGATTTTAAGGGAAACTACAGATGGTTTTATACTTGCGGACAAAGATCTTGAGCTTAGAGGGGCTGGCGATGTTTTGGGTACTCGTCAGACCGGTGAAATGGCCTTTAAAGTTGCTGACCTGAGTTTACATCAAGAGTTAATTGACCAAGTTCCGGCCATAGCCGAAATGATTAATAAAGAAGCACCTGAAGTGATAGAGCCGATTATTGATCGGTGGCTTAGCGCTGTAGGGCAATATGCAGAGGTATAGAGTTGTTAGACAAGAGTTATTTATTACAACAAACGCCTAAGTGGTCGACAAATCGTATCGGTTCTCGGCACCAAATGCCAGTTCCTGTTCAGTCTTGGGTGTATGAGCCGGGCTCATTAACGCAACGCTTACGCGACCGTTATGGTGCAGCCTTTACTGTGACGCTTGTTTTTCAGCATTGGCGTAGGCCTTTCCATTGTGAGCAAGAGCTATTACATTTGGGCTGCTCACATCAAGCGCTTATTCGCGAAGTTATTTTGTCAGCAAATGAAAAACCATTATTGTTGGCAAGAACCGTGATTCCAAGGGCAACACTTAAAGGAACACAAAGAATTTTATCGCGTTTGGGGAATCGGCCGTTAGGCGAGGTCATTTTTTCGTATCCCAAGTTACAAAGAATGGAAATGGATTATAGTCAAATCAAACCTTTATGCTGGACTAACGATGTAGTACGCCGTATGGATATTAGGGAGCCCGTTTGGGGTCGCAGAACGATTTATAGAATAAAAGAGAGTGAAATGTTGGTTAATGAGTTTTTTTTGCCGGAGTTAATTAATGATTTCCATGAATAAAGAGCAGCTACAGGATCGACTTTACCAGTATTGGCTACTCGGGCGTTTTGATAAACCCATTGGGATTTTTATCTTATTATGGCCTACATTGTGGGCTTTATGGGTTGCAGCAGATGGAAGGCCGTCATTTCATGTGTTTGTTGTCTTTGTCTGCGGGGTTATTTTGATGCGTGCAGCGGGCTGTATTATTAATGATTATGCGGATAGGGACTTTGATCCGCATGTTGAGCGAACGCGCCAGCGCCCGATAGCATCGGGTAAGGTAAAACCTAAAGAAGCGTTGATTTTATTTTGTGTGTTGTCGTTAGTCGCTTTTTTATTGGTTTTAACCTTGAATACCATGACGATAAAGTTGTCCATTGTCGGTGTTTTTTTAGCCGCTAGTTACCCTTTTATGAAACGCTACACGCATTGGCCTCAAGCGTATTTAGGGATTGCGTTCGGCTGGGCAGTACCTATGGCTTTTGCTGCACAGACAGGAACAATACCGTTGGTCGCTTGGCTAATGTATTTGGCGGTTGCTTTGTGGGCCTTGGTTTACGATACCATGTATGCTTTAGTTGATTATGATGATGATTTAAAAATTGGCGTTAAATCAACCGCTATTCTTTTTGGTGACCGATTCCGGGAAATTATTGCAGCCATTCAAGTTTTAAGTTTAGGGCTGTTGGTTGGAGTGGGTTATTTAGAGGACCTATCAGAGATTTATTATCTTGGCTTGGCAGTAGCTTTAGGGTTGTCTGTTTATCAACAGAAACTTATTTTTTATCGAAATAAGGCTCATTGTTTTCAAGCATTTTTAAATAATAATTGGTATGGATTGGTCGTTTTTAGTGGTCTTATTGCTCACTACTGGGCTGTTTAGTGGCAAGCTCTGAAGTTTTTAGTAAACGATGTGGGGCGCTGCTTTAAGAAGATTCATGGCAATCCAGAGCCATAGGATAGAACAGATTCCCAGTGTCCAGAGCATAGCGGCCTCGATACGATCGTTGCACTTTATATTTAAAAGATTAACGATAATAAGACTGCCTAAAGTACTAAGCCAAATCATCTCGAGTAAACTCATAGATTGTCTTTCAGGGTTTTGTAAGGGCTTTTATTTCCTTTGAGTGGTTTAAGTAAATTTATATTGAAATGCTAATTATTATCCGACCATGATCTTTCGTAAGACACGGAAAGTCATTTGTAAAAATGATTCAACCCCAGAAACAATAGTGGCAAGAAAAGAGTCTTCGGGCGGGGTAAGATATTGCTTAACGAGCCGTATGGATGACCAAAAGATGCAAATAAGCAAGACAACAACGCCTAATACCCCATAGATAATAACTGTCATAACTAAGTGAATCCTTGTCATATTTTATTTAGGTGTTATCACACTAACAGCGCATTAAAACACATGTTAAATGAAGATAGTGGTTTGATTCTACGCTAAATAGTTAGATAAAAAAGGTGCTTTTTACTGATTTAAACATCACTATCGTTATTTTTAGGGGATGAGTAAAATTTTTCCGGTATGGTTGTTTTTTTCCATACAGTTGTGTGCAGCGGGTGCATCGTCGAGTGAGAACTGATGACTGATAATAGGTTTAACTTTCTTAGCCGCAATAAGTGGCCAGACTTGTTGTTGTAGTGCTTGGGCAATAGCGGCCTTAAAGGTGTCGTTTCGGGATCTTAGAGTAGAGCCTGTCAGCGTTAGTCGTTTTAATAGGAAAGGGATGAGGTTGATTTCACTTTTAGGGTGTTGTTGAACGGCGAGTTGAACTAATCGGGCATCCGGCGCCATACATTTTATATTTTTGGGCAGGTAGTCTCCACCGATGATATCGAGAATGACATCAACACCACGCCCTTGAGTGAGTTCTTTAACAGCCGTTACAAAGTCATTGGTGTGGTAATTAATCGCAGCTATGGCCCCGATAGATTTGCAGAAATGACATTTTTCATCCGATGAGGTGGTGGTAATGACCGAAATATTAAAGGCATGTGCTAATTGTATAGCCGCCGTACCAATGCCACTGGTTCCGCCGTGAACCAGTAGCGTTTCACCTTTTTGCAGTTGTGCTCGGTCAAATAAATTACTCCAGACGGTAAAAAATGTTTCAGGTATTCCTGCCGCATGAATGAGTGACGTATGTTCAGGTACGGGTAGGCACAGTTGAGCATTGGCAAGGCAATATTGAGCATAACCCCCGCCTGGTACGAGTGCACAAACCGAATCACCTATGGTGAGGGTTTTAACATCAGCAGCAAGAGCAACAATGTGTCCTGAGATCTCAAGGCCGAAAATAGAAGTGATGCCTCGTGGTGCAGGGTAGAGGCCTTGACGCTGCATGATATCGGGTCGATTAACGCCAGCGGCAACAACTTTAATGAGAACATGACCGGGTTTTAATGACGGTGTGGGATAATAGTCAGCAATAAGAGTGTCAGCATTGCCAGCGTGTTGAAAAGCAACGGCCAACATTTTTGTAGGGATAGACATAAGGTTATTAATTTATATGACGTTATCGGTCTTAGGGGTTAATAATGCATGAGTCGCGTTATTAATGTTCGGTAATTTTACGTAGATGGTATTAAGATGCGTATCATGAAACAGTTTGAATGAGATGAGTAAATAAAATGGCCCGACGAATAGGAACATACAATACCTTAACAATATCTAAACAGACGGATTTTGGTGTTTATCTTGATGCGGATAATTTAGGAGAGATTCTTTTGCCTAAACGATATGTCCCTAGGGCTTGTGATGTGGGTGATTCACTCACCGTATTTCTTTACTTAGACTCTGATGATATTCCCATAGCGACGACAGAAAGACCATTGGTTACGCTGAATGAATCTGCATTTTTGAAAGTTAAAGAGGTTAATCATTATGGGGCATTTTTAGATTGGGGGTTATCTAAAGATTTATTGGTCCCTTTTAGTGAACAGCAAGTTCCGATGGAAGCCGGTAAGTCATACGTGGTTTATGTGTATCAGGATGATAGGACTGAACGATTAGTCGGTACCACAAAATTGGGTAAATATTTGCGTGAAGAAAGCCAATCCTTACAAAAAACCCAAACAGTGGATTTATTGATTTATGGGCGAACAGATTTGGGTTTTAAGGCGGTGATCAATCAACTGTATGTGGGGGTCATTTTCAGTAATGAGGTGTTTCAACCCTTAAAGATGGGGCAACAGTTAAAGGGTTACATTAAGCAGATACGTGATGATGGCAAAATTGATTTAACGCTTTCTAAGATAGCGAGTGAAGAGCGTGATGACTTAGTTGATAAAATTGTGAGTTATCTTAAAGCACAAGGGGGCGAATCCACATTGACAGATAAAAGCGCGCCTGATGATATTTATAACTGCTTTGAAGTCAGTAAGGCGCGTTATAAGAAGGCATTAGGACAATTGTATCGCGACAAAAAGATTTCTTTGAGTAAAGAGAAAATTACACTGCTTTAACAGCTATTGTTTTACGAAAATTTACAAGACAGTTCATAATTTATGAAAATTCAATGGTATCCAGGCCATATGCACAAGGCCTTTAAAGAAATGAAAGAAACACTGAATCGTGTCAGTTTGGTGATTGAAATTGTTGATGCCCGTATTCCTTTTAGTAGTTCAAATCCGGTGCTTTCGGAATTACGAGGTGATAAGCCTTGTATTACTATTTTAAATAAAAGTGATTTAGCCGACCCTGCTATGACCCAACGTTGGCAAGATTACATGAGTCATGAACGCGGGATAAAGTCATTAGCATTATCAGCTCAAGAGCCTCATAAGGTCAGTGAATTGCCGGATTTATGTCAGAAAATTTTAGGACTTAAAAAAGATGATATAAAACTGGTCAATATGATGATTGTGGGCATTCCGAATGTGGGCAAATCCACACTGATTAATACCTTAACAGGTAGAACTATCGCGAAGACAGGAAATGAGCCCGCAGTAACGAAAATGCAGCAGCGGATTCGTTTGAGTGATAATTTGGTGCTATTAGATACTCCGGGAGTTTTGTGGCCCAATGTTAAAAATAAAAATAGTGGCTATCGACTAGCCACAACCGGTGCGATTAAAGATACCGCTATGGAGTATTATGATGTCGCTTTTTTTGCCGTTGATTACTTGTCCCGAGTTTATCCCGACTATCTAATTAATCGTTATCATTTCTCAGAATTACCGAATAAAGCCGAAGCTATTCTTTATGAAATTGGCAAACAGCGAGGTTGTTTACAACGAGGCGGGCGTATTGATAATGATAAAGTCGGCAAGCTTTTTCTTCGTGAATTTCGTTCTGGAAGTTTTGGCCGTATAACCATGGAAACACCGGAAATGATTACTCAAGAATTAGCCGAATTAATGGTTTTAGAAGCACAAAAAGAAGCTGAAAAGTCAGCAAGGAAGAGTCGTTGGAAAAAGGGTTAGCCGAACAAGAACAACTAAGAGTAAGGTATTGAAAAAAACGAGAGTTACGCTAAATTAATAATAAGAACATTTTTGCATATAAGTATTTGTTTTTAAGGATAAAAGTGGCGTATTGCCTGCAGAGAAAAAAATATTAGCACTCTGTTGTAAGGAGTGCTAATATAAGACTGTGTAAAACTAAATGAGTGTGAAATGAATCAAAATATGACATTACCTTATAATTTGTCAGCGGCTTCATTTGATGGTTATTTAACGGCCATAAATCAATTAGAGCCTTTAAGTTTAGAGCAAGAGCAAGAGTTGGCGAGACGTTTTCATGACGATAATGACCTGGAAGCCGCACGATTGCTCGTGATGTCTAATTTAAGATTTGTCGTGCATGTGGCACGTGGTTATGCGGGTTATGGCTTATCGCTCAATGATATTGTTCAGGAAGGCAATATCGGTTTAATGAAAGCCGTTAAACGATTTGATCCGAATGTCGGCGTACGTTTGATTACTTTTGCAGTACATTGGATACGTGCTGAAATTCATGAGTATGTCATTAAAAATTGGCGCGTAGTGAAAATTGCGACGACTAAAGCTCAACGGAAATTATTCTTTAATTTAAGAAAATCGAAGAAAAAGTTGGGGTGGCTAAGTCATGATGAAGCGAAAGCAATTGCCGGTGATTTAGGGGTGAAGTTGGAAAGCGTTTATGAAATGGAAAAACGTTTGAGTGCCAGTGATTTGGCTTTTGATTTAAAGGCAGAAGATAATTCAGATCATGGTGAAAAAGTTGTGACCACGCCGGCGCAATTTCTAGTCCAACAAGGAACTGATCCGGCCCAAGTCCTAGAAAAAGAAGACTGGGGGAGTCATAATAACCAATTGATGTTTCAGGCAATAGCTAAGTTAGATGAGCGCAGTCAGGATATTTTACAAAATCGTTGGTTAAATGAGCAAAAAATGACCTTACAAGATTTAGCTAATCGTTATTCGGTATCTCCTGAACGTATTCGGCAATTAGAAAAGGTTGCCATGGGAAAAATTAAAGAAGCGATGCTCTTAGCGTCTTAAGCGTGAGTCAGAGAACTAAAAAAAGCGCGGTAACGCGCTTTTTTTAGTTCAAATATGTTCTCAACCCTTGTATAAACCCCTCGTAAGTCACTTTGCATTTTGCAATGCAAATAATTCTACCCTTTACCCAGAACGTTCACATTAGAGCTTAATTCGCTCGTCGAGTGTCGAATTAAGCTTATATTTCATATAGATAAGTCTTTGTAGTCATTGACATACCCTTTTTGGCATAGCGTTTGCTCTCTTTTAGTTGCATCCAGTTAGGGTGTGAATCTGAGGAATATTAACGTGATTAAGAAACTGGTTTGGGTAGCTATTGCAGTTGTTTTGGGGTTTGAGTCAAAGGGTATTTCTGCTGAACCATTAGTCAAACAGGCACAGAGGATTCCAATAGTCTCTCAGGAAGAAATCGTTGCTTTTGGGGACGCCACTTATTTATTTGATCATCGAGAATATAACACCTTAACGCTTTCAGGCGGTTTTAAAAACTTACCGCTGGGATTTAATGCCTGGGGCTTTGTTGATATTCACAGTGATCAAAATAATGAAAGTAATCGTTTTGATTTTACGCGTTATTTCTTGGAATATCGTCTTCGCCGTACTTTGGATCCTGAATGGGTATTCGGGGTTAAAGGTTTGGGCTTGGAGGTGGAATATAACGATTCGAATGGTGCGAATAATAACCTATTAAGATTCGGTGTAAATTATAAGCATGATATTCCTTTGATTGCGGGTCAGAAAAGTTGGCTGCAATGGCGCTATTTTCCAATACAAACCGATCAATATACAAGATCTCAAGCCGGTATTGTTTATCGTTTTGGCTTGACGGAGCGATTGTATATCAGTGGTTTTGCAGATTTTAATATTGATGAAAATGGTAAGAATCGGTGGGTAACAGAGCCGCAGTTGAATTATGAGATTATTGATAATGTTAATTTTGTCTTAGAAGGGCGAATTAATGAGTA
>CAJVZC010000011.1 GCA_913019935.1 uncultured Methylococcales bacterium
TATGAGACTAAAAAGATCGCTATGAAACAGGCTACTGAAGAAACTAAAGCATCCCTAAATTGAGTCATCATTACAAATTGCCTCATCGTATACATTGCAAGATTTATCAAGCAACTTTAATTCACTCATTCAATACAAAAGCGTCGGAAAAAATATGACTACACGATGCACCATTTAAAAAGGCCCGTTTTTGTGAATCTTTAACCATCTCAGGATTGCCACAAACAAAGACTCGCCAGCCTTTGAGATCGGGGTATTGTGAAAAAGCCTTGTCGTTAGCTCGGCCATTAAAAAAAACAGCCGACACCTCTCTAGAAACACAACCTGAATAGTAAAGGTTTTCGTGTTTTTCAGATAACTGAGTTAATTTAGTATTTAAATACAAGCCCTCAGAATAATGACTGCCATGAAATAAATGAATGCGTCCTGAATGTCCGTGTTCAAGCGCATCAGTTACAATACCCAACAAGGGTGCTACACCAGTACCGGTACCGATTAATAAAAGGCTTTCGTCCGTATATTCAGAACTATAGCTACAATTGCCTTTCGGTTCTGACACCAAAAGAACGTCACCCAAAGCTAATTCATTAAAAGCCCATTGGCTAAACTGACCCTTGTTAAATAACCGAATATGAAACTCAACTGTGTTCGAATAATTAGGGGTACTGGCAATAGAATAACTTCGAATGACCTGCTCGGATTTTTTTAAATTCACAAATTGCCCCGCGTGAAATTCAAAGGGCTTATGAAATTCTAACGTTAATTTCAAAACATCCTGACTTAACAAAGATTTGCTGACAACATGCGCATTAACAAAGTCCTGCGACTCAAGCGTCATCAGGGTAACATCTTCTTCCGGTTGCCACTGACAGGCTAAAAAACAATTTTTAGAGCGCTGATTATCGGTGAGATTTTTCTGTGCATAATCAGGCGGGCTTATATTACTGCGCAACAGACAGGTCTGGCAAATACCTTGCTGACAACCATAGCTAAGATCAACCTTCTGACGCAACAATGCCGCCAAAATGGTTTCACCCTTACGGCAACTGTATTCACGCTCACGGTACTTTAAAATGGCCATTATCAATACAGAAACCGTCTAAGATTATCGTTGATAACCACAAACGGTCTCTGAAAGATAATTAACCATAAATCAGTCAAACTATTTCCCTAACACATCCCCTCGCGTGCTACCGGCTATAGCCATCACTTCATCAATTAATTCATCAGGTACATTTAGCTCCCCTAATGTCGCAGCAAGATGCCCTGCAACGGCATCGAAATGGCTATCATTTAAACCATCTTCAACTAAATGCGCATGCCCTTCACGTAAATCTTTACCTGAATAATTATTAGGCCCTCCAAATGCCATCGTTAAAAAGGCTTTAAGTTTTACCGATTGTTGCGCCATATCCGTTGATTCAAAAAAACGGCTAATGCTGCCATCCGCCACCACTTTTCGGTAAAAAATATCAACAGCCGCATCTACGGCACCTTCTCCTCCTAAACGTTCAAAAAGACTCATTCCAAACCTCCTATCAGTATTTTAATTATTTTAAGTCGACACTAACATTGATTACTTTCGACCCAATAATTGTATATAACATAAATAACTTATACAATGTATTTATGTTAAAAGTATACAGGTGACTCCCTTGTATGAGCGCTCTGTTGATGGTTATAATTTAAATTTAAAATAAAGTTTTCCGAAACCCATAAGAAATAACTATGCCCCCCATAACACCCAGACAAAACCAAATTCTAGAACTACTGCTTAAACACAGAAAAAGTCATAGCATCAACAAAATTTCTGAAGAATTGGGTATTTCACGAACCGCTGTACTGCAACAATTTGCTACTTTAGAAAAAAATGGTTATATCACTGAAAGCGAATCTCAAAAGACCCGTGGCCGACCCGCCCGTCATTTTGCTTTAACTGAAAGAGGCGTCAAATATTTCCCAAAACAATATGCTTGGTTTTCTGAACTCCTTTTAAAGGATTTCAAGAAAATACTCGGTGCAAATGCCTTCAGAAATCACCTTAAAAACATGGGTATGGCGATAGCTCAACAGTTAAAAGATCCCCTCGACGAATCTAATATAACGGATCGACTTAAAAAATTAATCGTTATTATGTCTGATTTGGGTTATCAGGCCACCCTAATTGATGAAACCAACAATAAGCCTTATTCCCTTATCGAAGCCCAAAACTGTGTCTACCACGAGTTAGCACAAACGCACCCCGAAATCTGTGAATTTGATATCGGTTTAATGTCAACTTTTCTAGAACAAGAGGTTGAGTTGACCGAATGTCTTGCAAAAGGAGGTTGTGCTTGCCGTTTCAAAATTAACACAGTAACAAAAGATAACGGACTTCATTAACACTCACTCATAGCAAAAAAAAAGCCAATCGCAAATGCAATTGGCTTTTTTATAATCGCTTAGTAACTAATCAACCCAAATTAATCTTCCTCTTCTTTCGGTTTGAATCCGAAGAAAAACCAAAGCAACGCTATAACGGCGCCACCAAGCAAGGTAAACTGAACCGGCTTAACCAATGATAACGGTGCATCTTCATCTGGAAATTTAAACTTCATTAATGCACCTAGACTTGGATCATTAACCTGAATCGTTATCGACTTTGCCGGTAAATTTAAAAAGTGCACTGAACTACCATCATAAGGTTTACTATTTCTAGCATCACCATCAGTCGTATGGTCATAAAGTACTGACGAACTGATTTGCCCGGATGATAATTTACTAGCGATCGCTTGTTCTATTTGCTCTGTTGTCTTACCTTGTGTTGCAACAGAAAATGTCTGACCACCATCAACTGAAATATCAATACCACCGCCAGTCGCTGCGGTCATTTTTTCTTCAACATTAGCGAAAGCAGCAAGATACTCTACCGCTGCAGAATAAACAATATCTACACCGACGGCTACTTTTGCAGCACTAAAACTCTTACCATGTAAATCATAAGTCATTTTTCCGTTGGTATAATCTCGAAAAGTCACTTTAAACAGGCTAAAACCTTCTTTATTACTAACCGTCATTTCCGGTTGCCCAGGTACATTGGCTGCTTCAACCCCCCGCCAGCTTGGGTATTGCTTGATCATTCCGTCTGACATAGCGATCGCCAGCTTTTTAGCAACCCCAGGACCCGTTGTAGGCTTAGGTCGCTCAGCACCACTCACAAAAGTAATACCGGTTGATTCATAAGTGACATCACCATCAATGCGCCACCGAGAAGTCAATGCAAAAAGAGTATCACCCGGTTTACCTGCTTCTCCAGTATGTACACGTATTTGATCACGTCCATACGGAGTCGCCCCGTAAGCAACCTGAAAAGAGGCGCTTACCATTAATATTAAAGTTGTCAAATAAACAACAATACTGTTCTTTTTAGTCATAATTCCACCAAATAATAATATACAAACCAAAAAACGATTACAAATTACATAGCACTCATACGTGATAGCACAAATTTGCAATCAATTATTTACCCAAGATAATCACGTTAGAAAAAGTAAACGGACACCTTAATTTTAACTGCGGCAGGCACCGTACTCTCGTTAAAAATCAATACAAAATTTTAAACTTATTACGATACTAATTTAAAAAAACTTTTCAGCGCCCCACACATAGAACAAGCCTAATCATCAGGAATATCATCCCAACGTGTTGCCAGCGCAAAACCACTTCCTGGGTCTCCTTTTTCTTCATCGTAGTAAGTGTTCACACACCATACAACGGTATTTATTATATTTTCCCAAACCAGGCCTCTAAAAGCCAATTCCCCTTATTCTACTGCATTTCGCCTTTGATCACTGAACAACAGTCATTTTTTTAGTCCTTAGCCTATATTCATACCCATAGCGCAGCATCATTGACCGCACTCCAATGTTATAAAACTAACATTAATTCACACTCAGTCTAAGACTTTCAAGACCATAGAAGTTTTGTCCTATCTTGACCGCATCTGGCTCAAAGGCATAACAAGTAAATCCTTCCTGACGATAAAACTGACGCGCAGCAACTGCCGCCGTGAGGACATCCACATCCAAAAAATACACCGCGCTATTATCGCTAATACGGCTTAAACACATCGCCAGCATTTTACGGGCAATACCTTTTCGCCTAAATTCTGGCAACACATACAATCCCTGCAAAGTAGCCTTATGTTCAAGCCTTTGTTGCATTGAAAATACAAGTGACAAACACGCTATCAACTTCTTTTCAGCAGTGAAAACACCGATATGAATCAATGACTCATTGTTATTATCATCCAACATTTCTGTGATAGCAGGCATAGCTAAAGCACGCACTTCCTGATGAGAGGTTACCCAAGAAAAAGGAGACTCTTGTGTTGCCATCAACATTAACTGTTGATAATCCTGTCCGTGACTGGCATTTAATTGCGTATAAATCATATAAAAGCGAAGACCAAAAAGAAAAATTCAATACCTAAACGACACTTATGTGCATCTTATCGTAATCGTGCCGACTTATCACGATTAGAGACATTATTTTATGGCCAATAGTTTGGTTATTGCACCAGCCTTCTAACACCCCTTTGTCACCATCACCTAAGTCTAACGAGGCTATTTATTTTATAATCTCCTAACGTGATAAAGTAACAGCTGAATTCAATACTACAATCTAAAAAAAGATCAATTTGCACACTATGAATTTTTCAGCTTCCCTTCCCGATAGCCATACCTTACGCGATCTATTACATAATGAAGTCCATGCCCGACAAACGATCAAAATAAAAAGCCCTTCGCAGGCAACTCATATTGCCTTAATTCACGAGGGTAACCAGAAAGATAAAGAGTTGAATCACTTGACCACCCTCTGCCAGACGTTTAATCGTCCATCACCAGAAAAAGATACCCTACATTTTAGTGATGACTTTGGAAGCTTCCAACTTCAATGGCAGCAGCATGGAGAATACAGTACTTATACTTTTTATCAACACCGTTTAAACAGCCACCCTTTTAGCGAATCAATACTCTGTGAAATACCTGAGGAATGGCTGAAATCCATACCCGGCAAGGTCATGGTTGCCATTAACGCGGCAATCATTAAGTCGGAATCAGCACCTGACTTTCAAGATATTGCCTCACATTTCTCAGACGGGGCTTTAGTGGGTGCAGAAGTAGCCAGCGGTGCTGCCCTTGCCTTTACCGATTTCAAAATCCAGCCTGATGGGTTTAGCCGTTTTGTGATCTATGACCGCCAACTCAATTCCCGCCAAGCCGGTCGTTATTTACAACGCCTTTTTGACATAGAAGTTTTTCGTATTATGTCTTTACAAGCCTATCCCGTTGCGCAAGCGTTAATGCCCAATCTCACTCGTGCCGATCAAGACCTATTACGCATCACAACATCCATGCATCAATTAGACATTGACGATAGCCAATTACTCGATGATCTAACCGCTTTGGCAGCCGAAATTGAAAACAGCTTTTCCAGCACGCATACCCGGTTCGTTAAAACCGCCGCCTATTACCAACTCGTTGAACAACGCATTCACGAGCTGAAAGAAGTCAGAATTCCCGGTGTCCAAACTATTAATGAATTTCTAAATCGACGCCTAGAGCCCACAATTAATACCTGTGTAGTAACTGAAAAACGTTTAACGATGCTTTCTGAAAGAATTAGTAAAGCCAGTCAATTACTGCGTACTCGTGTTGACATTACGCTAGAACGACAGAACCAGTCTTTACTCACGTCTATGGATAAACGTGCTAATCTGCAATTACACTTACAATCAACCGTCGAAGGACTTTCAGTGGCGGCCATCAGTTACTACACTGTCGGTTTATTTAATTACCTTGCAAAAGCAATTAAAGCCTCGGGCATACCCTTTAATCCGAGTCTCGTAACGGGACTCTCAATCCCTATTATCATTTTCTTTGTTTATCGAGGTGTCGGCAATATTCGAAGGATGGTCAGTAAAATTCATGAATAACGATTATTCAGCCACCACTAAGAACCACACCGGTGGCCGAACTAAATCGATTAACTCAAAATACTTACCGCATCATCACAAGTGACCGTGCCCGCCTTTAACACTTCGGCATAAACACCGACATGCGCGCCGTTGTGTTGTGCCGCCGTTCGTAAAACCTGAGTGTCTTTAGGTAAATCGCCTTGTGAAACTGTCGTCATGACACAACGCGGACACAAGTCTGTTATTTTTAATTCCACATCATTACCTATTTTGAGTGTTTTTCCCACCCAATCGTTCTCAATAAAACCGGATTGATCCGTATTAACAATGATATTAGGCCTAAAACGACGCGGCTCAAAACGTCCTTCAGGGTATAAGCGACGCAACTCGTCTAGTGTTGACGTGGTTAATAAATGTATTTTTGCAAGATCAAAAAAAGTCCCTGCCGGCATGTCTTCATCAGTGACAATATCTCTATTATCAAGCTCTGCTATATCAGGCCAATATTCTTCTAATTGTGGATTATTTAATGCCTGAGAAATAAATTCAACATCTCGTCCCAAAGCTTCACTTAAAATTGCATTAACACGTCGATCATCACTCTTAACTGTCGACCCATCAGGCAGCGTAATACGCACACAATCCGAATAGGGAAAGTCTTCATAACGCGAGTGATATGAAAAAATATTAGGCCACCGCTTCGGGTTCTTAGCACTCACAATCTTGCCCGTTTCCACATCCAAAAGTGCTGAAGATCGATCACCTAATAGACCTTTATCACCCACCTCAGTTGCGCGCAATTCCTCACCGATCATTGATTTAACTGGATAACGCCATAAAGAAGAAACCGTCATCAGCCCGTTCAAAGCCCCCATAAAACCTCCTCGTTTTGATTAAACTTCAAGTTAATTGCTCAAATACTAACTAAACTGCCCTGCAGTATACGCAGAAGACCAAGCCCATTGGAAATTATATCCACCCAACCAACCTGTCACGTCAACCACTTCACCGATAAAAAACAATCCCGGCTGTTTTTTGGCTTCCATAGTTTTAGAATTAAGCTCATGCGTATCGACGCCACCTAACGTGACTTCTGCAGTACGGTACCCTTCTGTTCCCGCAGGTTTTAATTTTAAACATTGTAGTTGCTCTGTAATAAATCTTAACTTTTTATCAGGAATCTCAGCCAAAGGCGTTTGAGCATACTCAGACCAAAAAATGACTTGTAGCTCACTGACCAGAGATTTCGCCAAATGCGCGGACAAAACTGTTTTCAAAAGCGCTTTCGCTTGTTTTGACTTTTGCCGTAACAAATAATCAACTAACGAAAGGTCCGGTAACAAATTAACCGTTATCAATGTACCTGGTTGCCAATAATTTGATATTTGCAATGCTGCCGGCCCACTTAATCCACGATGGGTAAATAAAATATTTTCTCGAAATGAAACGCCTGCACAACTCAACTCCACCTCAACAGCCAATCCAGATAGTCGCTCAGAAACCCCCTTAAAATGATCACTAAACGTAAAAGGGACCAACCCAGCACGGCAAGATAAAACATTTATCCCAAACTGTTTTGCAATCCGATAACCTAAACCACTCGCGCCCATTTTAGGAATTGATAACGCACCTGTGGCAATAACTAATGAATAACTGCGATAGCTAACAGTTCCCGTATCAATCTGATAACGGGCTGTTCCTTCTGTTTGCACTTGCACAGCCTCAATCTTCACATGGGTTTTTAAAACAACCGCACTTTCTGCACAATCTGTTAATAGCATATTAAGAATATCTTTAGCAGAATCTAAGCAAAACAACTGTCCGTGTTTACGTTGCTCATATTTAATATCGTGACGCTGAACAGTCTCTATAAAATCCCATTGACTGTAGCGTTTAAGTGCAGACTTACAAAAGTGAGGATTTGCAGAGATATAATTAGTTGAATCCACCTCCATATTAGTGAAATTACACCGCCCGCCTCCTGACATAAGAATTTTCTTACCCGCTTTATTACTCCCCTCTAATACCAAAACGGAGCGCCCCCGTTGAGCGGCCGTTAACGCACACATTAATCCAGAGGCACCGGCTCCAATAACAATAACGTCATAATATTTCACAATTAAACTAGGCCCTAATCAATTAAGGTTGACCAAATATTTTATCACTTGATTACGGTTATACATGCTCTTCCCAAGTTGAAATATAATCTTTTTGTGCTTGAGTCTCAGGCGATTCAGTCTTTGCAGACTTAGGATTATGCATCCACAATTCGTTTAATTGCGCTAATGCATTACTCCCTTTAAACCCTTTGCGCGCCAACCAACAACCAATAATCGTTCCTGTTCTGCCCACTCCTCCTCTGCAATGAACATAAACCACCCCTTCTTTAGTGGCTTGCTGATCAATAAGGTCTAATATCGCCGTGGTTATTTGTGGCGAACTGGGTGTGCCGACATTGGTTATTGCAAACCGATGATAAGACTGTTCATCCAAAAGTGGCTCATACGAAGCCAGCCCTTCTTGCTCACTGGTTAAATCAATAAAAGTGGTGACGGATTCTTTTTTTAACGCCTCTAGATTTTCACTCGGTGTTAAATCACTTAACCCTACTGGGTGCTCACCGGCTAAAACCTTTCCAGGCACAATCCAATAACAATGTTTAATGGGTTTCTTCATAATACTTCCTACACTGCCTCACTCAATAATAATTATAAAAAACAAGCGTCCGGTCTTTAATTTTCATTGCGACACTTTGTCACGTGACAATATGCCCTATCGTATTACACGCTGTGCTTAGCTAAAATAATCAAACTTTAAACGCCCAAGTGAACGGGCTAAAAAACATTTCACTTAATAGACTCAGGATATCTATGCGCTTTATCGGAACATCTTTAATCGTTTTTATCGCCCAACTATCAGTTTTATTCCCTACTTTACTCATGCGCGTCCTAAAGATTATTTTCTGATCTCATTACACGTCAAACCCTAAGCCCAGAGCCCTAAAAAAACCCCAATAAATAGTCATCGACGGTCTCAATAATTTCCTTCTTCGCACCTAGCCATTCATTATAACGATTGTTGTAAAACACCTTCACTATACAGTTCCTTCTTATACATCAGCCCTTGCGTATTCCATACGGTATAAGAACCATGTAACTTACCTACTTGCATATTTTGTTCTCGCAAAATATCACCACTCTCATACCAATAAGACCATAGACCATCTTGTTTACCCTTCTTAAATTCACCTTCAGACTTCTTATGCCCATTCGCATACCAACACGTCCATAGCCCGACCTTTTTACCGTTCTTATAATAACCTTGTTTCTCTAACTGCTGACTGTCTGCCAACCATTCCCGCCAAACCCCATCCAATTGACCTGAACGATAGTGCCCTTCTTTCCTTTTAACCCCATTCTCACACCATTCTTCCCACACCCCTTCTTCATAACCATTTTGATAATTACCCTGAGCAAACTGCTGGCCATTCGAGTACCATAAAATGGTTAGCCCATGACGCCTACCATAGCGATAATGCCTTAGAACCTTTCTCTGGCCATTCGCAAATCTTTCTTCAATATAAGGGCCACTCTTCAGCCAATTCCTAACAATACCTTTAGGTATTTTAGCTATCAAACGTCTAAGAAAAAAAGTAAACTGGCCGAACCAATAATTGTTATCCTTTAACAAATTCATAATAGGTTTTTTTCCATAAACAATAAATAACACCAGAATATTAACATTAAAAATATAACTAATAAAAAACATAGCTCGAAGGCTACTCGCTTGTGGCATGCCTCTCCGCTAGACTTCACCGATGCTAACCCTCTTGCTCATTAAACTAGGTTCAATATTTTTTTCGTTAAAATAATCCTTCAACCCACCTTAAAAGACTTTTCCTTGCTATACCGTTAAACCGACTATGAAAGAACCTCGCGCAACCATTTTAAAACATACCCATACGATAACGCCGAACGAAACCAACCAAAAACCCAGTGCTATCTTGGCTCACGAAACGGGCCTCTCTCAGCAAACCCTTAAATCTGCCATGCAAAAAGGTGCTGTTTGGTTATATCAAGAAAAACGTGATCAACGGTTACGACGAAACAACAAAAAACTTCACCCGGGCGACCAATTACAGCTTTTCTACAACACCGCCATTTTAAATCAAGAACCTCCAGAACCCTCTTTAATTAGCGATGAAAAAGACTATTCCATTTGGTACAAACCGTACGGATTATTTTGCCAAGGCAGCAAATGGGGCGATGCTTGCACTATTAATCGTTGGGTTGAAGTCCACTCACAGCCCCAACGACCTTGTTTTTTAGTCCACCGTCTCGACCAAGCAACAACTGGCCTCATGCTACTCGCACACAGTAAAAAAACCGCTCAAATTTTTAGCCACTATTTTTCAACAAGAACCATAAAGAAACATTATCAAGCTATCGTCAAAGGAGACTTCTCCCAACATCGCAAACCAATTGAGATTACCACTGATATTGAGGGGAAAAAAGCCTCTACAATATTGACCTTTGTATCGTGTACAGCCAATAACTCTTTAATTGATATTAAACTCAATACCGGAAGGAAACATCAAATTCGTATACATTTATCACAATTAGGTTTCCCTATTATTGGAGACCGATTATATGGTCAAGCTATAGCGAGTGATAAAAACTTACAATTACAAGCCGTCAAGTTAGTATTTGAATGCCCACTCACAAAAGAAAAGAAAACAGTCCAAGTCCCTGAATCGTTAAAATTAGTTTTAGAAGAAAAAATCTAGTGAAATGTGCATAGAGAAAGTTGGTAGCCAGCTCTCTATGAGGGGTAGGTATGGACATTCATTCGAACAACTGGCCACCAAAAACAAACTACTAATTCCTGTAACTTTTAAAGTCAAAAATTAGTATCTGTGTCCATTGTACAAATTAATAAGTCCTAAGTGAATGTGACAAATTGACGCGTGACAGATCCACAAAAGATATTCTTTCTTCATTCTGTCACGTCATTATCCATGCATAACATCACAATAAGTACTCAGAACACTATCCAACAACCCTAGGCTAAATCGTTATAGTGACACCCGCGAGTCCTTCGGGCTCATAACGTGGCATACATTCAACAATACGGCTTGCCGCTACTTTCTGTTGTTGCATTAAAAAGTTTTTAACGCGAGCGCTTCTTTCTTCAGCTATTTCAATTAATCGTAGTCGCTGTTTCTGAGTGATTGATTGGCCTTTTTTATCATGCCCTCTTGGAAAATTACTTTTCATATAGCCCCTAAAAAGGCTCTCCTTATCCTTCTGATTACTGATCCCGCAAAGGGTGATGTGGATCCCGGGCCTAACAGCCATTAATTCTGAAATAGCTATTAATTGCTGTTTGTTCGCACTCGTTAATTTTTTACTGGCAAGGTTAAAAACAAGTGGCTCTAGTTGAAGGCTGTGAGCAAGATCGACCAATGCATCCGCTGCAAAAACCAATCCATAAGGGGTGTAATACTTAATCACAGCATCCAGAACAGCTTTAGAAACAGCTGTCACGATGGCTTTATCAAAATCAAAACTGGGGCTATCGACTTGACCGGTTACCGGAACATCTAAATGAATGCTGTTATCTCTATCACGAAGTAAAGCTAACGATGCATTCAAAGGAAACCCATATTCACGACTAAATGCTTCTGCATCTTTATCATCTAAAGGGGCTAACGCTAATTGATTAATTGAAAAATGCGCGACACTGTTCACTAGCCCTTTTTCCACATTAAAATCAACAGCACTATCTAATTGACCACTGTTAATCACATGTTGCAAATGTTTCCGTGTTAAAGGCGCCATCATTTTTAGATCAACACCCTTTATCTCTCCTTTTCCTGTGATCGTAGGATGACTTGAAAATAAACTACCCGCTGCCTCGAATGCGATATGCCCGTGACGGCCTACCGTAAGTGCGAGAGATGCACTACTCTCTTGGTTAAGAGACTGGTTATGGATTTTGTTAATGTCCCATTGAACATCTTTTATTGTCATAGTGAATGGACTCTGATATCGCTCATCCACGAAAACAGTCTCTTTATGCGTGCTGCCTATAAACTTATTAACTAAAAATCTAAACTTGCTCGTTGCAGATTGTCGCGGACTTGTTTGCGTATCCTTATCGCGCAAACCCCACGCATCAAGCTCTGACAAGCCATTATCGACTAACCTGAAATAACCTGACGGTGATTGCAATTCAATCATATCGACCCGTAAATCCTGTAACGCGACTAATTGAACATCGCGAAGATTCAACGTTTCAAAAGCAAAGAAAGGACGTGCCTTTACCGCTTGTGTAGGTTGTTGCTGCAAAACTGAAAAATCCTCAACACGGATAGTAGCCATCTCGATAGCCGCTAATGATTTCACGGTTATCTTATCAAGAAGAATAGATTCAACTTTGAGAAACAGACGCTCACGAATCTTATCATCTATGCGTAATCCACCTAAATTCAACGACCCTTTTAACGCCCAAAGATCACCACTACGCTTACTGGACGATTTATATTCAACCATTCCCTTCCAGGCGAGGCTTTTGAGTTGAGAACAAAGATCTAAAGACAAGTCACCGACCCGATCAAATTGTTTCATACAAATACTAAAATCCAAAAACTCACTATTTGCGAGTCTTATCACCCAGATTGGCGCCGCTGTCTCTGGCACTACAGGCCTAACGGTTTGGTTACTTGAGAGTAGATTCAGCCCGGCAATTTTTATTAATTTTTGCTCTGATAATTCTGCATCTACATGCAATGATTGAACCCTAAAGTCATCAATAACAATACGATGATCAAGAACCCCTACCCATTGCCACTTGAGTTTCATTTTCTCCCATGAAAAACCTTTCCCTGCTAGGTCTTTTCCAGAAAAATCATTAATACTCAGTGCCGGTTCCCAAAGCGATATTTCAATATCGCCTACCTGAACGGTCATACCTTCTGATTCAAACCAATGAGTCAGCAAAGATTTTAAAACGACTGGCATAGCCGCTTTTACCATTACCCCAAAAACAACGATAAAAAAAATACTCGCTAAGCACTTAATAGGCCGCGACTGTTTATGAAGAGAAAACCCGTTTAGATGTAGTGAAAACATAAAATTATTGTTTTAACGAACGCTAAAACATACGCTCTTGGAATTTAAAACTATCATCATGGCTACTCAGAAAGACTACCGTGACATATTAATCGTCGTGTTAGTCAGTAACCTTTTTAACCGACCTAAAAGACATAAAAACACGCAACGATAAAAAGGCCTTACGTCAGAAACAGTAAGGCCTTTGTTGACAATATACAGTTATGACTCTTATCGCGACTGATGCCTTTTAAAAAAGACCCTCATCTGATCCAAACGCCTCAATCATCACTAACCGTAGTTAAAGAGGTCGCTAATTTATTTGACGCTATAGCAAAACCAATACCGACAATAAATGAAAAAGAAATGATAATCATTGGATTGTCCCAAGAATGGCCCGTTAGGACCTCTTTTGATAACTTATCGGGTGTTTGCAAGAGATATGCAAAGGTTGCAGAATAACCTAATACACTGGCAGGAATGGCTGCAAATAATTTAATATTAGCGGCCAAACACATTGCTGCGACCGTAACAGTAACAATGATAGCTGCCATCAAAGGAAAACCAAGCGCCGCTGTAGGTGAAATATTGGCAATAAGCGTTGCCGCATACCATGCCATAAAAACACCAAAAATGCCGCAAACACCGGTGTTTTTGGCTGCATCACAATCTCCGCCTAAGGCAAAATAAGTTGCCCATGCAATAGTTGCCGCCCAAATAAAGAATATCCCACTCAATGGACCTACCGCCAAAAAAGTCGCTACCCCTGCTAAACCTGCAATACTTAAAGAAAGTGCTGTAAGAAATTTCATTTAAACCCCCATGCCCATTATAAGAAGTTAGCAATATAACATAGAGACTTAATCATATTTAGGTATTTAGACTTCAACCTGTTACCTTATTTATTGATTTTATTCCTTATTTCACAACACTCCCTTTAAATCACTAAATAATTATGAGTCACAATGCGCTATATAAAACCAAATCTGAACGTTTTATCCGGTGGTCTTTGGTTATTTCAATCTGGGCCACAGTATTTACTATCCCTTACTTTAGCCTAGTTACCGTTTTACTGAGCTATTCTGTTATCACAAACACGACTCTAGCCATGATTATTTGTGCCCCCTGGTCTTGGTTTCTTCACCGCTCTGTACCGATGAATAAATTAACTGCTTTTGTTTTAGGTGAACCCTTTGATGAAGCGACATTTAAAAAATACCGATCGCGTTAACAAACCGTCAAGGGAAAATTAATTAACAATTTTATCAGCGACAATCTGACTCAGTGGCAATTTGCCACAGTGACTAAATGCCTTGCAATTCTTATACTATTCTCATCACTATAATTATGATGGGGTTTTACAATGAATATTCTTAAATGGGTTGTCCTGACGACGCTATTACCCTTATTTATTCTATTAGCAGGTATTATCTTTTTCATACAGTGTCATAACTCAATCAATACTTCTGTAAGTCTTTCTTAACCGGTGAAGACCGCAGGTCTTTTTTTACATTTTATTTACGTTAAAAGACAAAGAAAACCATAGAACAGATAAAACAACGTATAATTTGCTCCCTTAAAAAAAATCACTTACACCTTGGGTGTTTTTACGGTAAATCCGTCAAGCCCACGGTATCTACTTTTTATTAGCTAGGAAAAAAATGCTCGCAACTGCCAATATCACCATGCAATTTGGTGCAAAACCACTGTTTGAAGATGTCTCAGTTAAATTTGGAAACAACAACCGTTATGGCCTTATTGGCGCTAATGGCTGTGGAAAATCGACCTTTATGAAAATACTGGGTGGAGACCTCGAGCCCTCATCGGGAAATGTATCTAAAGACCCTCACGAACGTATTGGGAAATTAAAACAGGATCAATTTGCCTACGAAACATCTGCAGTCATCGATACCGTCATTATGGGTCATGACGAACTCTGGGCGGTTAAATCAGAACGTGATGCCATCTATGCAAAATCTGAAATATCTGAAGAAGACGGTATGCGGGCTGGTGATCTTGAGTCTCAATTTGCTGAAATGGATGGTTATTCTGCAGAAGCACGCGCCAGTGAACTCTTAGCGGGTGTAGGTATCCCTGTTGAACAACATTATGGCTTAATGAGTGAAGTGGCCCCCGGTTGGAAATTACGCGTTCTACTCGCTCAAGCCTTATTCTCTGAACCGGATATTCTGTTACTTGACGAACCCACCAATAACCTAGACATTAACGCCATTCGTTGGCTAGAAGATATACTCAATGAACGCAACTGCACCATGGTTATTGTTTCACATGACCGCCATTTCCTAAACAGTGTTTGTACCCATATGGCCGATTTAGATTATGGTGAAGTTCGCATCTATCCCGGCTCTTATGATGATTATATGACTGCTGCCACACAGGTCACTGAAAGTCTCCAAGCTGAAAATGCCAAGAAAAAAGCACAAATCACCGAACTTAAAGCCTTTGTAAGTCGATTTTCTGCCAATGCCTCAAAATCAAAACAAGCAACCTCCCGAGCAAAACAATTAGAAAAAATAAATCTTGCTGAAATTAAACCCTCAAGTCGTCAAAATCCTTTTATTCGTTTTGATCAAGATAAAAAACTTCATCGTTTAGCCTTGGAGGCCCAAGGGTTAAGTAAAAGCTTTGATGAGCAACTGTTTCAAAATTTGGACTTAATGATCGAAGTGGGTGAACGTGTTGCAATTATTGGACCTAATGGAATCGGTAAAACCACGTTATTAAAGTGTTTAATGAATGAAATAAACACAACAAACGGCACCATCAAATGGTCAGAAAATGCCAATATTTCTTATTACCCTCAAGATAGTGCCGGTTATTTCTCACACAATTTACCGTTAATTGAATGGATGAATCAATGGCGCCAGCCCCAAGATGACGACCAAGTCATTCGCGGTACCCTCGGTCGCTTGTTGTTTTCTCAAAATGACATCGATAAAAAAGTAAACGTCCTCTCAGGGGGCGAAAAGGGTCGCATGATATTTGGCAAACTTATGTTAGAACGCGCCAATATTATGATGATGGATGAACCCACCAATCACTTAGATATGGAATCCATTGAATCCCTGAATTTAGCACTGGACAATTACCCAGGCACTTTATTCTTTGTAAGCCATGACCGTGAATTTGTATCGTCATTAGCAACGCGTATACTCGAATTTACGGATGAGGGTATTATTGACTTTAAAGGAAACTATGAAGACTATCTTGCCAGTCAATCATAAATAAATCGCTACGGTACTCATTTAATAAGCCTACCGGTCTTTCTTGAAAGACCGGTAGGCCTAAAAGATGCTCTCTAATTTCAAACCAGATTTGATTGACTGTTGTCTTTTTCAAAAAAACAACACCCGAAGGCAATGCTTCTACTGAAACACTCTTATGCGGCTGAAACACACGCAATAAAAAAGGCGCACCCCAACATTTGTTAGAATACGCCACACACATAAGAGAGAAAAAGGTATGTCAGTAACTAAAGCAACATACCGTTCTAAATGTAATTTAAACGAGGAAAATTACAAACCCCTCGGTGAATATTTTCTGGAAACAACTAATTTATTATTTGCAAAATTACTTATTTCACCCAGCGAATCATATCGCCTTTAGTCATACACATTTTCTTATAATGCGCCTGCATTTGTTTACAATTGCCCATCACAGCAGGAGCAGAAGCAGGAGCCGAACTCTTAGATTTTACAACTGGAGCAACTACGGGTGCTTGAGCCTTTGCGGCAGCGGCAGCAGCAGCGGCTTCTGCACGTTTCTTTTTCTTTAACGCATGTTTGATACGTTTCTTTTTATCAATCTCTAACTGTTGAGCGAAATACTTATTATCTAATGCACTTTGTGCCTGACTGGTTGTTGATATAGCTAACAACGAAATAAAGACCATGACCACTATTTTATTGAACGTCATAATTACCCTCTCCTAATTAATATTAATTGCTTATTATAAGCCTTTTTATACCTAACACTTACTTAGTCTTGTACCTTTTTAAGAAAAATGAACCAAGCCGAGCTGTTATCAAACCCCAAACACGCACCCTTATTCTTGTATGCTCTTAATTACCGCCTTTTCATCCTTTCTTAAAGGCAATCAACATGATCAGCAAAGTTGAATATGGATTTCATCTTCACCAAATAACACAATATCACCCGAAACTATTTTCTTCCGCTTTCTCATTTCAACCTGACCATTGACTAAAACCTGACCGGCAGCAATGACCTCTTTAGCTTCTGCACCACTAGCGGCGAGCCCTTCAAACTTAATAATTTTATAGAGCTCAACCGGCTCACTTGAAATTTCAACAGTCCTCATTTCTTAAAAAACCTCCCGTAATTAAGGCTATATCTATATTACAAAACATATTTATTGCTTAGCGATGATCAGATTTAGCGGCACTTCCTTGCAACCATTTCATTTTCAAATAATGTTGTTCAACTTTCTCTCTTGCCCACGGGGTCTTTCGTAAAAACTTCAGACTTGAATTAATGCTAGGATCACTTTTAAAACAATTAATATTGATGCTCTTGGCTAATGCTTCCCAACCATAATATTCTGTTAACTGAGTCACTATCATTTTCAAGGTAATTCCATGCAGTGGGTCTTGATTCTTTGCTTGATACTTATTTGCTGACATGATTGCTTTACAGTAGTAACTTAGGGGTTTCTTTCATCAATATTTTGAGAAAAATATCATTATACTTTACCCTAACGACCCAAAGATGATTTACGTTGCTCTCTTAAGAAAAATGACAACCCCCTATAAATAAGGGCACATTCTGATAAATCAAAAATGCACCCTTATAGTACGTGATGGCCACTTTAAAAAAAGCTGGCACTTTGCTAAAAGGTTGTAATAAAAAAGCAGAAATATGCCATATTCTCCACGCACTGAGTTTAGGACAAAAGAAAATAACAATAGTTCAACCTCACGCCAAAGAGCGCTGATAGCTAACTGAATTGCCGCAACCATTAAACTTTTTTCACAAATTCAGACTTTAATTTCATCGCACCAATACCCGCAATTTTACAATCGATATTATGATCACTATCCACCAAGCGAATATTTTTAACTTTAGTCCCTACTTTAACAACTGTTGAAGAACCTTTAACTTTAAGATCCTTAATGACTGAAACTGTATCGCCATCAGTCAGCAGATTCCCATTTGAATCCTTAACAAGCAGATCATCATTTGAATCGTTATCATCCAAACTTGCACTCCATTCATGTGCACATTCAGGACACACATATAACACACCATCTTCATACGTGTAGGAGGAATTGCACTGCGGACACTCGGGTAATAGGCTCATGATTAGTTTCGATTTAAGTTATTTAAGCGTTAATAAAGCTAACCTATAGACAGGGTACATTGCGCACACCATAGCTTTAAAAATTTCCTATATTAGCATATTGAGTATCACCGGAGCACCCATCACAATAGGCTTTGCAGCTATACCGGTCATATTTCTCATCCTTATCTTTCCAGTTAAGTTCCCACGTCGACATACCCTTTGAATTTAACACGACATTAACCTTTTTTTCAAAATACCGAAAACGGCTCCCTCCTTTTTTCTCCATCAACACACATCGAATATTAACAGCATCATCTTCAGCGACTTTGGTAACATTGATCGTACCACTGATACGATGCGTGACTTCAGCGTAGGCACTCCCTAGAGTGACCATCAGTAACATAATTATTTTTAAAAAAATATTCATACCTTTCACTTCCTATTATTTTCTTTAATTCCGAACGGCATTGCCCTCAAGGCTTAGCCTAATATCCTCTGCAACTTTCACCGCGACCGCATTACCCGTAAGATTCAATTGAATACCCGTTGCCTCTTTCAGCACAGAATAATTATTATTAACCTCAGAACTTGAAACTAAAGCCTCTTTTGCCTTACTCCAACTCCCTTCCAAATTTAAAGCAACACCCACGACCTCTTTAATGCTAATCGCCGTACCCACCAATATTAAATGAACACGGCTAGCTTCTTTAATACTCTCATCATGTCCATTAAGGATTCTTTCAGTTACCGCAATGTCTGACATTTTAACCTTATCCGATGAAAGCCCTGCCCCCTCTGACATCTCAAGTTTAATCTGTGAATCATCCTTTACACTGCTTACATTTATAGCCTCAGTATTGTTAACTTTTGATATACGGTTCAATTCATCGTGTTTAACCACGGCTATTTCTTTCGCTATCTCTGAGCGTTTTACAGTGCTTTTTTTTAAACGGGGCATGACGCTATCAATACTGGACTGAAAACCAGATTCATCAACCTGAGGACTTTCAGTCACTATTGTTTGGTTTTCTGTTGAGGAAACCAGTCTTTTGACTTTAGAGGGCGTACAGCCCGCCATAAAAACTATAAACAAGCCTATAAATAGACCCCGAAGAATTATTACTTTTAAAAAACTCATTATTGATTTATACCCAATTAGGAAAAGTCCACACCGCCTCATAGCGTGATTTTAAAGGACACCAGCTTATCTATTCAAATAGCCTTCAAACCCTATACCCTCACAAAAACCTGATCAAGCTAACAAATAAAATTATCTTGTGCTTTTATAATCGAAAAAATCACCTATTTAACACTGATTGAATTTTTGACAAACCCATCACTAAGCTTGCGCCGACCACTAACCCTGAAACCAAATCCGCTACCAACGACGGCAAAAAAAATAACACCGAATGTACCGTATCAACATTGTGTACAAACATACCCCCACCAACCACTAACATGGCCACCGTACCTATAACCGTTAATATCCGAATAATCTTGGGCAAAGAAGCCACCAAAACCTCACCACACAATCGAAAACCACGCGCCTCGAGCCCTGTTAATAGAAGGGACCGTTTAATTAAATACAGGCCTACATCATCCATTCGAACTAAAAAAGCGACAAAACCATAAACACCTACCGTTGCCAGTAAAGCGATTAAACTAACCACCATAATCTGAACAGGCATAACCTGATCAATAACCGTTTCCAACGTAATAACAATAATTTCAATCGAAAGAATAAAATCAGTCCGTATCGCAGCTTTAATTTTTGTCGCTTCAGTTTGGGTCTTTCCGGTCTCCTTTAGAGACTGATGAACAACACCTGCTTTCGTACTATAGCGTGAAAACCACTCAAATACTTTTTCAGTTCCCTCATAACTGAGGTAGCTACCGCCGACGAGTAATATCGGTACAATCAGCTCAGGTAAAAAACTACTTAATAAAAAAACGATAGGTAAAATAATTATTTTATTAACGAATGACCCTTTGGTAATCGCCCAAATAACAGGCAATTCACGTGTCGCAGGAAAGTCAATCGCTTTCTCAGCATTCACTGCAAGGTCATCACCCAACAAGCCTACTGTTTTTTTAACCGCAACCTTACTCATGAGCGCAGCATCTTCCAGCAACATCGCCACATCATCAAGAATAACAAAAAGTCCAGTCGCCATATCTAGTAACCCCTAAAAACCTTTAAAAAATGGGTCTCCCTCACCCCGGCTAATTCGTTCAACCTGTTTACTGCCCTTAGGGCTTATCCTGCGTAGCAACTCAAACAATCCACCAGAATGATCATACCTTTTTTCGTTATCTTTCAACGTTACCCACAGGTATAGGGCCATCATGTAAACAGCCCACTTAAATCGTTTTGGTATTTTCAACAATCAAAGTCATAATCTCAGCATCACAAGCGCCACAGCCCGTGGTTGCACCGGTTGCACTCGAAATTTTATCCAGATCAAAACCTTGTGCAATTAACGATAAAACCTTGTCATGAGTAGTTCCCGTACAATCACAAATGATTTGACTTTGATTTTCTTGATCATTAACACTCATAAAGAATAGGGCTATTTGCTGTTGACTGGTGGATAAAATAGTACCGTTGATTTTATCATAAGAAAATGACCATTATGCTCAAAGAAAAACCATTACCCTTAGGTCTCTGCCTGAAAACATAAAGACAATGAGTGATCAAAAAAAACCGTCAACAGACGGTTTAGAGTAAAACAATTAAGCCGTAGAACTTCAATCATCCTTAAATGGCATCTTCACCCGACTCCCCGGTCCTAATACGAATCACTTGCTCTAAAGATGTCACAAAAATTTTACCGTCACCAATTTTTCCTGTTCTAGAAGCATTAACTAATGCACTCAAAGCAGTATCAACAATATCCTCAGAAACAGCAATTTCTAGTTTCACTTTGGGGAGAAAATCCACCACATACTCAGCGCCACGGTAGAGCTCTGTATGCCCTTTCTGACGACCAAACCCTTTAACTTCTGTCACTGTTAAACCTGCTATGCCAATTTCAGACAATGCTTCACGAACGTCATCCAATTTAAACGGTTTAATAATCGCTGTGATCAATTTCATCGTTACTCCTACGCATTAAATGCTTTATTTTTCTGTGTCGCCCTAGGGCTCATTGCCGATTAAATAATAACTAACCAACGACCTCTTTTTAAAACAAGCTACACCTTTTTAAAAAACTAAACTCCCAACCCCCGCAGCGCAATACACAAAGACTGTAGTGTTTGATATAACTTAGGGTGTGACTTTTCATAATCCGCAATAGCAAGTGCCAATCCTTCTTCAGCCATCGCAATAAGTTCAGGGTTTTGCTCCGACCGTAGATACTCATGACTGGTCAGCTTGGCTAAAACAGCAACACTTTGTGCTTGTTCTTGGTCAACAGTTTCAATTAATTGAATATCACGCTGTAACTGTTCGGTTAAACTTAACAGTTGGCTACGCTGCTCACGCGTCAGTCGATCAGCTTGTTCAATCAGAGCGTTTATTTTTACTATAGTATCTTGAATCATGGCATGGTACCCCTCTAGCTTCAATTTAAACTATAACTCACTTGATCTTTTTTACGACTATTTGTTAACAATACACTTAATTTATACTTTTGTGACAATCTCTGCGTCAGAAACGCTTAAACGCCTTCAGCCAAATAAAAACCTATTGTAAAAACTACCCACGCCTTAGATAAATTTATTTCTTTTTTAGATTGCCCCAAATATGAGCATTTGCAGTAGATTCTAACGGCTCTACCTCATGCGACTTCTGATCAGATTGATCCATTGTTTTACGCGTTGCTTCTTGATCACTTTTAAGTGGCCCTTTTTGTTTTTTAGTTCGCTTTACTTTTTTTATTTTAGGACTTTTCTTGGGCATTGGCGGCGCCACTGCATCGACCTCAAAACCTACAACTTCTTCTCGTTCTAATTGGATTGAATTACGTTTTTCTATAACCAAAAAATGCTGGTATTCATGGTGTGAAATTAGAGAAATAACCAGTCCTTTTTCTCCCGCGCGCCCAGTTCGTCCTACTCTATGGACATAGTCATTGGGCGATCGCGGTAAATCATAATTAATAACACACGGTAACTGGTCAATATCAATTCCCCGTGCGGCTACATCGGTAGCCACTAAAAGACGTATCTTACCGGCCTTAAAATTCTTGAGTGCTGCTATTCGCACCGATTGCTCTTTATTCGAATGCATCGCAACGGCTTCAATCTCTCTTTTCTCAAGCTTTTTGACCAAATTATCACACGTTCGTTTGGCACTACAGAAAATCAAAACCTGTTGCCAATCATTCTCACGAATTAAATGCGCCAAGAGATCATTCTTTTGATGATGATTGACGGTAATCGCTCGCTGCTCTATGTCCAATTCATCTTCAAACTCATCTATATTAATAATTTCAGGTGCTACCATTACATCGCGTACTAGTGGTGTAATACTTTCTGGAAAAGTTGCCGTAAACATCAAATTTTGACGTTTATTGGGTAATAGCTTACCAATGCGTTCAATCTCTTCTTGAAAATCACCTTTCATCAAGCGATCGACTTCATCAATAACCAAGGTTTTCACTTGATTAAACTTAATCGCATTTTGGTCTGCTAGGTCTAGCAACCGTCCAGGTGTTGATACCAATATATCCACACCACCTCGCAAGGCTTGCATTTGAGGATTAATTTTTACCCCTCCGTATACACTCAAACACTTGAGCGTAGGCTGGATATTTTCAGCTAATGCAGAAAAAACATCAGCAACTTGAATCGCTAACTCACGCGTAGGCACCAACACAATAATTTGTACACAGTTACTTGCCACTCTTTCCGTTGCATTAAAGCGCTGACTGCGCCCGATCTTAGAATAAACATTTTGATTGCTCAAATTATCTAATAACGGCAAAACAAAAGCAGCCGTTTTCCCAGACCCCGTATCCGCACGCGCAAGAACATCTTTACCTTCTAAAATAACAGGTATCGTTTTACTTTGAATCTCAGTTGGGGTTTCAAACCCCATTGTTTTAATCGCCGATAGGACTTCATCAGAAAAAGTGAATGATTCAAAATCAGTACCGGGAATGTCTTTTTTCATAGCTAACAATTTAAAAATTAAGTAGTTCTTATTTTAACCTAAATTTAGGCTTCAATGAGTATTGATAGACACTCAGACTAACCCTTGGTCTCTTTAACTAATCAGTAATAAAAAACGCCTGACAGCTTATCTTCTTTCAGAAGTCATTCACCCGGTCTTGTTTTTCACCCAACATCCTCTCCATCTTTCTCAACTAATACACCGTCTTTGAAAATGGCTTTATACTTAATACTGCCATCTTCATTCCATTCAATAAAAGGGCCGTCTAAGTCATCCTCTTTATAGTTTTCTTCCCCTTTCTTATTCCCGTTCTCAAACCAGATCGTGTTTAACCCTATCTTCTTGCCATTTTCAAAGTTAACTTCGTTCCGTTTTTGTCCATTTTCGTAATATCCAATCCATAACCCATATTGCTTCCCATTCTTAATATGACCTTCATATTCCTTCTTGCCACTCTTCTTATAAAGCTTTTTTACAAACCCTTCTCTCACACCAAAATATTTATCTAACAATCCCATAATAATTCCTTAAAACAATTAACCTATTTATTTTTTAAAAACCATCAACACTAAGTCGTGCAACACTCCACCTCAATAGCTCTAGGTATCGCTTAATGTACCGTCATCTTCGACTACTCTCGCAAATGACCTTCGCCATAAACCACCCATTTGTAAGTTGTCAATTGCTCAGGCCCCACCGGCCCCCGAGCATGTAATTTATCAGTACTAATTCCAACGACCGCCCCTAAGCCATAATCACCGCCTCCTGACAATCTTGTTGAAGCATTAATCAACACCGATGCCGAATCAACTTGCTGCTCAAAGCATTGTGCTTGAGCCAAACTTTGCGTAACTATGCCATCGGTATGTCCCGAGCCATAATGATTAATATGCGTAATGGCCGCCTCTAAACCACTCACCACCTTTATTGACAACAGCGGTGCTAAATACTCACTGTGCCAGTCTTCTTCTGTCGCCAACTCAATGTCAGTTAAAATTTTCCGTGTATTTTCACACCCTCGTAGCGCAATACCTTTTTCCGCAAATGCCGCTTCCAACATGGGCAAGGCTTTCTCTGCCCCCTTCTGATCAACCAACAACGTTTCGAGCGCATTACAGACTTGAATACTTTGGCATTTTGAGTTCACTGCCAACGCAACGGCTTGCTTTAAATCTGCATCATCCGCAATATAAAGATGACAAATACCATCGTAATGTTTAATCACAGGAATTCGAGTTCCTTCAGCAATACGCTTTATGAGTCCCTTCCCACCGCGAGGAATTAAAACATCCACATAGCCATCCAGAGCCAGTAATTCACTCACCGCCGCATGGCCCGGTGCACGAATAATTTGTATGGCATGTTCCGGCAACCCAGCCGCGACCGCTCCAGCAATCATGGCATCGGCCAATAACATATTAGTTTGCAATGCTTCTGATCCTCCGCGTAGGATAATCGCATTTCCACTTTTAATACAAACACCTGCCGCATCAGTAGTAACATTAGGTCTTGACTCATAAATCATCCCAACCACACCTATTGGAACCGATTTTTTATAAACCTGAAGTCCTTTAGGATTGGTATGCCCTGCCAAAATTCGATTTAATGGGTCCGGTGTCTGAGCGACCTTCCTTAGCCTAGACAGCATATAATGAAAGACGTCCTCGTTAAGCGTTAGGCGTTTAAGCATCGCTGCCGACTGGCCCGCTTGTTTCGCTTTTTCCACCTCTTGTGCATTAACCCGTAATACTTGAGATTGAATTCCCTCAAGCGCCTCAGCCATTTGAACCAGCGCCTTATTACGTAAAGATTCAGATGTTAACGATAATAGCCGTGATGCAACACGACTTTTCTTAGCACTGGCTAAAACAGTATCAATATTCATAGTTACACATCTTATTATTAAAAAACACACTCACAATACAGCATCAATCAAATCAGTCTCGGTGAGTACTAGAGATATTTCCTAGCCATATCCGCCAATGGAACAGCTTTAATCAGATGCGCATGCCCAGCGCTGCCAAATGCTTCATAGCGCGTCTGACAAAGTTCCTGCATAGCGTCACGTGCAGCTTGATAAATCTTTCGAGGATCTAATTCAGCGGCATTATCAGATTGTGCGATATAGTGTCGAATAGCCCCCGTCGAAGCCATCCGTAAATCGGTATCAATATTAACCTTACGAACCCCATAGTTAATTCCTTCAACAATTTCTGCTACCGGCACACCATAGGTTTGAGGAATATTACCGCCATGACTATTAATAATTTTCAACCACTCTTGAGGAATAGCACTCGATCCATGCATCACAAAATGCGTATTTGGCAAGCATTGTTGTAAGCGCTTTAGGTGACTTATCACCAATACGTCACCGGTAGGGGGTTTACTAAATTTATAAGCACCATGACTGGTACCAATCGCGACGGCTAAAGCATCAACCTGCGTTTGTTTAACAAATTCAATGGCTTCATCCGGATCAGTTAACAACTGACTGTGATCAACGGTCTTACTACCCTCTTCCAACTTGTTTTCTAGCGACCCTAAACAACCGATCTCGCCCTCAATCGATACGCCGCAGGCATGGGCCATATTTGCAACTGTTTGCGTCACTTTGACGTTATATTCAAATGATGCGGGCGTCGCCATATCCTCTAATAAAGAACCATCCATCATAACGGAACTAAACCCAGACTGAATCGCCTGCGCACAAATTGTTGGCGAAGGCCCATGATCCCGGTGCATAACCACAGGAATATGCGGGTATTGTTCGACAGCGGCACAAATAAGGTGCCGTAAAAAAACTTCCCCTGCATATCTATTTGCCCCTGCAGAACCTTGCATAATTACTGGACTATCACAACTATCCGCCGCCTGCATAATGGCTTGAACTTGTTCCATATTACTGACATTAAATGCTGGAACAGCAAAATTATGTTCAGCAGCATAATCTAAAAGTTGTCGTAATGAAACTAAGGCCATACAGCGCTCTCCTTTGAGGTTGTTTTTCAGGCCCTACCATAGCACTCCAAGCCATTTATTTGTCGATAATGATCTATTTTATCACCGCAAAGTTATGCACAAAAAATGTGGATAACTTTGTGGATTAATTGTTTATCGCCCCCTAAAGCCATGATCTTTACAGTACTATTGCACCTCTGACCAATTTTCAGACATAAAATAAATCCCTTTAAAATCAATGACTTATTTCATATCCATTTAAAAACAATAACTTATAGCGCTTCGTTAGTGTATCGCTCTTAGGTGTTACACCACTTGTGTTTAAATTCCTAAAAAATGCTTGACACGTTTCTGTAAGACTCAGACTCAGCCTACACGGCCTTTTCAACTTTAAAAAGGCTACCTCAAAACCTTTACCTATGCGGATTAAGACAATAAGACTGATCTTTTTCTAATGCCCAACCCTATTTCCTTTGCACGTAAAAAGCATTAAATGTTAAAAATACCTGACGCTTCCACTCCCTGTAAGTGGTATAAATCTAAAAATGCACGGCGACCCAAAGGTCACCTTACGACCCTTTTAAGATCAATGACAACAAAACACTTATCACATATCCCCACTAATCTAATTACCGGTTTTCTTGGCGTTGGCAAAACAACAGCTATTTTAAATTTACTCGAGCAAAAACCAAATAACGAAAACTGGGCGGTATTAGTTAATGAATTTGGAAAAATTGGCCTCGATGGTGTTTTCTATAGTGCTACCGGTATTGCCGTTAAAGAAATAGTGGGGGGATGTTTGTGCTGCGCGGTAAATGTACCGTTTCAAGTCAGCATTAATAATCTACTCAAAGAAGCCACCCCAGACCGTCTTCTAATTGAACCCAGCGGGCTCGGTCATCCGAAACAAGTTTTAGAGATGCTTTCGAGCGACCTATTTAAAGAGGTACTTGACCTTAAAGCAAGTATTTGCCTAGTAGACCCCAGAAAATTAACAGACCCCCGCTACGCTCAGCACCAAACCTTCCGCGACCAAATTGCCTTGTCGGATGTCTTAATAGCCAATAAAACAGATATGGCTGATCATAATGCCATCGAGTTATTTCACCAATGGGGCAAAAAAGCCTCACCCCCTAAAGAACGCATTGCCCAAACCACACAAGGACAACTGGATGCATCCTGGCTCAACCTACCCAGAAACCCACAGAGACAGACCTCATTCACACACACGAACAAAAGTACTTTTTTACACCCAACTGAGAATGACCCCAATACGCTCACCAACCACGCCGATGGTTACCAGAGTTTTGGCCAACAGTTTCCAGCACAACACTGTTTCGATTTTGAACAATTACAAACTCAATTAAGCCAACTTAACGCAGAAAGAATAAAAGGCCTGTTAAACACCAACCAAGGCTGGTTTATTGTTAACGGTTCCGACGGACAAATAAATTATCTACGATGTTCTGCCTCATCAATCCAATCTATTGAAGTTATCTTGCGGGAAGATCTGGCACTCAATATTTCGACCACACTCAACGCCTGCAGAACAGAGAGTCAATAAAATACTAACCGTATAAAAACACGGCCCTACAATGTTCTATCGCGCGGTAGTGCATCATGATACCGGCCAACTTACCATCGCCCTTGTACTTAGTTTCAATCCAAAAAAACCTATCTTTATGGGTTCCTAGTCCGCGCCTCAGTTAGCCATGATTCAAAGATACGCTCTCTACCATGCATTTACTTTTCGTATACGGTTGCGCCTCCTAAATAGGCTATACCCCTAAAAATTAATTTAACGGCCTGCTCTGTTAAACCTTTTTACTCTAAATAATGCATTTTTCTTTTTTAACGTTTAACGTAAACTCTAAAGACACCACATCAACAGGACTGGAACAGTCATGGACAACCCCAAAACACCCAAAGTTAATCTTCCCTATTTTGACTATTTGTTGGATTCTTTAGCACAACAAGATCCTGACGTGACCCAAAGTTTTGGCCGTCATGTCCATTGGGGGTATTGGTCAAAGCCCCGTACAGCCCTCTTAACTGGTGCTGATTTTGCACATGCAACTGACCGCCTAAGTCAGCAAGTTTGTGTTGCTGGGAAGATTGCAGAAAAACAAGTTGTCTTAGATGTGGGATGTGGCTTTGGCGGCACCTTAGCTCTTATAAATGAAACACAATCCAACATGACACTACACGGCTTAAATATTGATAACCGTCAATTACAACGCGCGCAAAAACAGGTTAAGCCCAACCCACCTAACACTCTCCAGTTTCATCAAGGAAATGCTTGTGCTTTACCCTACCCAGACCAGGTTTTTGATCGCGTCTTAGCTGTCGAGTGTATATTCCATTTTCCCGATAGGGCGCAGTTTTTAAAAGAAGCCTTTCGGGTTTTAAAACCGGGCGGCATTTTATCCCTTTCTGATTTCACCCCTAAAAAAATTATTGCACCGCTCATGAAAATAACACTACCTAAACCCTTTGATGTTGGATTTTACGGCCACTGTCGTGTCGACACACCTTTACACCAGTATCATGCTTTGGCCAAGCAAACGGGGTTCACCACAATCACGGAAAAAAATATTACCGATAACACCCTTCCCACTTATCGTTATTTACGAACAATGGGCGCCCAACAAAAACAACTCCACTTTACCGCACTCATTGAAACACTGACGATAGAACTTCTCAGCCGACTCCATCTACTGGACTACTATATCTTGGCCTACCAAAAGCCTAAGCATTAAAAAAGGCGCATCCTGAACATCATCAGAATACGCCTTCACCTAGCAATAGATACCTGAGTTTTTCGCTGGTTGCTACTTTATGTAGCAACCAGAATCACAACCCTTCTTACCGATAAACAACGGCAATCACTATCACCCTTATTTTCTAAACCAATAACTTATAATTCTTTTGCTTTACCCATTAATTTATCAGCAAACTCTTTAAAACCTGCATGCGATAAGTAAAGAACATAAAGCCCAGC
>CAJVZC010000012.1 GCA_913019935.1 uncultured Methylococcales bacterium
CAGTTGCAGGACCTAGCGTGGCCAGTATTTTCGTGCGTCTAAGATTTTTCATGAACTAAGGGCCTAAGTTAAATTATTTAGCGTTGTATAGTGCAATAGTGGTATCAAGCATTCTGTTAGAGAATCCCCACTCATTGTCATACCATGAAAGAACTTTAACAAAGTTACCTTCCATTACTTTTGTTAGTGAAGACTCGTAAATAGAAGACGCTGGGTTATGGTTGAAATCAATAGAAACCAGTGGTTTGTCATTGAATTCTAAAATACCTTTTAGCGAAGTTTCAGAAGCTGTTTTTAAGATAGCGTCCACCTCTTCTTTGGTTGTTTCTCTTGAAGCTTGGAAGGTTAAATCAACAACAGAAACATTGATAGTAGGTACGCGCATAGCGAAACCGTCAAGTTTTCCTGCTAATTCAGGTAACACTAAGCCAACAGCTGCTGCAGCCCCTGTTTTAGTCGGGATCATCGATTGCGTTGCTGATCTTGCGCGACGTAAGTCGGGGTGAAAAACATCGGTCAAAACTTGATCGTTAGTGTAAGAATGGATTGTGGTCATTAAACCGTGATCAAATCCTAATGTATCAAACAGTGGTTTAACTAAAGGTGCTAAACAATTTGTTGTACAAGAAGCATTAGAAATGATGGTATCTGAAGCGGTTAAAGTGTTGTCATTGACGCCGTAAACAATAGTTGCATCGACATCGTTACCGCCGGGTGCGGAAATGATAACTTTTTTAGCGCCGGCAGCAATATGTGCAGAAGCTTTTTCTTTACTAGCAAAAAAACCGGTTGATTCATGAACAACATCAATGCCTAATTCTCCCCAAGGAAGTTTAGAAGGGTCTCTTTCAGCAAAAACTTTGATGCGATCGCCATTAACAACCATAGCGTCACCGTCAACAGTTACTTCGCCTGGAAATTTTCCATGCGCAGTATCATATTGAGTAAGATGAGCGTTTGTGTTTGCATCGCCTAAGTCGTTGATTGCAACAATTTGAATGTCGTTGTTACGGTTTGATTCGTAAAGTGCGCGTAAAATGTTTCGTCCAATACGGCCATACCCGTTAATTGCAACTTTAATTGCCATTGATGTCTCTCCTGCGTAATCGTTAGAAATTTCCTGCTGAAGCCTTGCGGTTATTCACTAAGGCTTAAGATTGAATGTGTTCTTATAAACCCCCAAATTATAAAGGGTTTTGCTTATAAAGTCCATTTAGGATACGGAGGTATTGTGACAGGAAGATGACAAATTACTGAAAATATCGCATTGAAGAAAACTTTAATGCGATTGAAGAAGGTGCTTTTTAAGGGTAACCACGCGTAATAGGATTGGTAATCCCGTGGATTCTATTTTATCCTTTCAGAATAAAGGCTGTTTATATTTGAAACAAGAGACAAGGTGAGTTGATGAAAAGAAGAAGCTTTATGGTTGCAGCTGGGGCTAGTCCTTTATTGGCGGCTATGCCAACAGTGACTAATGCTAAGGCTGAATTTCGTTGGAAAATGGTCACAGCTTGGCCTAAGAATTTCCCGGGGCTGGGAACGAATGCAAATTTGTTGGCCCAGATGATCAATACCATGAGTGGGGGGCGAATTAAAATCAAGGTTTATGGTGCTAAAGAATTAGTGCCTGCCTTTGAGGTATTTGATGCGGTTTCTAAAGGGGTTGCGGAGTTGGGTCATTCAGGAGCGTATTACTGGAAAGGTAAATCGGCAACAACGCAGTTCTTTTCGGCTGTGCCTTTTGGGCTAACGGCTCAAGAAATGAATAGTTGGTTGTATTATGGCGGTGGAATGGAGTTGTGGCGTGAATTATATCAACCGTTTGGTATTATTCCTGCGGCGACTGGGAATTCAGGCGTCCAGATGGCAGGTTGGTTTAATCGAGAAATAAACTCATTTGAAGATCTTAGCGGTTTAAAAATGCGTATTCCGGGCTTAGGTGGAGAGGTGTTGAGACGAGCTGGCGGTACGACGGTTAACATTCCAGGAGGGGAGTTATTTACAGCATTGCAAACAGGAACCTTGGATGCCACAGAGTGGGTAGGTCCTTATAACGATCTGGCTTTTGGGTTACACAAAGTGGCAAAATATTATTATTACCCGGGCTGGCATGAACCGGGATCAACAATGGAATGTCTCATTAATGAGGAGGCCTTTAATTCCTTGCCTAAGGATTTACAGGAAATTATTTTGGTTGCTTGTAAAGCCGCTAACTTAGATATGTTGTCAGAGTATACGGCGCGTAATAATCAGGCGCTAAAAACACTTGTTGATAAACATGGAGTCAAAGTGATGGCTTTGCCAGATGATGTGCTTAAAAAGTTGTTGGTGCTTTCTGATGATGTTGTTGCTGAGTTAGCGGATAGCGATGCAATGTCCCGACGCGTGTATGACTCAGTGATGGGGTTTAAGGAACAAGTTAGCGCCTGGCATGAATTGTCCGAGCGGGCTTTTTTGAGAGCGCGAGCGTTATAAATTATCCACCTTACGTTTGTAAGGTGGATAACATACGGCGATTAGGGGTGTTACATTTGTTTTCTAGCGTTTTCAATGGCTTTTTTAACGGTATCAGGGGCGGTACCACCGATATGATTTCGAGCAGCTACAGAGCCTTCTAAGGTCAGGATATTGAAAACCTCGTTATCTATTTCACTAGAAAATTGTTGTAATTCTTCTAGCGTGAGTTCTGAAAGGTCGCGATGGGTTTCGATGCCGAGTCGAACGGCGAGACCTACTATCTCGTGGGCGTCTCGGAACGGGATGTTTTTTCCAACTAGATAGTCCGCTAAATCAGTGGCTGTTGAGAAGCCTTGTTTAGCCGCTTGATACATGTTTTGGCGCTTTGCTTTAACGTGAGGCATCATGTCGGCAAACGCGCGCAAGGAATTTACAACAGTATCTGCTGAGTCAAATAACGGCTCTTTATCTTCCTGGTTGTCTTTGTTATAGGCTAAGGGTTGACCCTTCATTAGCATCAGTAGGGCAATTAAATTGCCACTAACGCGACCGGTTTTTCCACGAACTAACTCGGGGACATCAGGGTTCTTCTTTTGGGGCATGATTGATGAGCCGGTACAAAAAGTATCTGGAATGTCAATAAAGTCAAATTGAGTGCTGGCCCATAAAACTAATTCTTCAGAGAATCGGGACAGGTGGATCATGATAAGGCTGGCCGCAGACGAAAATTCGATGGCAAAATCACGATCACTAACAGAATCCAGTGAGTTATCAGAAGGTCGGTCGAAACCGAGAAGTTCAGCAGTCATGAATCGGTCAATCGGGTAGCTGGTGCCAGCAAGTGCAGCAGAACCTAGGGGCATGATGTTGATTCTTTTTAGGCAATCCTCCATTCTTTCTTGGTCGCGTTTGAGCATTTCAAACCAGGCCATTAAGTGGTGCCCAAAAGTGATGGGTTGGGCGACTTGAAGATGAGTGAACCCAGGCATGATGGTATCGTGTTCTTGTTCGGCTAGATTTAATAACCCTGTTTTAAGGCGATGTAGTTCAGCGCAAATATGACTGATTTCTTCGCGTAGATAAAGACGTATGTCAGTGGCAACCTGATCGTTTCGTGAACGCCCTGTATGAAGTTTTTTGCCAGCAGGACCAATCGCTGTTGTGAGCTGGGCTTCAATGTTCATGTGAACGTCTTCTAACGCGACTGACCAGTTGAAATCACCATTATTGATGTCATTTAAAATTTCTTCGAGACCGGTAAGAATACTGTCCAGTTCAAGGTCGGTTAGGATGCCAATTTTGTGAAGCATTTTAGCATGCGCGATAGAGCCTTGAATGTCATGTGCAGCCATGCGTTGGTCAAAATTAACTGAAGCGGTAAAAGCTTCAACGAAGCTGTCTGTCGCTTGTGTGAAGCGGCCGCCCCAGAGTTTATCTTTGTTTGATGTAGTCATATTCAGGTAATAACGTGAAAGGTATTAAGAACTTAAGCCGCTATGATACAGTTTTTTTATCTTTATGGGGTGTCTGGAGGTGTTGACGGGGGGGTGAAAAGTACACCAGTAGTCGCTATAAGTAAGGTAATAGGGCTCATTTACTAATTTTTGTGTTCGTAAAATAAAGGTACAATAGCCGCTAATACTCTCAAATTAAGGACTTTTTTCAGTGAATGACCAGTTGATCAGGATTGCTACACGAAATAGCCCCTTGGCACTTTGGCAAGCTAATTACATTGCCGAACAATTACGACGAATTCATCCTGGGCTGAAAACTGAATTGGTAAAAATGACCACGCGCGGAGATAAAATTCTTGATGCGCCACTGGCAAAGATCGGTGGGAAAGGTTTGTTTGTTAAAGAGTTGGAACAGGGGTTGTTAGCAGGGCAGGCCGATATCGCGGTTCACTCGATGAAGGATGTTCCTGTTGATTTTCCTGATGGGCTGGAGTTAAAGGTTATCTTAGCGCGTGAAGATCCCTGTGACGCATTGGTTTCGAATCGTTATAGTTGCTTAGAAGAATTGCCTGAAGATGCGCGTATTGGTACCTCTAGCCTACGGCGTCAGTCGCAAATATTACAGGCAATTCCTAAGGGTCATATTTTGCCGTTACGCGGTAACGTTAATACTCGGCTTGCTAAGCTAGATGCTGGCGACTTTGATGCTATTATTTTGGCTGCAGCTGGATTAAAAAGACTAGCGATGGTTGACCGGATAAAGCAAATTATTCCTATCTCGATTAGTTTACCGGCTGTGGGTCAAGGCGCTCTGGGTATTGAGTGCCGTGTCGGAGATGCCCGTGTTGCTGCTGTTATTAATGCGTTGCATGATCATGAAACGCAGCAATGCGTCCTTGCAGAACGTGCTATGAATGAGCGTTTAGAGGGTGGCTGTCAAGTACCGATTGCTGGGTTTGCTCAGTTACAGGATGGAGGCTTATTTATGCAGGGCTTGGTTGGAATGCCGAATGGTCAGAAAATTATACGTGCGCAAAGTCAGGGCGAAGTCCATCAGGCCAAAGCCATTGGTTATGAAATTGCTGAAGAATTGTTAGCAAAGGGCGCTAAGAAAATATTACAAGCAGTTTATTCATAGCGTTTTTGAGTTTAATGATGAGTGTCTGTGTGTTAGTAACCCGGCCGAAAAATCAGGCAGAGGTGCTCTGTCGTTTGTTAGCACAAGCGGGGTATTTGTCTAGGCGAATACCTGTGATTGAAATTGAAGCATTACAGCAGTCGAAGGATACGTTTTTTTTAGATAAAGTAGCCGATTATGATTGGCTGGTTTTTGTCAGTGCCAATGCGGTTAAATTTAGTTTGGCAGTTTGGCCTCAAGCACAACAAATATTATGCAAGCCAAACATAGCCGCTGTTGGGTTGGCAACGGCTCAGGCAATAGAGGCTGTCGGTATGGGGGTCGATGTTATTCCTGAGTCAGGGTTTAATAGTGAAGCTTTGTTAGCTGCTCTGAGTGAACGACAGGTTTCAGGGCAGAAAATCCTTATTGTGAGAGGCCAGGGCGGTCGGGAGTGGTTGGCAGAGCATTTGCGATCTTTGGGCGCTGACGTTGATTATTGCGAGGTTTATCGACGAATAAAACCCCCAATATCTCATCAGGTTATGATAGGGTTAGATATAAAAAATACGGTTGATATCGTTACAATAACGAGCAATGAAGCGCTGGAAAATTTGTTGGATATGGTCGATGACGATGTTCAAAAGGTTTTGAAGTTAAAACCATTGGTGGTTATCAGTGAAAGAATTAGAAAAAAAGCATTGGGTTTAGGGTTTCAGAAGATTGTAGTCACCCAAACTCCAGCGAATAAAGATATTGTGACGGCAGTTAAAAGCATTTCGAATGGAGAGCATTGTGGCTGAAGAAATACAAGAGCAAGCTGATGAATCTACGAGCAGTGAAAATAACACTGTAAGTCCTGTGGCGGTAAACGCTAAAGGCGGTTCTCAACAAGGTCTTTGGTTGGGCTTATTGAATATTTTTTTGGTGTTGGCAGTTGCGGGAATTGGCTTCTATCTGTTTGAAATTCAACGTGATGATTTGAACGGGCTAACCAATGAAGTTCATAAGGAAGATTTACAGTTAATTGAAATATCTGGGCAGATGACGGAATACCAGAAACAGTTAGCGGCTATGCAATCACAGTTTGCAACTATCCAAACGCAATTTTCAACGATGGAGTCTGAAATTACGAATAAAGACCAGGTTGTTAATCAGGCGTTGGAGAACTTTTCAGGATTAAATGATGAAAAGTTAGCAGCAAATAAGAAAGAGTTGAGTATTTCTATAGACCAAATTAAAAGGCAATTAGGGAAAACACGTGGAGATTGGTTAATTGCTGATGCAGAATATTTGTTGACTGTTGCTAACCAGCGGTTACATCTTGTCGGCGATGTCAATGCGGCCATCAAAGCGCTCACTGCTGCAGATCAACGTCTTAGAGAAAGCGGCGGTGGCGGTGTTTTTAAAGTGCGTGAAGAAATCGCAACAGAAATTTCTTTGTTAAAGAAAGTTCAAGTTCCTGATGTTGTCGGTATTTATTCAAAGCTAAAGTTGATTGCTAAGGACTCAGAGACGTTAAGGCTTCGATTCCCTTACACGGGAAAGAAAATTGCCGTTGACTTGGCGAGTAATGTGGAATCTGAAGCGGGTGAGGGGCAATGGTTTGTAGATTTATTGGCGGACCTTAATGGATTGGTGAGTATACGCCGTGTAGAACAGCCGGTACGTGCAATTATTTCCCAAGGAGATGCGCATTTTATTAAGCAACAATTAAAACTTAGAATTGAAGTGGCTATGCTTTCGTTGTTACAACACCAGGATGACCTTTTCAAACAAGATCTTGAAGATTCAAAGTCTTGGATAAAAAGTAATTATGAGGCTAATGAACAAGCAACACAGATTATTTTAGATATTAAAGAGCTACAAAATACACCGATCCATAGTGATATACCCGATGTAAGTAAGTCACTGACTATGTTGAGGAATATTAGTAAATTGAGAGTCGAAGCCGATAAAGCCTTGTAATTGCGGGTTAAGGTTTATTGAGGGGTTTTTAGCGTGAAAAGAATTTTTTATTTTTTAGTTTCCTTGATGCTGTTGGTTGTAGCGGTTTATTACGCATGGGAAACGCTCTTCGATCATGATGATCCAGGGTATGTCATGCTTGGGATTGGTCGCTGGTCCCTGGAAAGTACCTTAGCCTTTTTTACCGTTGTTTTATGGTTTAGTTTTACTGTTTTCTATCTAGTGGTACGGTGGTTAGGTTGGTGTATTCGGTTACCTAATAAAATAAAATCAAAGGGTCAGAATGTAACCTTAAATCGCTCTAAAGAAGCGCTTGTTTCTGGTCTGGTAGATTATGCTGAAGGGAATTGGGAGCGTTCTGAGAAGATTCTAATTAAGCACGCACCCCGTAGTTCGGCGCCTTTGGTTTATTACTTAACGGCCGCTAGAGCGGCTCATTTACGCGGTGCATTTGATAGTCGGGATAGTTATCTAAATATGGCGGCAGACCAGTTTCCTGGTTCAGAATTTGCTATTGGCCTTACAAAGGCAGAGCTTGAGTTGTCGCGAGATCATTATACTGAAGCCCAAGAAACCTTGTTGCATTTACAGAGCCTAGATGCCTCGCATTCAGGACTTATTAAATTACTCTACCAGGCTTATTTAAAGCAGGATGATTGGCAGTCTCTAGTTGAATTATTTCCGGTTCTAGATAAGAGCAAGGTATTACTCGCAACCGAACGAAAAACCTTAGCGCTCAATGTGTACGGTGGGTTATTAGTGCAACAAGGGGAAAAAGGCGACGCGGAAGATGTCGAGAGATTGTGGGCAGATATCCCTGCTGATATTAAAGGCGTTAAAGCGATAGCGGTTGGTTATTTTACCGCTATGATTCGATGCGGTGCAGGTGCTAGGGTTGAAGCCCAACTTGTTGAGCATTTAATGGTTGATAAGGAAGATGCATTACTTGAACTTTATGGGGATCTTGTATCGGATGATACGGTGCGACAAATACAGATCGCAGAACAGTGGGCTCAATTGTACCCTCGAAATGCAGTACTGCTTCGGGTTGTCGGTAAACTATTTTATGTGGCTGAAAATTGGGAACAAGCCCAAGTTTTTTTAACCAGAAGTATCGAATTAAATCCAGCAGCATCGGCCTATCATATGTTAGCTGAGATCATGGCCATGAAAGGAGATTTTGAGAAAGCAGCAGAATTTTTTAAGCAAGGGCTAGTCATGCACTCAAATCAATTAGTAAAGGCGATTGAGAGTAGGCCTGATGAGCCATTGGTGATCGCTGAAGATGCCACCGCTAATGACGTCTCAGAACCCGTTAGCGGTAGTGATGAAAAGCTTATAAGCTAGACCATATTTCATCTACTTTTTTGATGATTTCAGCTGATTGCACTATCGGTTCGCCCCACTCTCGTGTCGTTTCTCCAGGCCATTTGTTCGTTGCATCAAAACCAGCTTTTGAGCCTAAGCCGGAGACGGGTGATGCAAAATCTAAATAGTCAATCGGCGTGTTTTCTAGCAGGGTAATGTCTCTCGCGGGGTCCATGCGGGTTGTCATAGCCCAAATGACATCCTCCCAATTTCGCGCATCGACATCATCGTCAACAACGACAACAAATTTTGTATACATGAATTGACGCAAAAATGACCATGTCCCTAACATGACCCTTTTGGCATGCCCGGGGTATTGTTTTTTCATGCTAATCACGGCCATGCGGTAGGAGCAACCTTCAGGGGGCAGGTAAAAATCAATAATTTCAGGGAATTGTTTTTGTAAAATAGGTATAAACACTTCATTAAGTGCGACCCCTAAAATAGCGGGTTCATCGGGAGGACGACCGGTATAAGTGCTATGGTAGATAGGTTTTTCTCGTTGCGTAATCTTTTCAATAGTGAAAATAGGAAATTCTTCGACTTCGTTGTAATAGCCGGTATGATCACCAAAGGGTCCTTCTGGGGCCATCTCATCTGGGTAAATAAATCCTTCTAAAACAATTTCAGCAGAGGCAGGTACTTGGAGGTCATGGCTAAGGCATTGGGTCACTTCAGTTTTATTACCCCTTAATAAGCCAGAGAAGGCATATTCAGATAGGCTGTCAGGAATGGGCGTAACAGCTCCTAGGATAGTGGCAGGATCTGCGCCTAAAGCAACGGCAATGGGAAAGGGTTTTCCGGGATGGGTTTCTTGCCATTCTTTGAAGTCGAGAGCGCCCCCTCGATGGGCTAGCCAGCGCATAATAACCTTGTTTTTTTCTAAAACTTGTAGCCGGTAGATACCGAGGTTTTGTCGTTCTTTATTAGGTCCTTTAGTAATGACTAATGCCCAAGTAATAAGTGGCCCGATATCTTTTGGCCAGCAAGTTTGTATAGGGTAGTTCGATAGGTCAACATCGCTACTTTCAATCACTGTTTCTTGGCACTTAGGATTTTTAATAATCTTAGGGGCCATGTGTAAAACTTTTTTGAAGACGGGCAGTTTTTTGACGGCGTCTTTCATTCCTTTAGGTGGTTCTGGTTCTTTAAGGTAAGCGAGTAACTTACCGACTTCGCGTAATTCGGTAATTGATTCTGCCCCCATCCCCAGAGCAACACGGTGTGACGTGCCGAATAAATTGCCTAATAAGGGCGTTGTAGAGTTTTTGGGTGTTTCAAACAATAAAGCAGGCCCCTTTTGCTTTAACATGCGGTCGCATATCTCGGTGATTTCTAGATAAGGATCAGCAGGGTATTGTATTCTTTTAAGTTCCCCTGAGGTTTCAAGTAAGGTTAAGAAATCTCGTAAGTCTTTATAACTCATGCCATTATTCCATTATGTTGTAGTAGTGCATCAATAGTGGGTTCTCGGCCTCTGAAATTAACAAATAAGTCCATAGCATCAATGCTGCCACCTTTTTCTAAAATATGGGTTAAAAAATCATGGCCGGTTTGAGGGTTGAAAATACCTTCTTCCTCAAATCGTGAGAAGGCATCACAGGATAATAATTCAGCCCATTTATAACTGTAATAACCTGCGGCATAACCGCCGGCAAAAATGTGTGAGAAACTGTGAGCGAAACGGTTAAACGTGGGTGGAATCACGACTGAAAATTGATTACGAATCGCGGATAAGGTGGAATAAATATTACTGGGTTCACGAGGGTTGAAATTAAGATGAATTTGGAAATCAAATAAACTAAATTCCAGTTGTCGAATCATGAACATACCGGATTGAAAGTTTTTAGCGGCTAACATCTTGTCTAACAAGGATTCAGGGAGAGGATTGCCGGATTTATAATGCCCAGAAATAATTTCTAGAGCAGATTTTTGCCAGCACCAGTTTTCCATAAATTGACTGGGTAATTCTACGGCATCCCATTGAACACCGTTGATTCCTGAGACGGATAGCGCATCAACTTGGGTTAACATATGATGTAACCCATGACCAAACTCATGAAACAAGGTTATGACTTCATCGTGACTCAGTAGAGCAGGGTCATCGCTGGAAGGGGGGGTGAAGTTACAGGTTAGATAGGCGACCGGTGTTTGTAGACCCTCAGGGCCATTTTTGCGTGAGACACAGTCGTCCATCCAGGCGCCGCCACGTTTATTGGGGCGTGCGTATAAGTCCAAGTAGAATTTACCTCGCATGACTTTGTTTTTGTCGTGTATTTCGAAAAAACGAACATCTGAATGCCAGCGATCAAAGTCATGAATTTCACTAATGGTTAAGCCGTATAGTTTGTTGACTATAGTGAATAAGCCAGGGAGGACGCGGGTAATGGGAAAGTAGTTGCGTATTTCTTCTTGTGACAATTCAAGGTGTTGCTGACGCATTTTTTCTGAGAAATAATTGATATCCCAGGCCTCCAATTGTTTTACGTTATATTCCTGTCGAGCAAATTGTTGTAGGGCATCAAAATCTTTTTGTGCGTGCTCTTTGGATTTATTTGCGAGGTCTTCTAAGAAATCGATGACTTGCTGAGAACTGTCAGCCATTTTAGTGGCCAGTGATAATTCGGCATAATTATTAAAGCCTAAAAGTTGTGCTTTTTCATGCCGCAGTGCTAACAGGTCATCCATGACTTGAGTGTTGTCCCATTGTGCTGTTTCGGGATTAACTTCCGATGCTCGTGTGGCAAAGGCCGTATAGATTTCTTGGCGCAATGCTGAATTATCAGCATAAGTCATAACGGCAAGATAGCAGGGAAAGTCTAAGGTTAAGACCCAGCCTGGAAGTCCATCTGTTTCAGCCGTTGTTTTTGCCAAGGTGCGGGTTGATTCAGGCAACCCAGTAAGCAGCGTTTCATCTAGGATATTTTTTTTCCAAGCATGTGTCGCATCGAGAACATTTTCCTCAAATTTACTGGTTAATGTTGTCAATTCTTGGCTGATTTCTCGGTAACGAACTTGTTGGTCTGGGGTAAGACTGATACCAGAGAGTTCAAAATCACGCAATGCATTTTGGATGGTTTTTTGTTGGCCTTGACTTAAGGTTGAGAAATCAGGGCCATTAGCAATTTGATTGTAGGCATTGTAAAGCGCCTTGTTCTGGCCCATTTCAGTGGAATACTGACTTAGTTTAGGCAGGCAGGCATTATAAGCTTCACGAATGTCTTTGTTGTTAACAACTGAATTGATATGGCTAATAGGAGACCAAGCCTTGTTGAGCCGGTCTTCTACTTTTTCAATGGGATCAACAAAGTTTTCCCAGCTGAAAGGTTCTGTCGATTGTGTTTTTATTTTGATTAGCGCGCGACATTCTTCAAGCAAGTAATCGATAGCAGGCTCAATGTGCTTGGGCTCTATTTTTGAAAATGGAGGTAAGGTCTCTGCAGTCAGTAACGGGTTGTTCATTATTTTATTATGCGTTAATTAGAGTAGGGATAGAGGTTTAATGACGTTCTTATTAGGAGTGGATATTAATAGTTAGCAATTTATCGTATCATTAATTTTACTTGTTTCAAGAGCATTCTTGTTATTTGCAACCAAGGTCATGTTAGTTTTAAGAAGGATTTTATTTTATGGTAACACTAAAAAGTTTTAAGGGTTTGCAACCACGAGTCGGGGAAGGTGTATTTATGGATACAACGGCTCGGGTTATTGGGAATGTTTTTTTATCAGACCATGTATCCATTTGGCCCATGGCTGTCGTACGAGGTGATGTGCAACAAATTACGATAGGGGAGCTTTGTAATATACAGGATGGGGCGATTCTTCATGTTTCCCATGATAGCCCTTATGCGCCGGGTGGGTTTTCATTAACCTTAGGTGTCGGTGTCACGGTTGGGCATCGTGCGGTCTTGCATGCTTGTACCATTGGTGATTATTGTTTAATTGGTATCGGCGCTATTGTGATGGATGGAGCCGTGTTAGATGACTTTGTGATGCTAGGTGCAGGTGCCTTAGTGCCGCCGGGAAAGCATTTGGAGAGTGGTTTTTTATATCATGGCTCACCGGTGCGTCAGGTCAGAATGTTAACGGCAACAGAGAAGGACTACCTAGTCTATTCGTGCAATCATTATAAACAGTTAAAGGACCAATATTTATCTGAGCAAGAACCATCGCTGTAAGGTCTTGCTGGGTTCACAATAAAGCGAGTAGTCAGTTAAAGACGGGCGTTTATTAAGTCTTGAATGACGGTTTGCGTTACAGGGCGAATTCCCCGCCATAAGTAAAACGCTTCAGCCGCTTGTTCAACGAGCATTCCGAGACCGTCAAGGCTTTTATCGGTAAATTGTTGTCCCCAGCGCACAAAAGGGGTTGGTTTATTACTGTAGGCTAGGTCATAGCACGTGGAGTGTTTGTTTAGTAGGTCATTGGGTAACGGCGGTACTTGGTTACTAAGACTCGCAGAGGTGGCATTTAAGATGAGGTCAAACTGTTGTGTGGGTAGGTCTGAAAAACCACAGCCAGTAATTGGAATTTTACGGGTAAATTCAAGTGCTAATTGTTGTGCTTTTGAGGGTGTGCGGTTAGCGATAATGATTTGTTTGGGTGCTTGCGCTAATAACGGGGCAAGAATACCTCGAGTAGCGCCTCCGGCCCCGAGTATTAAGATATTACTCATTTTAAGCGAGACATGATGGTTTATAGTAATATCCTGAATGAGCCCAACACCATCGGTGTTATCTCCTAAGAGTGAGCCATCGGGTTGTTGAATAATGGTATTAACGGCTTTGGCATATTCGGCGCGATCAGTTAATTGACTGACGGCTTTATAGGCAATTTCTTTGAGGGGAACCGTACAATTAATACCTTTTCCACCCCGGGCAAAGAAATCGGTCAGTTGTGTATTGAACTGTTGGGCAGAGACTTGTTGGGCACTATAGTGAAGTTTTTGACTGGTTTGTTCGGCAAAATGATGGTGAATAAAAGGTGATTTGCTGTGATTAATAGGGTCTCCAAAAACCGCGTAATGATCAATGTTAGTCATGTTCTTTTAGCCACAGGGCGATGTTTTTAGCATAATAAGTTAGTATCGCATCAGCGCCGGCCCTTTTGAATCCTAACATGGTCTCCATCACCGTGTTTTTTTCATTAATCCAGCCGTTTTGTGCGGCTGCTTTTAACATGGCATATTCACCGCTGACATGGTAGGCAAAAGTAGGGGTCTTAAATTCTTGTTTGATACGATAGATAATATCTAGATAGGGTGTGCCCGGTTTTACCATAACGATATCAGCCCCTTCACTCAAGTCTAGTGCGATTTCTTTTAGGGCTTCATAGCTGTTAGCGGGATCCATTTGGTAGCTGTTTTTATCAGTGCTTCCAAGGGCGGCATTGGAGCCGACAGCATCTCGAAACGGGCCGTAAAAACTGGAAGCATATTTAGCGGAGTAGGCGAGAAGTTGCGTATTGGTATAGTGATTGTTTTCAAGCGCCTGACGGATAGCACCAATGCGACCATCCATCATATCTGACGGTGCAAGGATATCTGCACCTGCTTGCGCATGAGAGAGCGCTTGTTTGACTAAAATGGCAATGGTTTCATCATTGAGCACATAGTTATTTTCATTCATAAGGCCGTCCTGTCCGTGTACCGTATAGGGATCTAAGGCGATGTCAGAAATGATCCCTAAGTCAGGGCATTGTGATTTTAACGCTCGGATAGCACGTTGAATCAGACCGTCTGGATTATAGGCTTGTTCGGCATTTTCTGATTTATCGGTGCTATTAGGGACAGGGAATAAGGCTACCGCCGGAATACCTAGTGTTAAAATTTCTTGTGCTTCATTAACCAAGAGATCAATGGATAGCCGGTTAATTCCGGGCATGGACGGGATCGGTTCAGCGGTATTGTGACCCTCAATAATAAATAGTGGGTAAATTAAGTCATCGGTCGTGATCTGTGATTCACGCACCAAGCGTCTTGAAAAATTACGGCTACGGATACGACGCATACGGGTTGTGGGGAAATGAATGTTATTTTCCATGGTTTAAAGATAAAATAAACAGTTGGATTTAGTTTAATTGCATTGTATCAGGGATTTATAAAAAAAATTTATTGATAATATATTGAAGTGTGCTTAATTAAATGTTTATGAGCCTATAACGGAGTTAATAGAAAATGGATAACAACATAAGGATCTTGCTTTTAGCCTTATTGGTAATGCCTCTGAAACCAGTCTTAGCGGCTGATTTATTGGCTCCCCAACTTGTTTTAAATGAAGCCTCTACTCAGTTTAAAGCTAGCTTAGAAGATGAAAATGTGGGTAAAGACTTCCCAACAGTTTTTAAGAACGTAACAACAATTATTGAGCCGCGTGTTAATTTTAAACGTATTTCAATGTTGGTTCTGGGTAAGCAGTGGAAAAAGGCGACGCCTGAGCAGCGGGTTGCGTTCACAGAGGCATTTAAGGTGAAATTAATTCGTACCTATGCGCGGGCATTTTTGGAATTTAAAGAATGGTCAATTCGTTATTTACCCTTGAGATTGGCTAACGATGCTAAAAAGACAGTGGTCAAAACAGAAGTTTTACAGCCGGGAATACAACCCATTTCGGTAAATTACCGGATGCATCTGAAAAAAGGGCGTTGGCTGGTTTACGATATTATTATTGAAGGCGTTAGCCTGGTGACTAATTATAGAAGTAGTTTTAATGGACAGGTTAAGAGGATTGGATCCTTACAAAAAATGATTGATAAGCTACATGAAAATAATGTCGCGGCTTTGGTGCCTTGAGCAGAACTAGATTGGACTGGACTGTGATTGTAAGTAATGGCATCTAGCGTAGATTCAATATTTTCTAAGCCTCTTGCAGAGGTCGCTGATTTTAAATTTGATGCCTCTGTCGCAACGGTGTTTCCGGATATGATTCAGCGTTCTGTGCCCGGTTATAGAGCTATGATATCGGCAATAGGACTCCTGTCTGAACGTTTTGTTCAACCGGACAGTATTTGCTATGATTTGGGTTGTTCATTAGGTGCGGCTACGTTATCCATGCGGCACCAGATTACTGAGAGCGCTTGCGAAATTATTGCCGTGGATAATTCACCGGCAATGATTGAACAGTGTCAGCGACTCGTGAATGAAGATGATGGCGTAATCCCGGTTCAGGTGATTGAAGCAGACGTACGTGAAATAGTTATTGAGAAAGCCTCTGTCGTGGTGCTTAATTTTACCTTGCAATTTTTACCACGCGATGACCGTTTAGCCTTATTGACCCATGTTTTTCAAGGGTTGTTGCCAGGAGGTATTCTGGTTCTGTCGGAGAAGTTGCAATTTTCTGACGATCGCCAAAATGCATTACATACCGATATGCACCATATTTTCAAGAAGGCTAATGGGTATAGTGACCTTGAGATCAGTCAAAAACGTTTGGCGCTTGATAATATCTTATTACCTGAAACCTTAGTCGAACATCAGGAGCGGCTTCGAGGTATTGGTTTTGAAAGTAGTGAAGTGTGGTTCCAATATTTCAATTTCGCCTCTATTTTGGCCTTGAAATGATTGACTACGATCCGTTATATAGCGCGTTGACTGCAGCCAATGCAGATCAATGGGCGAAAATTATACCGACTCAAATAGCTGAAGCATTTAATCAGAAAAGACACGGTAGCTTGAGTGTTTGGAAAAACATTGTTGAAGCATTACCTGAAGGTTTTGGATCTCTAGAGGGCTTGCGTGAGAGTTCTATCGTTATTGGTAGTGCCACTGATATTACGCTGGAACTTCAGGAGGAGTTGAAGGACAAGTTAAAAGCTTTTCATCCGTGGCGCAAAGGTCCTTTTACGTTGTTAGGGGTTCCCATTATTACAGAATGGCGTTCTGACTGGAAATGGGACAGATTGAAAGCAGCTATAGAACCACTGCGGAATCGTTTGGTGTTGGATGTTGGGTGTGGTAATGGTTATCATTGTTGGCGTATGCTTGGTGAACAAGCCAGAATGGTTGTTGGTGTTGATCCTACCATGGTTAATGTGATGCAATTTCAGGCGATTAGAAAGCTTTATGGTGAAGCGCCGATTTATGTACTGCCGCTGACATTAGAACAGATTCCACAACCCTTGGCGTTATTTGATACTGTTTTTTCGATGGGTGTTTTATATCATCGGCGTTCACCAATCGATCATTTGCAGGACTTGCATCGTTGTTTACGTCCGGGGGGTGAATTGGTTTTGGAAACGTTAGTCACTGAAGGCGACTGTCATCATGTGATGATGCCCGGTGAACGTTACGCTAAAATGCGTAATGTTTGGTTTTTACCCAGTTGTGACGCATTGATTCATTGGTTAAAACGTTGTGGATTTAAAAATATTCGATTAATTGATGTGAGCAAAACGACCCCAAATGAACAGCGCCAAACCGAGTGGATGACTTTTAATTCACTACCAGATTTTTTAGACCCTGATAATCAAGATTTAACCTGTGAAGGATTGCCCGCACCCATACGGGCCATTGTTATTGCACAAAAACCATAAAAAAGAGATGAGTATGAAAGACCCTACAGTAGGATTTATTAGTTTAGGTTGCCCTAAGGCTTTGGTTGATAGCGAGCGTATTTTGACAACACTGCGAACGGATGGATATCAGGTTGTTGCTAATTATGATCGAGCTGATTTAGTGGTCGTTAACACCTGTGGTTTTATTGATGCAGCTGTTGAGGAATCACTGGATAGTATTGGAGAAGCGATTGCGGAGAACGGTAAGGTTATTGTGACCGGCTGTTTAGGATCTAGAGAAGATGAAATACGTGCTAAGTACCCACAAGTTTTGAGTGTGACTGGTGCGCATGCTTATGATCAAGTCGTTGCTGCCGTTCATGATCATCTCCCCATTGAAGCTAACCCTTATAATAATTTAGTGCCTCCTCAGGGTGTGAAGTTGACACCCAGTCATTATGCTTATTTGAAAATATCGGAAGGCTGTAATCACCGCTGTACATTTTGTATTATTCCTTCAATGCGAGGTGATTTGGTGAGTCGACCTATTGACGATGTTTTGGTCGAGGCTGAAAAACTTGTGGCTGCCGGTGTCAAAGAATTGTTGGTTGTCTCTCAAGATACCAGTGCTTACGGTGTAGATATTAAATATCGGGAAAGTACGTGGCGTGGACAGGTATGGAAAGCGCAGTTTTATGATTTAGCACGGGCATTAGGTGAATTAGGTGTGTGGGTGCGTATGCATTATGTCTACCCTTACCCACACGTTGACAATATAGTTCCGTTAATGGCTGAGGGTAAAGTTCTGCCTTATTTGGATATACCTTTTCAACATGCTAGTCCTAGGATCCTAAAGTTAATGAAACGTCCTGCGGCGGCAGAAAACAATTTAGAACGAATTCAAGCCTGGCGTAATATTTGTCCTGACATAGTTATACGCAGTACTTTCATTGTTGGTTTCCCGGGGGAAACGGAAGCAGAGTTTGAGTTGTTATTAGAATTTTTGACAGCTGCACAATTAGATCGCGTTGGTTGTTTTACCTATTCGCCCGTTAAGGGAGCCGTTGCTAATACATTAGCCGATCCGGTTTCTGAAGTGGTAAAAGAAGATCGTTTAGCACGTTTTATGGCGCATCAAGCTAAAATTAGTACGGCTAAAATGAAAAATCGTATTGGTACCATTGAGCAAGTGTTGGTTGATGAGGTGGTCGCTGAAGGTGCAGTAGCCCGAAGTCGTTTTGATGCCCCTGAAATTGACGGTCAGGTCTTTATTGATGGAGCAACGCATTTAAATGTAGGCGACTGGGTCAAGGTTGAAATAGAAGATGCAGATGAGCATGATTTATGGGGTAAATTAATTTAACCGTGTAGCTCGGCCATAGTCTTTGTAAGGTCACTTAATGAGGCCCAGTTAATGTTGTTTGATCCATTCACTGGTTTTCTCCGTGAGTTCAGTGATCACAGTCTCAGGGCTTTTATTGAGTTTTTTTAATAACTTGAATGAATGATCGCCGCCGTTAATAATCGTTAATGTGGCGGGATCAGGGACTTTCAAGAGCGATGATTCTAATAGCTCTATTTTTCCTAAAGTATCACGTGTCCCCTGAAAAATTAAAAACGGGCAGGTGATTTGAGGAAAATGTTCATTCTTTAATCGATCCGTTTTGCCGGGAGCATGGAGCGGGTAACCATAGACAATAAGGCCGCCTATCGCTAATTCAGTGTTAGCCGCGACCAGTGTCGCGTATCGTCCACCCATACTTTTTCCTGAAATATATAATTGATCAAGGCGACTCTGGGTTCTTTCCAGAACAAAATGAATGACAGCTTTCCAAGTCGCTTCAAGAAGGGGCGCGCGGTCAGGGGCTTTTCGGCCCTTTTCCATATAAGGGAAATTAAATTTAATGGTAAGAATGTCTTTTTCAGCAATACCCTCATGGAGTTGACTAATAAAGCTAGAGAGCATACCTTGACCTGCACCGTGGGCAATAATTAATATTTTCGAATAACAATCTGGCGTGTGCCAAACGGAAGAGATTGAGACTTTGTCATTGATGCGAATAGTGATGTTTTCTTTTTTCATAGGGAGCGCGTGTTGTGATTAATACAATGAGAGTTTAAAAATGTTCAGTCTTAGAACTTGTCGTTTTAATGGGTTAGGCGGGGTTCTGGCTATTGAAAAACATACATTCAACCTTAAATTCACGCTGAGTTTTTTCAAGTAAGGCCTGAATGCCAAATTGTTCGGTTGCATGATGGCCACCAGCAAACATATGGATTCCTGATTCTTGGCTTTCATGCCAGTCATGCTCACTGATTTCACCGGTGATATAACCGTCTAGACCTTGTTCTGCAGCGAGTTTCCAATCGCTGTTCGCTCCGCCGGTAATAATTCCAATGGAGCTAAGGACAGCAGATGTGTTGGGGGAAGCGAGAATGACGGAATGATTCAAAATACGGGTTAAATCATCGGCTAATTGCTGGGCGGTTAAGTGAGTGCTCAATTGGCCTTTGATGCCGGTTGGGCAATTTTTGTAATTACCAAAAGGTTCGATATTTTTTAAAGACAGGCGTTGACCAATTTCGGCTGCATTGCCAATAGCTACATGGGCATCAAGCGGAAGATGATAGCCTAATAGGTTTATTTTGTTTTGAATGAGTGGAAAAATGCGCTTAGCAAAGGGACCTGTTAATGTTCTTGGCCCATGAAAGGACCAGAAAAGACCGTGGTGAACAACGAGAGCATCGGCTTGAAAGTTAATGGCTTGTGAAATGGATTCTACCGTTGCAGAAACGGCAAAGGCAATTTTCTTGATTTCATGGGTACCTTCAATTTGTAGCCCATTGGGTCCGTAGTCTTGAAAGTCCTGGGTCCTTAGTAAGGTGCTATAAAATTGAATTAATTGGTTGCGAGAAATAGACATGACTATTTTTTTAATAGGTTTTAGATAAAGTAATAAAAGATTTCCAGATCGATTTAAACGTCGATGTTAAAGGCAGTGCATTTGCAGAAACCCGTTCGGATATTTCAGGGATTGAAAACCACTGACCTTCCTCAATCTCCTCTGTGCAGAGTGTAAAAGGGCCATTATGCTGGCTGCGGTATACCTGAATGAATTCCATGCCGTTGTCAAAAGACGGGCTAAGTTTAAATAAGAATTCTGGCTGCTGGTGTAGTTGTATCCCTAATTCTTCAGACACTTCTCGGATAACACAATGATCATAATCTTCCCCCGCATCGACATGACCTGCAGCAGAACTATCCCATAAACCAGCATTGATATCTTTTTGCGGTGAACGTTTTTGTAAGAACAGTTCTTGCTTTTGGTTGAAGATCAGAATATGGACGGCGCGGTGGCGTAGGGCTAACCGGTGTACTTCATCGCGATCCCGAATTTCAATGACCTTGTCTTGCGCATTAACGACTGCGAGCTTTTCTTTTATCATGAGTAGGCTAATTATTGTTCATTGGGTTTTTGTGGCTTATTGTTATAGACCGGTGGTGTCGTATTCTTAGCAAAGTTTAAGAATACCAAGGTTGTGCAAAGTAGAATATTACCACCTAAAATGATCATCGCATGGTTAGGGGGTAATGATAAAGAGGTCGATAAGGTATACAGGCCGATAGCACAAAGCATGGCAATATTTTGAAAGAACCCTTGTAGTGCAACGGCTCGGCCACTACCGATACCCTGATGACCAAGGGCTTGCAGGGTGGTATTGACAGGGACGATATAAAGCCCCCCCATTAAGCCGATAAGCAACAGTGTAATACGTGCGGGCAATAGAGTAGACAATAAGCTTAAAAAGATGATTAACACTCCCATTAAATAGGCGGGTATGAGTATGCGGCGCAATTTTTCAAAGGGGATAAGGTGGGGGACTAGGGAAGAACCTAAAATTATTCCGATGGCAAGAAAAAAGGTTAATTCGGCAATTTCGGTGGCACTGGTTAACTGTAGTGTTAACGGTGCCCAAGCAATTAAGACGACTCGAAGTGTTGCTGCTGTCGCCCAGAATATAGCCGCATTTATTAAGGCAAAGCGACAAGTCGGATGGTTCAAGAACGCTTTAAATTGTCGGTAGAAGGTTGTAATACCCATTTTTAATGTTTGTTTGGGTGGTTTTTTTTGCGGTAAGAGTAGGGTGATGGCAGCAGATGCTATAAACAAGAAAATAACGGTCAGCAAGGCTTGTTCAGTGGAGTGGTCGGCAATTTTAGCGCCAATCACCATGCCGGATAAAACGGCAAGAATGGTTGATCCCTCAACCCAACTGTTGGCTTTAAGAAGGGCTTGTTCCTGGCTATACTCGGGTAATATCCCGTATTTTGCAGGACTGTATAAGGCCGCACCTACACCAATGATGCCGTAGGCAATGAGAGGTTCAAAGGCGAAAAATAACAACAGTGCTCCGGTTGCTTTAATGAGATTTGCCAAGATCAATATTCTTGGTTTGGGGTAGCGGTCTGCTATTGCACCCACCCAGGGTGCGAGTAAAACAAAAGCCATTAGAAAGATGGCTTGTAAAGCCGGAATGTACCAACTGGGAACCATTGGGCTTTGTAACGTGATAGCGATAACGGTAAATAAAATAGCATTATCTGCAAAAGCCGATAAAAACTGTACGATCAGTAAAATTAGAATATTTTTGTTCATGGAGTTAGCTGGCCGTATAGTTTTTTATTAGTTACTGAGTGTGACCTGTTTTGTAATTTCTGGGTAATCGGTCTTGCCGGTGGCAAGGGTTGGTATTTCATTTATGACGATTATTTTTTTAGGTAGATTAAGCGTGCTTAATCCTTGTGTTTTAAGCATTAGGGTTAATGCGGTCAGAGTGGCTTCTTTCTGTGTGGTTAGTAATATAATTTGCTCGCCTTTTTTAAGGTCAGGAATTGTTGTGGCAGCATGCTTTGAGTCTGGCCAAGTTGTGCTGGCGAGTTGTTCAATAACGGATAGAGAAACCATTTCACCTCCAATTTTTGCAAAGCGTTTACTTCGGCCACAAATAGTTATGAAGCCGGCTTTATCGATGGAAACGATGTCACCGGTGTTGTACCAGCCAGCGCCAAAAATAGAAGCGGGAGGAATTAATTCCCCGGGAGCATCAGGTAAGAGATAACCGAGCATGATGTTGCTACCGGAAACGTGGAGTTGTTGGCCGGTGCTAATCCCTGGAATGGTTTCTAGCTGATAATCGATTCCGGGTAAAAACTGTCCTACAGAGCCGGCTTGATAGTGTTTAGGGCTATTGACAGAAAGTACCGGGCTGGTTTCAGTGGCACCATAACCTTCAAATATACGAATACCGAATTTTTCTGACCAAAGGTCGTGGGTATTACGTTGTAAAGATTCTGCACCTGCAAAAACATAACGAATACTTTGAAAGTCGTACGGGTGGGCAGCTTGACCATAGGCGGATAAAAAGGTGTTAGTGCCGAAAAGGACAGTGGCATTTAATTCGTAGGAAAGCTCAGGGATAATATTAAAATGTAATGGCGTTGGGTAAAGGAAGGTTTTCATACCATTTAAGACCGGTAATAGTGTGCCGATAGTAAAACTAAATGAATGAAACATGGGTAATACATTTAAGACAATATCTTGAGGCGTAAAACTGATAACGGCGGCTAGTTGGCTATGATTCGATAAGATATTTTGGTGTGATAATACAACACCTTTGGGTTTTGCTTCTGACCCTGAAGTAAATAAGATGATGGCTCTATCTGTGGATTGGGGGGTGATTTTATTATAAATAGATTGGGCAAAGTGACATTGATATAAGGCTAAAAGTTTGTCTGTAATGGTGAGGTTTTCAATGAGATCTTCCAGAAAAATAACGTTAACTGAGGCCGTTAATTTTTCAATATCAGCCTCCAGTTTTGCCAGTGAAATAAATCGCCGTGAAGTGATTACAGTTTTGATAACGGCGGTTTCGCAAACAGAAATCATTCCGGCAGAACCCATGGAGAAATTGATCATTGCAGGGACGCGGTTATACAGTTGTAACCCAAGGACAACATTCAATGTTTTGGTGGAAGTGGGTAGTAAAATGCCGATGGTTTCAGTTTCGCGGGTAATTTGTTTGAGCAGATTTGCGACGATAAAGGTACGGGTAATCAGTGCGTTGTAGTGTAAAGGTTGCCGGTCTGTATCTTCTACGATGCTGTGTGAGCCACCATGGCGGCGGCGGGCTTCGAGTAGCGCAGAAAAAATAGTCTGTTGGTATGGGGAGCTGGCAAACATCATACGGGTCATTAAAGTCGTTATTTGTTGGTTGCTGTAGGCATGTCTTGCTCGGCCGGTAAGGTGATCAGGAGGCGTAATAAAACTATGGGGTTGGATATGAATGGTTATTTTGGGGAATAGTTGTAGGCGATGTGTTTTTTTAAGACGGGAAAAGTAACTGTATTGAGGGCCATCAAGGCGTATAGGGAGTACGGCGGCTTGTGTTTTATTGGCAATCATGCCGGTGCCGTTATAAATTTTCATTAAAGAGCCGGAAGTGGTAATTCGACCCTCAGGAAAAATAACTGTTTTTTGGTCTGTTTTTAAGAAGTTGACTAAAGATTTTAGCGATAATGGATTGGTATTATCCATGACAAAAACCTGAGCCAAACCGAGAAATGATTTAATGAATTGGTTTTTGGCAATATGGGTGTTAATAGCAAAGGTTATGTTATCCGGTAAAAAAACACCTAAGAGTAAAGGGTCTAGAAAAGAGGTGTGATTAGCAATAATTAAAACGCGTTTTCCAGCATTATGGTAATTTTCCAGTCCATGAACTTCTACCCTAAAAAGCCAGGTTAAAAGCGAGTGTAAAATGGTTTTTAAGACGGTTTTCATGTTTGCTCCTGTTTTTTTTATGATAACAGAAACTTTAAGAGCCCCACTACAAGTGGTTTAGTGTATGTTGAAGGCATAAAGATCATGTTTTGCTGTTGTTTAAGGTATATTGCCAGTCTCAAATTGAGCGAAATTCAGTTATCGGTAGTATAATTCGTACTATTATCCAAGATTTAAAGCCGTCATTAGGGCGACAGGTTTATGAAAATAGATTCAATTCGTTTTAAGAACATTAACTCGCTTAAAGGGCAGTGGCAGGTTGATTTTAATGAATCACCCCTTTCTGATACCGGTGTGTTTGCCATTACCGGGCCCAATGGCTCGGGTAAGAGTAGTATTCTCGATGTAATCACTTTAGGGTTGTATGGCGAAACGATTAAGTTTGATCAGCCTTCAAATTTTGTAGTGACAAGGCAAGAGGATGAAAGTTTTTGTGAGGTTTCTTTTTCTTTAGGAGAGGAGCAATTTCAATCTCGATGGTCCGTTAAATGTATTGAGGGTCAAGTTAGAACGCCTGAAATGCAAGTGAGTCGTATGAATGGCACACAAGAAGTAATTGAAAGTCAGCCTGCAAAAGTACGGGCATTTATTGCTGATTTAACGGGTATGGATTTTCGAAGGTTTACCCGTTGCATTGTTTTAGCACAAGGTGAGTTTTCAGCTTTTATAAAGGCGCTTGATAACGAGCGTATGGATATTCTTGAGAAAATCCTCGGATCCGAAATTTATACTGATTATAAACAACGCATTACTTCTGATGTTGAACAGCAACAAGATAGTCTAGATCAATTTCGAGTCCAGTTGAATGAAATAAAATTATTAACACCGGCTGAATTAGAGGCCAGCCGTTTTGATCTGGCAGACTTTAAAGTGCAGGTTGTTGATTTTATTAATGAGAAAAAAGTATTTGAGCAACAGTTAGAGCAGGTCGTTGAAGTTGAGCGGGTTGGAGAGTTTATTGAGCAGACGGATAAGGCTATTGCAAATAAACAATTGGAAATCGATCAGTTAAACAATACGTTGTCGACATTAGAGGACTTTACTGAGATTGATAAAGTCATGACTCAATTGACAGAGTCTGATCGAATGGAGGGGCGAATTAACCAATCTCAAAAGGAATTAGCCGCTGAAGAAGTCGAGATTGCTGCGCTTAAAAATGAGTTAGAGCAGCGTGGCGTAGTGGATCGTTTGGAGATAGCGCCGAATGAGCAGACGCTTTCAAGACCGATTGAAGATATTGATAAATTGAAATCTCAATTAGGACAGATTCGATTAGATAAAGGCTCAGAAGAAACATTATTACAAACTTTATCTGATCAAATAGGAGAGAAAAAATCTATCTTGGCGACGGTGGATACATGGCTAAAAAATCGTTCAATGGATAAAACATTGATTGATAATATGCCTGATGTTTTAGCGCTGAAAAAAAGTCGAGTAGAGATTGATGGGCTTAGGGAAAAAAAGAAAACAGCAGAAAAGGATATTAAGCAACATTTAGCGGCTAATAAAAAGCGGCAGAATGACATAAAGCGACTGACCCGCTCAAGCGAACAGCTAGCGGCTACCATTACTAAGGCCGAGCAAAAACGTGATTATTTCATGGATGGCAAAAGTCTTAAAGAAGTCATCGGTTTAGAAGAAGACCAAGCTAATCGCGACCAAGTTATTAAGTCCTTAGAAGCACTTTCGTTAAAATTTAAGGTGTTTAATCAAGCTGGAGCAGGAGGGTGGTTTCGCTCAGCGCCTGCTAAGATCGATATCCCATCAGGATTAGCGAACGATTATGAACAACTTTTGATTGAATTAGAACAAGAGCAAAAGGTTCTGAATGCTTTGCAGAAAACGGCCTTCTGGGAGCTTCAACTTCGAAAGCATCATCAAGATAGAGGGGCTTTGTTAGACGGTGAGCCGTGTGGCTTATGCGGAGCATTAGAGCATCCTTTTGCCCATTCTTTACCGGAAATAGGTGATTCAAGGCAATTAGTTGCTGATCAGAAAAGTAAGGTCGATTATCTTCGCGATCGTACCGGTCATATGAAAATCCAGTTAAAAGAGTATCACGATTTCCAAGAACAATGTCGGGAAGAGGAGCGTGAGCGTGCCGTGATGAGGTCCGAATGGTCTCATTTATGCACCCGCTTGAATATTGTTAGTAGTGAGTTGACGATTGATAATGTAAAGGCGTTAAAAAAATTAAAAGATCAGGAAAAAAAGAGCCTAGACCATCTTAAGAAAATTATAAAAGCTTATAATGTTTTGGCACCCAAGCTAGAAAAACAGAATCAACAATTGAAAGCATATCAGGCGGAACTAAAAACCTTAGCAGACCAGGACGCTAGCTTACCCGTTCATTATGATTCGGCAGGTGAAATTCAAGCATCGCCCGTTAAATCTATAGAAATAGCACTACAAAATACGATAGAAGTTGAGCAGGATTTATTAGGGAGTTTGATAGAAACACTTAAAGTATTAGGCGATAAAATACCGGCTAAAGGGCGTGAAGATAAATTAATTAAGCGTTTAAATCAACGCCGACAGGATTTTCAAGTTTATGCCTTGCGTCGGACTGAACTCACTAGTGAGTTGGCTGATTTAGGGCAGAAACATGATCACTGCCAGGAAGAAAATCTACTGCTGTCTGAAAAATTAGAAGGTTATAGCAAACAGCTTAATGTGGCTGAGACTATGCGGTTGCATGTTAAGTTGTATGAGAAACAAGAAGAAGTCACAAAGATTGATAATAAAATACAAGTCTTTAAAAGTGATCGTGATCGATTGATTAAAGAAGCTATGACGCAGTTAACTGAAAAAGGCATTGCGACGCCAGAGGAAGTACAGGCCCTCGCTCACCAAAAAGAAAATACCCCTCAATTGCAATCAACGCTGCTTGAATTAGAGGCCGGCAAAGTTGATTTAGAATCTAAGCAGTTGGCGCAGCGGGCTGAATTAGCACAATTACAAGGTGTTTTGAGTCGACAAGAGATAGAGCATGAGTTGCATGCCCTAGAGAATAAGTTAACGATAGCGGAACAAGAGGTTCATCATGTGGAAAGTATTTTAGCGCAGCAGGTTAATTTAGCGCGTAATACTGATGATATTAACCAGAAAATAGAACAGCAGCAGCAGCGCGTCGATGAAGCAAATGAAATACTTTCTGAGTTTGAATTGGAAGACAGTCAGTCATTTAAGCGACGAATTCAGCAAGATGTAGCCAGTAATTTATTGGATATTAGTAATGATTACTTAGAGAAAATAAGTGGTCGTTATCGGTTAAGTCAAATTAAAGAAAAACAGGGCTTAGCTTTAGAAATCACGGATTCGCTCCAAGCCAATAAAAAACGCTCGATGAAAACATTATCCGGCGGTGAAACTTTTATCATTAGTTTGTCATTAGCGTTGGGGCTTTCTGAGATAGCGAATTATGGTCGAGCTGTTGATTCGCTCTTTATTGATGAAGGGTTTGGTACTTTAGACGAAGAATCTTTATACGTCGTCTTAACTACACTTGAGAATTTGCGTCACGAAGGAAAATTAGTCGGTGTTATTTCTCATATCCAGGAGTTACAAGAGCGGGTTAAAACACAAATCAAAATGAGTCGAGAGCAGGGCGGTTTTAGTCGATTAGACGTTGTTGCCTAGGTTTTTCGATAGTGCCAATAGAGGTTAATCAAAGGCCGGGTGCTTTGAAGTTATAGTTTATCTGTCCGTGTTGTTAACGAGTGATTTCCTTTTAAGGGTTTAAGCTGTTTGTCTTCTGTGGTTGTCAGTGCACGCTTTGACTCTGACCTTGAATTTTCATGGTCAACTGGATTCTTTTTCGGGTCGGTTCAACGTTTAAGACACATACGGTCACAATGTTACCGGTTTTAACAATTTGCCTTGGATCCTTCACAAAAGTATGGGCTAATTCTGAAATATGGACTAAGCCATC
>CAJVZC010000013.1 GCA_913019935.1 uncultured Methylococcales bacterium
AGATGGGTTATTCATAATGGTAAGGTGGATGACGATTTGTTAAGAATCAGAGTGTTATTAATGGACTATTAAAGAGAATATAGTCGTTGAAAAAGCAGCTTAATAAGGCTTTTTAGGCCCATCTAACATATTCAAGCACAGCCTGTAATCATAAAGCATTTATGAATCCAAAACAAAACAGTATCAGTATCAGTGGTATTTTAACGGTGTGATGCTATGACTTTTGATGTTTTATCAGGTTTGCGTTTCGCGTAGTTCATTTATAGTCGTTGTCGAAAGAGGCCTTGTTGAGGGCGTGCCCGTTATGGGTGGCTGTGAGGCTACGCAAAAGATACGTGTAAAAGAACAATTTAAAGAGCTTCCGATTATTGCTTTAATGGTCTTTGAAGAACATAGCTGGGATCAGGTTAATCTATTCACGTATAATGCAAGTATTATAACGTTAGGCTATTTTATGACATACAGCATTTATCTTTCGGGTGAGATTCATTCAAACTGGCGAGAGCAAATTCAAATCGGACTGGAAAGTCACCATTTGGATACTAAAATATATAGCCCCGTAACGGATCATGAGGACAGTGATAATGTTGGCATTGATATCCTAGGTGCGGAAGACAAGCCCTTTTGGAAAGATCACAAAGCGGCAAAAATTAACGCTCTTCGCACGACAACCTTGATTAAACGGGCAGATTTTGTTGTGGTTCGTTTTGGTGATAAATACCGGCAATGGAATGCGGCCTTTGATGCAGGGCTGGCGATTGGTTTAGGAAAGGCGTTAATTACATTGCATGCCCCTGAGTTAACGCATGCGCTGAAGGAAATCGACGGTGCTGCCTTAGCAGTCACTGAAACGCCGCAACAAGTTGTGGACATTATAAAATATATTTCTCAAGCCTAATGATGGTTTGAATGACTTGGCGGGGTAGCGCCAAAAACGCTTGCTTTTTTTCTTTAGGGCTCAAAATTTTTCATGTCTGATAAATACCTTTATAAAGTTACTTTTTTTAACCAAGATCAAGTCTACGAGATCTATGTTAAGCATGTGTATCAAGGAGATTTGTACGGTTTTGTGATTGTTGAAGATTTTGTTTTTGGTGAAAAAAGTGCCATTGTTGTCGATCCCTCAGAAGAAAAGCTTCGAAATGAATTCGAAGGTGTGAGTCAATCATTCATACCTATGCATGAAGTTATTCGGATTGATCAGGTTGAAAAAAGAGGGGCGGCAAAGATTATTGCTGGGAATAAGGGCAGTAGCGGTTCTTCAAAGGTTTCCAAAATTTATCAGCCTGATGGGAAATAAATAGGCTTTACGTTGGGGTTTGGGCTGCATTTTTCTATTTGACGATACGTAAGGGGCTTGTTTTTTTAGCGGGTTCTGGTTCTTGCGGTTTATTGTCATTATCTTCTGACGGGTCAAAAAACATTCCTTTGCCATTTTCTTTGGCATAAATCCCGATAACCGCATTGATGGGCACAAAAACAGTCATGGATTGGCCGTTAAAACTCGCATCAAAACTCAGGTTGTCGTTACCTATAGTCAAGTTGTTAATAGCGCTAGGGCGTAAGTTGAGAATTATTTTTCCTTCTGCAATGAAGTCGGTGGGGACGATGGTGTTCGGTACTTCAGCATCAACCATTAAATAAGGTGTTAGGGCATTATCATTAACCCATTCGTTAATCGCTTTAATTAAGTAGGGCTTGAGGTCTTTCATAAGGTAAAGTCGCCTAGCTTTAATTCTTTCGGGCTTAAACTGTCTTTAAATGAGGGCCTTGAAAATACCCGCTGTGCATAATTTCTAATATCAGCGGAATGCTCTAATACGGGAATACCGAGTTTAGGCAGACGCCAAAGCAAGGGAGCTAAAAGACAGTCGATAAGTGTAAATGTATCACTCATGAAGTATTTTTTTGCTCGAAACAATGGGATTGCAGAAAGGAGACTCTCGGTTAGTATTTTTTTTGATTGCTCTGGTTTTTCACAGTGGTAGAGAATGTTTTCCAATAACTGGCACCAGTCGTCTGAGACTCGCTTGATAATCATGCGGTTATTGGCTCTGGAAATAGGGTCCATTTTATTAAGCGCCGGTTGAGGGAAGCGCTCCTCCAAGTATTCCATAATGATGGTGACATGATAAAGAATCAATTCTTTGTCAATGAGCGTTGGGCTTAAGGCATTGGGGTTAAGTTCCAGTAAGTAATCTGGTGGGTTATTGGCGTCATAGAACTTGAGTTCTATAGGGATTTGTTTCTCTAAGATGACTATACGGGTACTTTGACTCCAGATGCAGTCATCCGGTGAAATTAGTGTCATCCCAGAAGTATGGTAATTTGTCATCCGTTTAATTTAAATCTCTATTTTGACGGGTATAGTTGTGATTGACCATTTGATGGTGACAGGGGGTTTGCAATAGTTTGAGCCCTGTTAAATCATGAAACCAACTGAATGTTACTGAGGTAGGCTTCTCAGTAACATTCAGAGGGATCAGGTGTTGTGATGGGTAATGATTGAATATGGTTAGTGTATATCTTTCCAATATTCTTTTTTAAGTAAATAACCGATAAAGCCAAGAATTAGAATAAAGAAAAGAACATATTTACCCATTTGTTGGCGTTTTAATTTTGCAGGTTCGCCCACATAATCTAAAAAGTTAACTAAGTCTGTTACGACGGTATCAAATTCACTGGGACTCAATTCACCCGGACGGGCTAAGCTCAGTGAACTGATGATTTGATTCTCCGCGTCAGAGTAGTGGGGGACTTGTTCGCCCTGTAGTTTCCATAAAACATTGGGCATGCCCACGTCTTTAAAAAGAGCATTGTTAGTACCGTGTGTTTTGGTGTTGTCACGGTAAAAACTCTTCAAGTACGTGTAGAGCCAGTCAGAACCGCGGGAGCGCGCAATAAGAGACAGGTCGGGTGGAACGTTGCCGAACCAGCGTTTTGAGTCATGCTTGTCCATTGCTGAAAGCATTGAGTCATAAATACTCGCGCCTACTGGGGCGATATCTTTTAAAACAACATCTTCGTTTAGTTCAAAATCTTCTGCTATTCGTAAGTAACGAATATGTTTTGCAGAATGACAACCCAAACAATAGGTGACGTAATGCTCGGCGCCACGTTTAAGCGATACATTGTCGCTTAGGTCAATATCAGCATGCATCAGTTCAGTCTTTCCACTTGCAGAACAGGTGAAAGCGAACAAGGAAAATATAACAGTTAATAGTGTTTTCATATTAATCAAGGCTATCTTTCATTTTTTTGGCCAAGTCAACGCTTGCGCTACGGAGGCCACTAGGGTTAGGTGTTTTAAGATGGAGGGTTTTACCACTTTTAGTGGTGACAACCGTATCTTGTGTGATGTCGGAAACCGCTTGTTTAATTAACGGTAATTGATCCCCTATCGAGCTGTTCGACGTGAGCCTTTTGGGAACGGTTTTAAATTTTTCCCAGCGTGTATAAATTGGCATTAATAGGAAAAAAGAAAAATAGACAACAGTTAAAAATCGAGCCGCAATCGTAGCGCTCGGTGTGGGAGCTTGCATTCCCAGGTAGCCCAGTCCAAAAAAGCTGATAACAAACAGGAATAAGGCCTTTTTGTATATCCCACCGCGATAACGTATTGACTTAACTTTGACGGTATCAAGCCAAGGGAGTAAGAATAAAACAAAAATAGCGCCGCCCATTGCAAGGACACCGGCAAATTTATCGGGTACGGCCCGTAAAATAGCGTAGAACGGTGTAAAGTACCACAGCGGTGCAATATGCTCTGGTGTTTGTAGTGGGTCTGCCGGTATGAAATTAGCATGTTCAAGAAAGTAGCCTTCAAGTTCCGGCATATAAAAGAGTACCACTGAGAAAAAGAAGACAAAGACACAGATGCCAACAATATCTTTGACCGTGTAGTACGGGTGAAAAGGAATGCCGTCAACAGGGATTCCATCAGGGCCTTTATTTTCTTTAATTTCAATGCCGTCAGGGTTATTAGAACCCACCTGATGGAGTGCCACAATATGTAGAAAAACCAACAAAACAAGCACTAATGGAATCGCTGCAACGTGGAAAGCAAAGAAACGGTTTAAGGTAGCATCAGCAACAACATAGTCGCCACGGATCCATAAAGAAAGGTCTTCGCCCACAATAGGAATAGCACTAAAGAGCGAAATGATTACCTGTGCGCCCCAGTAGGACATTTGTCCCCAAGGCAGTAGATAGCCCATAAAGGCTTCGGCCATTAGACAAACGTAAATTAACATCCCGAAAATCCAGACTAATTCTCTCGGCTTTTTAAAGGAGCCGTATAGGAGGCCGCGGAACATATGTAGATAGACGACAATAAAAAAAGCAGACGCGCCGGTAGAGTGCATATAGCGAATCAGCCAACCCCAGTCAACATCACGCATAATGTATTCTACAGAATCAAAAGCGAGTGCGGAATCAGGCTTATAGTTGATGGTGAGCATGATCCCCGTTGCGAATTGATTGACTAAAACCAATAATGCTAAGGAGCCAAAGAAATACCAGAAATTGAAGTTTTTGGGGGCATAGTATTCGGCAAGGTGTTCATTCCATACTTTGGTTAATGGGAACCGTGCGAGAATCCAATTTACAAAATTATTAAAACGTGGAGAATTCATTCGTTAAGCTCCTTAAGCATTGTCGCCAATGACGATGTTATTATCATCAATATATCGATAAGGGGGTATTTCTAGATTTGTAGGGGCAGGCATACCGCTATAAACTCGGCCGGCGATATCAAATTTAGAACCATGACACGGACAAAAGAAGCCGCCTTGCCAGTCTTTTCCTAAATCGGTTGGTGCAATTTCTGGACGATAAGTGGGTGAGCAGCCCAAATGAGTGCATAGACCAATAGCCACAAATATTTCCGGCTTTAACGACCGAGTTGAATTTTGAGCGGCAACTGGTTGCAGTGATTCGGCTGAATTAGGGTCGCTTAACTCACTTTCCAAAGGAGCCAATGTACTCAGTGCAGCTTCCGTTCTATTCAGTATCCAGACCGGTTTACCTCGCCATTCGACACGTATTAATTGCCCAGGCTCTAGCTTGCTAAGGTTGACTTGTACTGGCGCACCAGTTGCTTTAGCTTTAACGCTAGGTTGCATTTGGGACAAAAATGGAACCGCTACGAACCCGGTACCCACTGCGCCAACAACGGTTAAGGCATTGGTAAGAAATTGGCGTCTTGTTTTGTCTACGCCTGAATTATTCATTACATCTCACTCCTACAGAAAAATAGATAGTTATTTTGGTAAATGTGCTCAAACCGGGTCAATATAGCATTAATCGCGTGTTTTTTTTAGACAAATTAGTTTTCTTGATTAAGGCGACTGAAGTATTGCGATAAAGCGGTTAAGAAAATACGATTTTCTTCTTTTTTGCCAACAGTCACACGTAAACAATTTGTTAACGGAGCATCATGATGAGCAAGGCTTTTGATTAGAACCTGCTGGCCTTTTAAAAAGGTGAATAGTGCGTCTGCGCTTTGATTTAAAACGCGGAATAAAATAAAATTGGCGTCGCTCGGGAAAACCTCGAGTTGAGGTATGTTGTTGAGTGCTTGCATTAATGCGGTTCTTTCTTGACAAATTAATTGCGTTTGTTGCTCAAAAATAGCGTAGTTTGATAGCGCAAAAAGGGTGCTGACTTGAGTCAGTACATTGATATTATAAGGTAGACGAATTTTATTTAATTGGTTAATGATTTCGTTTTGACCCACTAAATAACCGAGCCTGAGGCCAGCTAGGCCTAATTTGGAGACGGTTCGCATAACCAGTAAATTATCAAAATCTGATATTTCAGACATAAAGGTGGCATCAGTAAAAGGCGCATACGCCTCATCAATGATGACTAATCCAGGAGCCTGATTAATGATTTCTTGGATATCCGAAGTATTAAACAAATTACCTGTTGGGTTATTAGGGTAGGCGAGGAAAATAATCTTAGGTTTTATTTCTTTAATTGACTGGATAAAGCGGGGTAAATCAAGTTCAAAGTTATTTTCTTGTAATGGAATGGCGTGAAAGTTAAGGTCTAAGCCGTCACTAATTTGTTTGTACATGACAAAGCTGGGATCGGGAGCCATGACCGGTGCAGTAGGCGGGAGTGCCATTAATAAAAGTTGGATGATTTCATCGGAGCCATTTCCGAGTAGTATCCCGAGTTCTGTTGGGATTTCATTCATCTCTCGGAGTTTGTCACTTAAATGACGGGCGTCAGGGTCCGGATAACGATTTATTTCACAGTTTCTAAGGGTCTTTAGCCACGCCTCAGTTAATTCATTGGGCCAACCATAAGGGTTTTCCATCGCGTCAAGTTTGATAAACCCATCTGCCTCGGCAACCTGATAGGCGGTCATTTCAAGGATGTTCTTGCGGAAAATAGCGGTGCTTAATTTTTCGATGGTTTTCATGGTTTATAACAAGTGGGAACGGATTTGTTTTTTACAGGTTAAATTTTAAGATCACTTTTTGACGATTCGGTATTCGGCTGATTGCGCATGTGCCGTTAGGCTTTCGCCTCGAGCGAGCACGGAAGCGATGCGACCCAGTGAGTCTGCACCTGATGCAGAGCAATTGATTAAGCTCGTGCGTTTTTGGAAATCATAAACGCCCAGTGGGGAGGAAAACTTAGCGGTTCCGGAGGTGGGCAAGACATGATTGGGTCCAGCACAATAGTCTCCCAGTGCTTCAGCCGTATAACGACCCATAAAAATAGCACCGGCATTGTGAATGAGTGGCGCAAGTAATTCTGGTTTCTCAACGGATAGTTCAAGGTGTTCAGGTGCAATAATATTGGCGATTTCAATGGCTTTAGTCATATCAGGAACATGAATGAACGCGCCTCTGGAATCAAGAGATTTCCGGATGATAGCAGCTCTTTCAAGGGTGGGTAGAAGGTTCTTGATGCTTTGGTTGACTTGGGTGAGAAAATTCTCGTCGGGAGAAATCAAAATAGCTTGGGCGTTTTCATCGTGTTCTGCTTGAGAAAACAAGTCCATGGCGATCCAGTCTGGGTCGCTTTTCCCATCACAGATAATGAGTATTTCTGATGGGCCTGCAATCATGTCTATGCCGACTTGACCGAAGACAAGCTTTTTGGCTGTGGCGACATAAATATTTCCCGGGCCGACAATTTTATCTACAGCAGGAATAGTTTCAGTGCCGTAGGCTAATGCGGCAACCGCCTGAGCACCACCAATAGTAAAGATACGGTCAACACCGGCGAGATAGGCTGCAGCTAAGACCATGGTATTTTGGTGCCCTGAGGGTGTGGGCGTGACCATTAAAATTTCATTGACGCCCGCCACTTTTGCTGGGATAGCATTCATTAGCACAGAAGAAGGGTAAGCTGCTTTACCGCCAGGGACATAAATGCCAACGCGATTAAGTGCAGTAATTTGTTGGCCTAATAGAGTGCCGTCAGTTTCTTGATATTGCCAGGATTGTAGTTTTTGGTGTTCAGCATATTCGCGTATACGCTGAGCAGCAACAGATAATGCTTCAGAGCAGTCTGTCGGAAGCGTATCCCAGGCGGCTTTTAGGGCGTCTCTTGGGATTTCAAGGTTGTCCGAATGGCCGACATCATGGTGGTCAAATTGTTGAGTATAATCAAGTAGCGCACTATTGCCATGGTCGCGGACCGAGGAAATAATATGCAGAACTTTGTCGTGGATCGATTGGTCCTCAGTTTGGTCCCAAGCCAATAATGCTTTTAGCTGTGTGGAGAATTCTGTCTCTGTGCTATCTAAGCGTTTTATTTGAGGAGTAACGGTCATCACTAGGGTGCCGTTGAGGGTAAGGCTGATGCAATTTGCTCAATGACGGTTTGAATTTGTTGGTGTTTCATTTTCATTGAGGCCTTATTCACTATGAGGCGAGAACTGATGGTCATAATTAAATCTTTGGGCTCTAATCCGTTAGCCTTTAAGGTATTGCCGGTATCGACGAGATCAACAATACAATCAGCTAAACCGACGAGTGGTGCAAGTTCCATAGAGCCATAGAGTTTAATGATTTCTGCTTGAATGCCCTGGCTGGAAAAATAGTGCTGAGCAGTTTTGACATATTTTGTTGCAACGCGGATGCGGCGGCCTAACGGCGGTGCATCTTTATGTGCAGCAGTCATTAAACGACAGGTTGAAATACCAAGATCTAGAGGTTCGTAAAGGCTTTGAGCACCGTGTTCAATTAATACGTCTTTACCGGCAATTCCCATGTCGGCAGCACCGTATTCGACAAAGGTCGGTACATCGGTTGCACGGATAATAACCAGTTTAACATCAGGATGGTTGGTATCTAGAATGAGTTTGCGGCATTTTTTGGGGTCGTCGATAGGGATAATGTCGGCGGCGGCAAGTAAGGGCAAGGCCTCTTCGTAAATACGTCCTTTGGAGATAGCAATAGTTAGCATAACGGCAGTTCTGGTTTGTTGAGTTAATGAGGGACACGGCGTATTGTTGCGCCTAATTGGGTTAGTTTTTCTTCGATACATTCATAACCGCGGTCGATATGATAGATTCTGTCGACGATGGTATCACCTTTGGCAACGAGCCCTGCTAAAACTAGACTCGCAGAAGCACGCAAGTCAGTGGCCATAACAGGCGCGGCGGTTAGCTCAGGGATTCCTTCACAGATGACAGTATTGTTTTTCAATGTCATCTTAGCGCCCATGCGTTGCATTTCTTGGATATGCATAAAGCGGTTTTCGAAAACCGTTTCAGTTATAAAACTGGTATCGGTAGCAATGGCATTTAAGGCCGTAAATTGTGCTTGCATATCTGTTGGGAATGCAGGGTAAGGTGCGGTTTCAATCGAGACCGCTTTAGGACGCTTGCCGTGCATATTGAGTTCAATCCAATCGTTTCCACAAGTTATCTCGGCACCGGTTTGGCGGAGTTTGTTGATAACAATCTCAAGTGATTCAGGGTGTGTGTCTTTAAGTTTAACATGCCCACCTGTGATCGCAGCGGCGACAAGGTAAGTGCCTGTTTCAATGCGATCGGGGAGGACCTGATAAAATAAGTCTTTAGGCTTGAGTGTGCTAACGCCTTCAATGGTAAGGGTTGAAGAGCCTATTCCTGTGATTTTAGCACCCAGACAATTAAGAAAGTGTGCAAGATCTTCAACTTCAGGTTCTTTTGCAGCATTTTCGATGATAGTGGTGCCTTCGGCTAAAACGGCAGCCATCATGATGTTTTCAGTACCGGTTACCGTGACTTGATCCATAATAAGGTGTGTGCCTTGCAGACGTTCAGCAGTGGCATGGATGTAGCCGTTTTTGACGGTAATTTTGGCGCCCATTTTAGTGAGGCAATCTAAATGAATGTTAACGGGTCGGGTACCAATAGCGCAGCCACCGGGTAACGAGACATGTGCCTTCCCAAAGCGTGATAAAAGAGGACCTAAAACTAAAATAGAGGCTCGCATGGTTTTGACCAATTCATAGGGAGCTTCAAATTTAGAGATGTTTTGGGTATCAATTTCGATATTCATATGCTCATCGATGGTGATGGAGATACCCATATGGCCGAGCAAGGAAATAGTCGTGGTAATATCATGTAGATGAGGAATGTTGCCTATTTTGACCGGCGTCTCAGATAATAAGGAGCCCGCAAGAATAGGTAATGCAGCATTTTTAGCACCAGAGATGCGTAATTCTCCATTTAGAGTCTGGCCGCCAGTAATAATGAGTTTATCCATAAGATCAATTATAAGTTGGAATCAATGGTGCGCTACTAAATAATTTTAGAGCGTATTTTTAATTAAATCGTTTACCTCAACAAGTTTGGCTAATGCTTTTATTTGTTGCGGTAAGTTTTTAAACTGTAATGTGATGTTTTTACGCGTCGCTTTTTTTTGCCATTCTACGAGTAGCGCTAATCCTGCGCTATCGGCAAGCGTGACGGGGGCGAAGTCCACGCTAATAGGTTCCTGATTAAAGGGGAGTTTATTGACAATGCTTTCATCAATGGTCGCAAAGGTTAAGTCACCGCTGATAGTATAATCGTTGCGGCTGTTTTCTGTTAATAAAATAGCCGACATGATTAATTTTCTTTTTCGCTGAATAAAAATTGGCCAATAATTTCTTCTAAAACAATAGCGGATTGGGTTAATTCTAATTCGCTATTGTGCGTTAAATAGTCCTCTGAGGCGCCAGTCTGTAGGCCAATGTATTGTTCGCCGAGTAGGCCTGCAGTAAAAATACTTGCTGAACTGTCGTCCGGTAGCGTGTTGTATTGGGCACCAATTTTCATTTGCACGACAGATTCATAACTGGTGTTGTCAAAATCTATAGCAGTTACGCGACCTATTCGAACACCGGCAACAGAAACAGGTGAACGTACTTTAAGACCGCCAGAATTTTCGAATCGTGCGGTAATGGTGTAACCATCGGTATCAGAGTAAGAAGCAAGGTTGCTGACATTGAGGCCTAGAAAGAAAAGAGCGCCAATGCCGATAACGACGAACAGCCCTACTAAGGTTTCCAGTGATTTAGGGTTCTGCATTTTTAAATATCTCCGAACATGAGTGCAGTTAAAATAAAGTCCATGCCTAGAATGGCAAAAGAAGAGTATACAACCGTTCGTGTTGTCGCTCGGCTGACCCCTTCAGATGTGGGTATCGCATCATAGCCCTCAAAGAGTGAAATCCAGGTAACGACGAAGCCAAAGACTACACTTTTTATGACGCCGTTGAGGATATCATCATAAAAATCAATACTTGATTGCATTTGAGACCAGAAGGCCCCTTCATCAACACCCAGAAGCGAAACGCCGACTAATTGACCGCCTAAAATACCCACCATGCTAAAAATAGCAGCGAGTAGCGGCATTGACAAGCAGCCCGCTAGGAAACGAGGGCAGACTATGCGTTGAATCGGATCCACGGCCATCATTTCCATGCCTGATAGTTGTTCGGTAGCTTTCATTAAACCAATTTCGGCCGTGAGCGAAGACCCAGCGCGTCCGGCAAAGAGCAGGGCAGATACCACAGGACCTAATTCACGGACCAGTGAGGCGGCTATCATAACCCCTAGGGTTTCTTCGGCACCAAAATCAGAAAGGATGTAGTAGCCCTGTAACCCTAATACCATACCTACAAATAAGCCTGAAATGGTAATAATAAGAATGGTGAGTACACCCACAGAAAATAGTTGCTTGCTAATTAATCGAGGCTGGCACAGGACACTGAATGTGTAGCTCAGTGTTTGTTTTAAGAACAAAGCTCCTCTACCGGTTTTTGTTAAGGTGGCAATGACTGAATGGCCAATAGTTGATAAAAACGTAATCATTATTAAGTTTTGCCCTAGATGGCTATAAGTCGTCGAAATAGTTATCTGATGAATAATGGAACTTAACGGGACCGTCAGGCTTCCCATTCATAAATTGTTGCACCCATTCAGATTTTGACTGTTGAAGTTCTTGCGGTGTGCCTTGTCCGATTATTTTACCAGATGACATAATATAGATATAGTCAGCAATAGCGGCGGTTTCTTCTACATCATGAGAAACGATAATGCTTGTTAAACCGACCGAGTCATTGAGTGTTTTGATTAATTTCACCAAAACGCCCATCGATATAGGGTCTTGTCCCGTAAAGGGTTCATCATACATTACCATCATAGGGTCTAATGCAATGGCTCTCGCAAGGGCGACGCGTCTGGCCATGCCGCCGGATAACTCATTGGGGTATAACAGTCTCGCACCTCGGAGGCCGACGGCTTGTAGTTTCATTAAAACCAGTGTTCTAATTATGGATTCGGGTAAAGCCGTATGCTCCCGGATTGGGTAGGCGACATTATCGAAAACGTTAATATCTGTCAGTAAGGCGCCGCTCTGGAATAACATCCCCATTTTTTTTCGTAAGGCATAAAGTTCCGAGCGATTTAATTGGTTAATATGCTGCCCGTCAACCACAATAGAGCCTTGGGATGGGCTAAGTTGGCCGCCTATCAGTTTTAGTAAGGTTGTTTTTCCGCTGCCGCTTGGACCCATGATGGCGGTAATTTTACCGTGTTGGATATCCAGCGAGGCGTTATCAAAGATAACCCGTTGCTCGCGAGCGAATGATAGATTACGAATAGTCACCAAGCTCGAGTTTTGGGTGTTATTTTCTTCCATTAATAGTGATTGAAGATAAAAAGTTACTATTCTCCATGAGCGGTCATTATAAAGTCAAATTATTAGGGTGGATAAGTTTATACAGCCAATAGGTGGTCGTGGCATAATAAATAAATTTACCTGATCGGAAGTTATGGTTGTTTTTATAGTAATACTTATCCTTAGTTTGGTTGCATTGGTTTTTTCTGCGGATTATTTTGTTTCTGGTGCGGTTTCGATCGCCAAGCAAATGGGCGTTTCATCTTTAGTGATAGGATTGACTATTGTCGGGTTGGGAACGTCGGCTCCTGAGATTTTGGTGTCCGGAATTTCTTCTTTGCAAGGGAATTCAGGCTTAGCCGTTGGGAATGCGTTAGGCTCTAATATTGCTAATATTGGGATGGTGCTCGGGGTGACGGCAATAATTGCTCCAATCGCCATGCCTTCCGGTATTATGAAGCGTGAGATTCCGATACTGATGGGTATTAGTGTTCTTTGTTATTTACTGGCTTTTGATGGCTTAGGGCAAATAGACGCGGTTTTTATGTTGCTGGGCTTGGTTGTTTTTTTAGGGTGGTTAATTAGGTCGTCCCGAGGTGATGCACAAGCAGATGACTTTTCTGATGAGTTTGATAGTGCAATGACCACAAAAAAGGCTTGGCTTGCTTTTTCTCTGGGTCTTTTGGGGTTATTGTTTAGTTCTAAGCTTTTAGTTTGGGCTGCAGTAAATATTGCACAATATTATGGTGTAAGTGATTTAGTTATTGGCTTGAGTATTGTGGCTGTGGGAACCAGTCTTCCTGAATTGGCGGCTTCGATTATGAGTGTTATCAAAACAGAGGGGGATCTAGCCATTGGTAATGTTATTGGTTCTAATATTTATAATCTACTAGCGGTTTATTCACTACCGGGTTTATTCGCACCCGGTGTTTTGGATCAGAGTGTGTTGTATCGAGATTTCCCCGTGATGCTTTTCTTGACCGGTGTTTTATTTGTTTTTGGGTATAAGTTTTTTAACAAGACGGGTTGTATTAGTCGGTTAGAAGGTTTTGCGTTGATATCTTTTTATGTGGGCTATCAATGGTTTATTTTACAATAAGGTATTGGGTACTGGGTATGTTGAAATTATAATGGATGTTATGGATAAACAGGCTTTAAAAGAATCGGCTTTAGCGGTTATTAACAGTGAAATTCAAGCGGTCCAGTTATTGTGCGATAGAATCGATGATGATTTTATTCAGGCTTGTCAGTTAATGAGTCAGTGTGAAGGCCGTATTGTTGTGCTGGGCATGGGGAAGTCGGGACATATTGGCGGTAAAATTGCAGCAACATTAGCCAGTACAGGGACGCCGGCTTTTTTTGTTCATCCTGGGGAAGCCAGTCACGGTGATCTAGGGATGGTGACCGAGCATGATGTGGTTTTGGCATTGTCTAATTCAGGGGAAACACCCGAGATTTTAACGTTGTTACCGTTAATAAAGCGTATGGGTGTTCCTTTAATTGCAATGACCGGTTGCCGGGATTCTATGTTGGCGGAATGTTCCTCGGTTATTTTAAATGTTCAAGTTGAAAGAGAGGCGTGCCCTTTGGGTTTGGCGCCGACATCCAGCACTACTATTGCCTTGGTCATGGGTGATGCTTTGGCTGTTGCTTTATTTAATGCCAGTGGCTTTACCGCTGAGGATTTTGCTTTTTCGCATCCAGGTGGGAGTTTGGGGAAAAGATTGTTACTGAGAGTGAGTGACATAATGCACAAAGGTGAGGCGATTCCTGTGGTCGCTAAAACCGCACTGATTAGTGAAGCCTTATTGGAAATCACCGAAAAAAAATTAGGCATGACGGTGGTCGTTGATGACCACAAACAAGTTGCGGGTATTTTTACGGATGGGGATTTGAGGCGTATGCTGGGTAATAATGACAATATTCAGCAAACGTGTATTGCCACGGTGATGAGTCCAAATTGTACGATGATTCCTGAGACTATTTTGGCTGTTGAAGCGATGCGAATTATGGAGGCAAAGAAAATTAATGCTTTAGTGGTGACTGATGAGCAGAATCATGTCGTGGGGGCTTTAAATATGCATGATTTAATACAGTCGGGAATTCTGTAAATGAGTATGAAAAATATTGCTGAGTTTAATCAGAAGGCGCGGGCGTTAAAATTATTAATTCTTGATGTCGATGGTGTTTTGACCGATGGCCGATTATTTTTTAATGATCAGGGTACTGAATATAAATGTTTTCATGCGCGAGATGGACATGGCATTAAGTTATTACAACAAATAGGGATTGATGTTGCGGTTATTTCAGGGCGTAAATCTAATGCAGTGGCACTTAGAATGGAGAGTCTGGGTGTGAAATATGTTTTTCAAGGCCAAGAAAATAAAATCCCTGCCTTTGAGAGTCTTCTGACTAGCATGGGCGTTTCAGCCAGTCAGGTTGCGCATATGGGGGATGACTTACCTGACTTACCGATTATGACTCGAGTGGGGTTATCGATTACAGTTAACGATGGTCACGCCGCCGTGAAGGAATATGCGGATTGGTGCTCAGAACTTAATGGAGGACAGGGCGCCGTTCGTGAGATCAGTGATTTAATATTGACGGCATGTGGGAAAATGGATGCTGTTTTAAGTCATTATTGTGACGAGTGATTAGAAACGTAGGGCTGTATACAGCGCTTTTCTTATTGACCTTGGGGAGTTGGTGGTTGTTAGACCAGCAAAAGGAGCAGGAGATTGTTGCTGTTCAATTAGAAGAGCATGCTGCGGATTATTTTAGTGAAGGGTATAAGAAAGTTGAAATGGATACTATGGGCAACCCGGTCAATATATTGACGGCTAAGCGCTTGACGCATTTTAAGGATGATGGAACGACAGAGTTAACACAGTGTGAAATAACTTTTTTTAACCCAGATGGGTCGTCATGGACTATTCAGGCAGATAGGGGAGTTTTATTAGCTGACGGTAATGATTTGTCTTTGAATGGTGTGGTACATATTACGCGTCCACAAATGAAAGATGTTCGTCCAATTAGGGTGAATACGAGCGACCTGAAAGTGAAGCTAGACCGTAGTTATGCAGAAACAGACCAATGGGCTGAAATTATTACGCCGCCTGACCGCACTGAAGGAATCGGGCTGCAAATGATTTATTCCAAGCCGATCACATTAGAGTTGTTGACTACAGTAAAAGGGCGTTATGAAATGCAATAAGGCTTTCAGAAAGTCGCTTTTAACTATTATTGGTTTGATTGTTGTAAACGGGCTCTTTGTCTCGGTGACTCAAGCGGATCCATTACAAAAAATAACACCCGTTTATATCGATTCTAATCGCGTTATTTATTCAGAAGAAAAGTCGATTACCCGTTATATCGGTGCGGTCACGACCATTCGTGAAGGACTTGAAGTAAAATCAGATGAATTAGTGGTTTACAGTAATGCGGAGGGGGGTGTTGAAAAATTAGTCGCCGTAGGTCATCCAACGTATATCAAGCAAATGAGTCAGGATGGTCAGTACATAGACTTTAGAAGTGAGTCGTTGCAGGCGGACTATTTTCCAGAAAAATCACTGTGGGTGCTGACAAAACAGGCGGTGGCTTGGAAGCCCCGTGATCAATTACGTATTAAGGGCGATAAGATTGAGTTATTTAATAACAATGGTCAACTTGAAGAGATGATCGCCCAAGGCAAACTGGTCACCATTAGAAAGTTGTTACCTAACAGTGACAACGTTGATTATAGGAGTGAATCGTTAAAGGCTCATTATTTGCCCCAGCAATCATTATTAACGCTGACAGAAAAAGCAGTGGCTTGGCAGCCGGCTGAGAAATTGCGTGTTAAAGGTGATCAGATAGATATTTTTTTTCATGATGACAATCGAGTTAAGAAGATGACTGCTTATGGACGGCCATCGCGAGTGAGAAAACTGTCTCTCATTGATGACCAAGAAGAGTTCAGAAGCAAGTCTTTACGGACTGATTATTATCCAGGTGAATTGTTCGTCCTAACTAAAAATGCAGTGGTTTGGAAGGATGATGGGACCTATGTTGGTGAAAAAATTGAATATGATTTGGAAACTAAAATAGCCAGAGCAGTGAGTGAGCCTAAAAGTAAAAAGCGTGTTCGCGTGATCTTACAACCCTCAAAATAAATAGTTTAACTATGGCCAGACTAGCAGCAAATAACCTTGTGAAAACCTACTACAAACGCAATGTCGTTGACGGTATATCTATTCATGTTGATACCGGTGAAATTGTTGGGCTGCTAGGGCCTAACGGTGCCGGTAAAACAACCAGCTTTTATATGGTGGTTGGGCTCATAAAACCAAATATTGGGCAAGTATTCTTGGATGAAACAGAGATTACGCATCACCCTATGAATATCAGGGCACAAATGGGGATTGGTTATTTGCCTCAAGAGGCATCAGTGTTTCGTAAATTAAGTGTGGCAGATAACTTAAGAGCTGTATTGCAACTACGACCCGAGTTAACAGATGGCCAAATTGAGGTCATGATTGAGGAATTACTCAATGAATTAACTATTGAACATTTGGCTAATAATATCGCAATGGGCTTATCAGGCGGAGAGCGCCGACGCGTAGAAATTGCGAGAGCCTTAGCAATGGATCCGCAATTTATTTTATTGGATGAGCCTTTTGCTGGTGTGGACCCGTTGTCAGTCAAGGATATAAAAGGGATTATTGAGCATCTCTCTCAACGTGGTATAGGTGTTTTAATTACCGAGCATAATGTACGAGAGACACTGGGTGTTTGTGACCGTGCTTATATTGTGAATGAAGGCAAGATTATCGCTGAAGGGAGTAGTGATGAAATTGTAGAGAATAAAAAAGTTCGTCAAGTCTATTTGGGTGAGGATTTTACATTGTAGAGGTCAATACAATGGCGGTAGAGTGGGTCGATTGTTGCTGAGAATAATTATTAACGGAAAAAAAATAATAAAATTAAGCTAAAATGAAGGTGTGGTTCTAACTCTAAGGGTTTTATGAAGCAATCATTACAGCTGCGTCTTGGACAAAAGTTAACAATGACACCTCAGTTGCAGCAAGCAATTAAGTTGTTGCAGTTATCTACGTTGGACATGCAGCAGGAGATTCAGCAAGCTTTAGATTCTAATTATATGCTGGAGGTTGAGGACGACGGTGACGACGATTCTTTTTCAGGGCCGTTAGAAACGACTAACGCTGCTACTCAGGCTGATGAAGCAGACTTAATTACCAGTCATGGTTCTGAAGTTATACTCCCTGATGAACTACCCATAGATACGACTTGGTCAGATATCTATGACAATACCCCATCCATGCCAGTTAATGCCAGTAGTGATAGACCTGATTACGAGGCTCAGCATAGTGAGTCTGAGTCGTTACAGGATCATCTTATGTGGCAATTAGGTTTTGTTTCGTTCTCAGAGCGAGAGCAAAATATCGCCAGTGCATTAATAGATAATATTAGTATGGATGGTTATCTTGTTGATACCTTAGACATGATTTGGCAGAGTCTTTCTACTCAGTTAGAAGAGTTGTTTTTGTCTGAAGTCGAGGCGGTTTTGCACCGAGTTCAGAATTTTGATCCTCTCGGTGTTGGGGCAATTGATTTATCTGACTGTTTAAGATTGCAATTACAACATAAGGAGTTGCCTGAGGAGATTAAGGCGATTACCTTAAGATTAGTCACCAATCATCTCGAATTGCTTGCTAATAATGATCGTCAGAAATTAATGCGTAAACTTGCGATTACCGCTGAACAGCTGAGTCAGGTTATTGCTATTGTTCGATCGCTAGATCCTAAGCCGGGTGCAATTTTAAATACCACATTGAGTGATTATGTTGTTCCTGATGTTTATGTGGCGCGTTTAGGGAAAGGTAAATGGCAGGTAGAACTCAATCCCGATGTCGCGCCTAAAATACGGGTCAACACGTTATATTCAGGCATGGTTAAAAGAGCTGATGAAACTACCGACAATGTGTCAATGAGGACTCAATTACAGGAAGCTCGGTGGTTTATAAAAAGTTTACACAGTCGCAATGATACGATTTTACGTGTTGCTAAAGCCATCGTAGAAAAACAAATTGGTTTCTTAGAGAATGGTCCTTTAGCAATGAAGCCTATGATATTAAAGGATATTGCCGAAGAATTAGATCTACATGAATCGACTATATCTAGGGTGACAACGCAAAAATTTATGCATACCCGGAGTGGTATTTTTGAATTTAAGTATTTTTTTTCAAGTCATGTTTCAACTGTTGGAGGAGGTGAGTGTTCTGCAATTGCAATTAGGTCTTTGATTAAGGAGTTAGTGGAGAATGAGAACTCTAAAAAACCATTAAGTGATAGTAATATTGCTACTATCTTAAATGATAAAGGTATTAATGTAGCAAGACGTACCATTGCTAAATACAGGGAGGGGATGGCAATACCATCTTCAAGTCATAGGAAAAGGTTTTCGTAATAAGTAATTTTTATATTACTCAAGACAGGAGTGTTTTTATGAAAATAGATGTAGCGGGTCACCATGTTGATGTAACTGAATCATTAAGAAATTATGTGGGTACAAAATTTCAGAAAATAGAGCGACATACCGATAAGGTTACCGATATCCATGTGATTTTGTCAGTAGAAAAACTAGTGCATAAAGCAGAGGCAACGGTTCAGGTGAGTGGTGCTAAGATCTTTGCAGAAGACCAGCAAGAAGATATGTACCCAGCAATTGATGCTCTGGTTGATAAGTTAGATCGCCAACTTTTAAAGCATAAAGAGAAGGTCATTGACCATCGTCTTTAGGTAATGGGTTTTTCAGCGCTTTGGAAATTCAAGGATTATTGCGAGTTTGCCCCGATGCCAGTTACTTTCCGGCCGTCAAAATGAAAGAGCTTTTATTATGAGGCTGGTTATTATCAGCGGTCATTCTGGCGCAGGGAAAAATGTTGCTTTAGGTGCCTTGGAGGATTGTGGCTTTAATTGTATTGATAATTTACCGATATTGTTATTTGAACAATTTATTGACCATGTCATGTTGGTCGAACGAAATATTTATGAAAAAACGGCTATTGGTATTGATGCAAGAAATCAAAGTGAAGCGCTGAGAGATTTTCATGGGGTCTTGAAATTAGTTAAAACAAAAGGGGTGGCTGTTGAGGTTATTTATATTCAGGCTGATGAGTCTGCGCTGTTAAAGCGTTATAGTGAAACCCGTAGACGTCACCCCTTGTCTGATTTTAATTTGCCTTTAGCCGAGGCTATCGATATAGAAAAAGATGTTTTAAAACCAATTGCTAAATATGCCGATTTAGTCATTGATACCAGTCAAACAAACTACCACCAACTACGAAGCCAGATAAAGGCATATGTCGGTATGCATAACGACACTCAGTTGTCGCTAATACTTCAGTCTTTTGGGTATAAGAACGGTACGCCACTTGATGCGGATTTTATTTTTGATGCTAGATGTTTACCTAATCCCTATTGGGTACCCGAATTAAGAGGGTTCACAGGCAAAGATGCCGCAGTGGTTGACTTTTTTAATCATCAAGAAGATGTGCAATTACTGTATCAAGACATTACGAGTTTTCTTGATCGGTGGCTTCCGAAGTTTATCGATGATAATCGCTTATACTTAACGATAGCAATTGGTTGTACTGGGGGCCAGCATCGATCAGTTTTTTTGATCGATAAATTGGCGCAACATTTTAAATCATCAGCAATTAATGTTATTCATCGGCACCGCGAATTGTTGTAACATCCAGTATTGAATCTGGCATTGTTCTAGAACTTGAGGGGGTCTCGGGTGTTCAAATTGAATGCCGTTTTCTGCTTGAATCATCGTGCACTAAAATAGTTAACTATACCCGTAAATTTATGCAGCCAAATAAAGAACAACAATTACAGTTTGTAACCGATCTTCTTGAAAGCGGGACATTAACATCCGTTCAACGCTTAGTGAGTGCATTACACCCTGCCGAAATAGCGCATTTGTTAGAGTCATTAAGGCCTGGGGATCGTGAGATTATTTGGAAGTTAGTGCCGGGTGCATTTGTTGGTGAAGTGTTGATTGAATTAAATGATGAGGTGAGAACGGGTCTCATTGAAGCAACAGATGATAATGCATTGATCAATGCTGCCGATACGCTAGAGTCTGATGATTTGGTTGATTTCCTAAAAGATGTACCGGAAGTGATATTAAACACAGTTTTAGAATCTATGGGGCAACAAGATAGGGCGCGTTTAGAGCGTGTTTTAAGTTACGACGATGATTGTGCGGGCGGTTTAATGAGTCTTGACACGTTATCGATTCGTTCAGATGTGAATTTAAATGTTGTGATTCGTTATTTACGTTTAAAAGGGGAGATTCCTAAGTCGACAGATAAGATTATCGTTGTCGATCGCGATGATAATTTTAAGGGGGTTTTGCCATTAACTATCTTATTAACATACGATGGTGGCGAGCGTGTCGAAGACCTTATGATTAAGGATAATGTGGATGTTATTCAGGTTCAAATGCCGGTTGAGGACATTGCTTTATTATTCGAAGAACATAATCTCGTTTCTGCACCGGTGTTATCAGAAGCCGGGAAGTTATTGGGTCGAATAACGATTGATGATGTTGTTGATGTTATCCGTGATGAGAGTGACCATTCGTTTATGAGCATGGTGGGCCTTGATGAAGAGCAAGATATGTTTGCGCCCGTTTTGTTAAGTGCTAAAAGAAGAGCGCTTTGGTTAGGCGTTAATTTGTGTACGGCTTTGTTGGCTTCTTGGGTTATCGGTATTTTTGAGATGACAGTCGATAAAATAGTGGTATTGGCTATTTTAATGCCAATTGTTGCGAGTATGGGCGGTATTGCAGGAAGCCAAACCTTGACTTTGTTTATCCGTGGGTTAGCACTTAGACAGATTGGTAGTGCTAATGTTAATAGCCTTATAATCAAAGAGTTAGCGATTGGGTTGATTAATGGTGTGGTTTGGGCTTTTTTTGTGGGTTGTATCGTTTGGCTTTGGTTCGATAGTGTTAGTATCGGTATTTTAATTGCTGTAGCCTTAATGATTAATCTGGTTTTTGCAGCATTAGCAGGAGCGTCAATACCGATGGTGTTACAGCGATTGAATATTGATCCTGCGTTAGCAGGTGGGGTCATTTTGACAACGGTAACAGACGTTCTGGGATTTTTTATTTTTCTAGGGTTAGCAACCGTTTATTTAGTGTAGAAAACAGGCTTAAAACGATTACGGATTAAGCCTGTTAGTCTTTATGCAGGGGGATTAGTCATCCTCGCTAGGAATATCTATTTTGAGTTCAAAAATATCTTGATGTTCATCTTGTTCAAAATTAATAGTAATCGCATTGAGATCCACTTCAACATATTTAGAAACTACAGCTAAAAGTTCTTTTTGTAGTTCAGGAAGGTAAGACGGTTGGTTCTCAGCGGCATGTTCATGGGCGACTAAAATTTGTAGGCGTTCTTTGGCAAGGGATGCTGAACTGGTTTTTTTAGTTCTAAAATAATCTAATAAGCTCATTACTTCCCTCCAAAAATTCTACCAAATAGGCCTTTTTTATTCGGCGCAATGAAACGGTGAGGAATGTCATGTCCTAAATAGCGATCAACAATGTCTGAATAGGCTTGACCTGCTTTACTTTTTTCATTGAGAACGATGGGAATACCTGCATTGGAAGCATTGAGTACTGCTTTGGACTCAGGAATCACACCGATAAGATGGAGTGATAAAATATCCTGAACGTCATCAACGCTTAACATTTCACCTAATTCCACGCGACTTGGTGAATAGCGTGTCAGTAAGAGATACTCTTTAATCGGTTCGAGGCCTTCTTCGGCGCGTTTTGATTTGCTTGATAGGATACCAAGCATACGGTCAGAATCGCGGACAGATGAAACTTCCGGGTTAGTGACAACAAAAGCATCATCGGCATAGTACATTGCAAGCGTAGCACCTCTTTCAATGCCAGCGGGTGAGTCACAGATAATATATTTAAAGGTTTTTGATAATTCGTCTAATACTTTTCCGACGCCTTCTTGAGTGAGCGCTTCTTTATCACGTGTTTGAGAGGCGGGTAAGATATATAACTGGTTGCATCGTTTATCTTTGATTAAGGCTTGGTTAATCGTTGATTCGCCGCTAATGACATTAATAAAGTCATAAACAACTCTACGCTCGCAACCCATAATCAAGTCAAGGTTGCGTAAGCCAACATCAAAATCAATGACAACGGTTTTATGGCCTTTTTGAGCTAGTCCCATAGCGAGAGCAGCGCTTGTTGTGGTTTTACCAACACCACCTTTTCCTGAGGTTACGACAATAATTCTAGCCAATTTAATGTTCTCCTAATGGGTCTGTATTTATAAATCTTGAATGATTAATTTTTCATTATTCAGATAAATTTGTATGGGTTTATTATAACTTGCGGTATCAAGGTTTTCGCTAACCTGATAAATTCCAGCAATGGAAATAAGTTCGGCCTCAAGGTTTAAACAAAAAATTCGGGAATCTTTATCCCCTAAAACACCGGCCAAGGCGCGGCCTTTTAGGGGACCATAGACATGGATGTTGCCCTCAGAAATTATTTCAGCACCGGCGCTAACGCTGGATAAAATGATTAGGTCCGATTTACTGTAAACACGTTGCCCTGAACGGACCTGAGAGGTGATTATTTCGCTAGCGCTTGAATCAGGCGCATGAGTTTCTGGCGTTGTTAGCGTTGCAGGGTTTTTCGTTGCGGTTGTGGGTTGAGGGGAGGTATTTAGGATGGCCAGATTTAATAATCGAGCCTGGTCATTTTGGCTTTCGTTACCGCCTCTGAGTCCAATAGGTTGAAAATTCAGTGCGCGAATTAAGTTGACCAGTTCCTTAGGATCGATGTCGATGTTTTCTTTCGTTAACGTCTGCAGGTCAATGATAATCGCTGATTGATTAAAAAAATCAGGGGCTTGTTTTATTTTTATTTCGAGAGCTGTTTTTATAGCCGAGAGGTTATTACTCGCCAAATGTAAGCTAGGCATGGTAAAAGAGCCACTTTTGAATTCAAGAACCGGTTTTTCTGAGGCTTTAGGATCGCTGATTAAAGACATTAGCTGGATGTAAGTATGCGATTATGTATTGTGAACGAAGAATACCATTTTTTGCTGTTGTGATAATAGTTTTATGTGGTTGGTGGGCTAATTAACCTGGGAGCACAAAATTCTAATTATCACTTGGAAAGTTTTTATCTGGTTATCGAACTATCTGTCTAGGGTCAGTTTTGATATAATTATAAGGAATAACCAAACTTATGGGATTTTATGAGCGCTAGCTGAAAAATGTGGCTAGTTTTCGTTTGCCCAGAACACCCAAGGCTAGGGGTGCCTGATTTAAGGCTGAGATTACCCTTTGAACCTGATTCCGGTTAATACCGGCGTAGGAAAGCCCCATACTCTTGCGCCTTGTTTAAAATTATTGGAGATTAGCATGAGCGCTATTCGTGAAGACATTCCATCGGCCACTATTTCTAGTGTCAGAATTGATCCATACCCCGCCTCTGAAAAGATTTATGTAGAAGGCAGTCGCGAAGATATTCGCGTACCGATGCGGAAAATAACCTTGTCAGACACCCCCGTTTCGATGGGCGTAGAGAAGAATCCCCCTATTTATGTTTATGATACGTCGGGCGTTTACACTGATCCCGCTGTTGAAATAAATTTATTGAAAGGTTTGTCATCCGTTCGTGGCAATTGGATTGACGACCGGAATGATACGGAACAATTACAACAATTAAGTTCTCGTTATGGGCAGGAGCGGTTATCAAACCCCGCACTTGATTCTTTGCGGTTTCAATATACGCATAACCCCAGAAAAGCAAAAGCGGGTGCCAATGTCTCTCAAATGCATTATGCAAAACAAGGGATTATTACGCCAGAAATGGAATACATTGCGATTAGAGAAAATCAGAAAATTGCAGAAAATCACGAGTTTTATCGTAACCAGCACCCAGGGGAATCTTTTGGTGCAGCGATTCCAACCAGTATAACGCCAGAGTTTGTTAGAGATGAAGTTGCCAGAGGCCGGGCAATTATTCCGTGTAATATTAATCACCCAGAAGTAGAACCAATGATTATTGGCCGTAATTTTTTGGTCAAAATTAATGGTAATTTAGGTAATTCAGCGGTGACCTCGTCCATTGAAGAGGAGGTTGAAAAGATGTTGTGGGGTATTCGTTGGGGGGCTGATACGATTATGGACCTTTCTACGGGTAAGAATATTCATGAAACGCGGGAGTGGATTATACGTAATTCCCCTGTGCCTATTGGTACCGTGCCTATTTATCAGGCGCTTGAGAAAGTAGACGGTAAAGCTGAAGAACTCACGTGGGAAATTTTTAAAGATACGTTAATTGAGCAAGCTGAACAAGGGGTTGACTATTTCACTATTCATGCGGGTGTTCGCTTGCAACATGTGCCATTAACGGCACGACGTGTGACAGGTATTGTTTCACGCGGTGGCTCCATAATGGCTAAGTGGTGTTTAGCCCACCATACGGAAAGTTTTCTTTATACGCATTTTGAAGACATTTGTGAAATCATGAAGGCTTATGATGTTTCCTTTTCATTAGGGGATGGGTTGCGACCCGGCTCTATCGCTGATGCCAATGATGCTGCTCAGTTTGGTGAGCTCGAAACCTTGGGAGAATTAACTAAAATTGCTTGGAAACACGATATCCAAACCATGATTGAAGGGCCAGGGCATGTGCCGTTGCATATGGTTAAGGTCAATATGGAAAAGCAGTTAGAAGCGTGTGACGAGGCGCCATTTTATACCTTAGGGCCATTAACAACCGATATTGCACCGGGTTACGATCATATTACTTCAGCGATTGGAGCGGCTAATATTGGCTGGTATGGCTGTGCTATGTTGTGTTACGTTACTCAAAAAGAACATTTAGGCCTGCCGAATAAGGAAGACGTTAGAGAAGGTATTGTGACCTATAAAATTGCGGCACATGCAGCTGATTTGGCGAAAGGACATCCTGGTGCGCAGGCGCGGGATAATGCTTTATCTAAGGCGCGTTTTGAGTTCCGCTGGGAAGATCAATTTAATCTAGGTCTTGATCCTGAGAAAGCGCGGGAATTTCATGATCAAACACTGCCTAAAGATTCAGCAAAAGTTGCCCATTTCTGTTCGATGTGCGGGCCTCATTTTTGTTCTATGAAGATTAGTCAAGATGTTAGAGATTATGCGGCAGAGAAAGGTATAGAGGTAGGCGAAGCTTTAGAGGCTGGTATGGGTGAGAAATCCAAAGAGTTTTTAGATGATGGTGCCGATATTTATCATAAAGTTTAGAGCTTGACTCTAATTTGTATTTTAAGGTTGAATTTTAGGAGAAGTAAAGATGCGTAAGATCCAGTTAGTAAGCATGATTGTGATGTTGGTTAGTTTTTCTCAAGTTTGGGCGGGTGGCGCGCCAGGTAAGATTATTGGTGCAACAACAACAGATTCTTATTTAGCGTATAAGTTATCGAGTCAGGACGGTTTTGTTTTTATTGATTTACGTCCCCTTGAAGAATATAACCAAGGACATGTTCCGGGTGCTAAGCATTTGGATTATAACGATCTAACAGAACAGTCGTTGGCAACGCTGGTGAACAAGAAGACCGGGCGCGTTGTTTTTTATTGTTCAGGTAATGCCAGTGAGTTAGCCGGGTGGGCTTCTCAGAAAGCATTAGATTGGGGCTGGCAAAATGGATTCGTTTTTTATTACCGTACCGGTATTAAGGAATGGGTATCGTCAGGTCTATCTGTAGAGAAATAACTAAATTTAAGACAATAAAAAAGGGCAACTCAAGCAATTGAGTTGCCCTTTTTTTGTTTGAAGACTAATCCTGCAGTTCTTTGAGTACCGCTTGCAAGCTGGTATTGGCATCGCCGAATAACATTTGCGTTTTCTCATGAACAAACAATGGATTATCAACACCGGCATAACCTGAGGCCATGCTTCGTTTAAGAACGATGGTGTTTTCACCCTTCCAACATTCCAACACAGGCATTCCAGCGATCGGGCTGTTGGGGTCATCTAATGCGGACGGATTAACAATATCATTAGCACCAATGACGATCGTGACATCAGTGTTTGGGAAGTCATCATTGATTTCATCCATTTCAAAAACCACATCGTAAGGAACTTTAGCCTCTGCTAACAATACATTCATATGGCCGGGCATACGGCCGGCAACAGGATGAATGCCAAAGCGGACATTTTTGCCTTTTCCATTTAGTAGCTTGGTGATTTCATTAACGGTGTGCTGTGCTTGAGCAACAGCCATACCATAACCTGGAATGATCATGATGTTTTTGGAATCTTTCAATAATGCTGTTGTTTCTGAAACGTTGATTTCAACAACTTCACCTTCTACCGTTGCGGCAGGACCGCCACTGGTTGTACCAAAGCCACCGGCAATAACGCTAATGAAGCTACGGTTCATAGCACGACACATAATGTAACTTAAAATCGCACCGCTACTACCCACTAAGGCACCGGTCACAATTAACAGATCATTGTTTAGCATGAAACCGGTTGCTGCTGCCGCCCACCCCGAGTAACTATTTAGCATGGAAACCACAACAGGCATATCAGCACCGCCAATCGCCATAACCATGTGTACGCCAAAAGCAAGCGCAATGATAGTCATGATCAACAGAGAGAAAGTACCACCGCCGGTTTCAGCACCTGCAACAAATTGTGTGCAGAGCCATATTGAGGCGACGAGTAAGCTGAGATTCAGCCAGTGACGTCCCGGAATCATTACGGGGTTACCGCTGATTTTTCCACTCAATTTACCAAAAGCAATGACCGACCCTGAAAAGGTAACCGCACCAATAAGAATGCCGATATAAATTTCAACTTCATGAATGGTTTTTTCGACACCGGTTAGTGCTGATGTAGGGTCAATAAAGTTAGCATAACCGACTAAAACGGCTGCCATACCAACGAGGCTGTGCATAATGGCGACTAATTCAGGCATCTCGGTCATTTGAACCTTGAAGGCTGCTTTAGCGCCGATAGCTCCGCCTATAAGTAGCGCAATAATAAGCACAACATAAGAAGAAACCGAATCACTCATAATGGTCGCAAAAATAGCGATAGCCATTCCGATCATGCCGTAATAATTACCGCGGCGAGCTGTTTCTTGATTACTTAAGCCACTAAGAC